>JAWLGN010000357.1:0-5004 GCA_041685075.1 Bryobacteraceae bacterium
CGCGATGGAAGCGGACGAACATGCGGTGCTGCTCGCTGAAGGCGTGATCGAACCGCCCGATGGTGGTCCAGTAGTCCTCCAGCGCCTTGCCCGAGAGGAAGAAGTTGTTGCGGCCGTCGGCGGTGCCCGGCGCGTTCGGCAGGGGGAACAGGTTCATGAGGTTCTGCCCCACCTTGTTCAGACGGCTGGCGGGGAGAACGTTGCCGGGGAGCGGCTGGCGGCTGAAGCGCCCGTTGGCGGCCGGCGCGATGGTGGCCGGGTCGTAGAGCTGATAGTTGCTACCCAGGGCCAGCAGGTCCGAGAAGTCGCCGTTGCGCCACGCCTCGCGCGGCACGGTAGAGGTGGAAGCGCCCACGTTGGGATCGCCGAACTTGTTGGCTTCCCAGGTGAAGTGCCAGAACGTTCTGTTCTTGCCGTTGTACACCCCGGGGATGTAAACAGGCGCGCCGGCGGAGAAGCCATAACGGTTGTCCTGGTAGATGGGCAGCTTCTGGCCGGAGCGGTTCTGGAAGACAGTGGGGGCGTCGAGCTTGGAATGCCGCAACCACCACCAGGCGGAGCCATGCAGTTCGTTGGTGCCGCCCTTGGTGCTGACGTTCACCAGCGATCCCTGGGTATGGCCCACGGAAGCGTCGAAAGCAGACGTCTGGACTCGGAACTCCGCGATGGCGGCCGCCGGAGGCGAGAAGGCTACGCGCGGCGAAGTGCCGTCTGAGTACGTGTTGGAGACACCGTCGATGGTGAACTCGTTGTTGTAGTTGCCGGAACCGTCGGTGGAGAACTGCGATGGGGCGTTGTTAAAAGGCGCCTTGCGCAGCCGCATATCCGTCCCGTTGACGGTGCCGGGGGCCAGGTGAACCAGGTCCAGGGCGTTGCCGGCGAACAGCGGCAGTTCGTTGACGCGCCGCTCATCGACCACCTGGCCCAGCGAGGCTTCGGTGGTGGTGAGCAGGGGCGTTTCGGCGGTGACCTGAACGGCCTCGGTCACCTCGCCCAGAGCCATGGGAATGTCCAGTTGCACGGTATCGTTGACGCGCACTTGAACGTTTTCGCGCACGAAGCGCTTGAACCCGGTCATCTCGGCAGTCACGGTGTAGATACCGGGAACCAGGTAAGGCAGGGTATAGTTGCCGGCCTGGTTGGTCTTGCTGGAAGCAGCCACACCAGTAGCAACGTTGATGGCGCGAACATCAGCGCCCGGAACAACGGCCCCGCTGGCGTCCGTGACACGCCCGACGATGCTGCCGCGAGCATCCTGGGAGGCCAGTGGGGCTGCTGATCCGAGCAGAACGACAAGAACCCCTAGTAGTATGTTTCGAGACATACGAACCTCCGTTGGAAATTATAGATGAAAATTCTGCGTGTGGAGTTCCACCTGCTGGAACGGCCGGAGGAAGGGCAGGGCTCCCGAGGCGAGGGTCCCGGGAGCCCCCTGCGGGAGCCGGTCAGGCGATGGCCATGACTCTGGAGCCGGCGCGCCGTTCCAGGGTTACGTAGTCGCGCGGGGAAGCGCCGGTGTAGAGCTGGCGCGGGCGGGCGATCTTCTGTTCGGCGTCTTCCAGCATCTCCTGCCATTGGGCCAGCCAGCCGGCGGCGCGGGCAATGGCGAACAGGACCGTGAACATGTCCGGGGTGAAGCCCATCGCCTGGTAGATGATGCCGGAGTAGAAGTCCACGTTGGGGTAGAGCTTGCGCTTGACGAAGTAGTCGTCGGAGAGGGCGATGCGCTCGAGTTCGAGAGCGATGTCGAGCAGGGGATTGCGGCCGGTGACGTCGAAGACCTCCTCGGCGATGCGCCGGATGATGCGCGCGCGGGGGTCGTAGTTCTTGTAGACGCGATGGCCGAAGCCCATGAGCCGGATTTCGCCGGCCTTGACGCGCCGGATGTACTCGGGGATGTGCTGCACGCCGCCGATTTCGGCAAGCATGCGGAGCACCTCCTCGTTGGCGCCGCCGTGCAGCGGACCGGAGAGCGCGGCGGTGGCGGCGGCGGTGGTGACGTAAGGATCGGCGTGGGAGCTGCCGACGGCGCGCATGGTGTTGGTGCTGCAATTCTGCTCGTGATCGGCGTGGAGGATGAAGAGCACGTCGAGGGCGCGCTCGAGCACCGGGTGCGGCCGGTAGCGGGACTCGGTCTTACGCCAGAGCATGTTCATGAAGTTGCCGGTATAACTCAGGTCGTTGTCGGGGAGGACGTAGGGAAGGCCGAGGCGGTGGCGGTAGGCCATGGCCGCCAGGGTGGGCAACTTGGCAATCAGGCGCACCACCTGTAAGGCGCGCGACCTGGGGTCCTGTATATTGCGCGCTTCCGGGTAGTAGGTGGAGAGGGCGGCCAGCGCACTCATGAGCATGCTCATGGGGTGGGCGTCGTGGCGGAAGCCGTCCATGAGCTTCTTCACGTTCTCGTGGACCATGGTGTGGAGGGTGACCATCCCGACCCATTCTTCAAGCTGCCGGGGAGTGGGGAGTTCGCCGTTGAGCAAGAGGTAGGCGACTTCCAGGAACGTGCTGTTTTCCGCCAGTTGCTCGATGGGGTAGCCGCGGTAGCGGAGGATGCCGGCTGCGCCATCGAGGTAGGTGATGGAACTGCGGCAGGAGGCGGTGTTCATGAACGCCGGGTCGTAGGTCATGAGGCCGAAGTCCTCCGGCCCCTGCTTGATCTGGCGCAGATCCATGGCGCGGATCGTTCCGTTCGAAACGGGGAGCGAGTAGGTTTTTTCGGTGCGGTTATCGATGATTGTCAAAGAATGATCGCCCATTTTCAGGATCTCCTCGTGCCACCGGCGGGGCCGGTGCGCGTCCAAGTAATGATGTCTGCCTGGGCGAGGCCAGGCCACAGCGGTGCGCGTCGCGCCGCTTATCCACAGGACGTTACCCCAAAATACAACACTCTGTGACTTTTGTTTCATCGTGAAGCCGGATTTTTTAGCAGGGTGTTGAATATTGCACGTCTTAGGTGCGCAGTTATTGCGGCCCGAGGGGGGAGCAGCGGGATGAAGGGCGGCCCCTGTGGTGAAATTCGCCAGCAGGGGCCGCGGTTGCGAGAGGTGTCTTTACGGGCGGGGGGTGTCTTGAGCGGCCAGGGCGCGTTCGAGGGCTTCGAGGAAGAAGTACTCGCCCCACATGACGCTTTCGTTCACGCCCAGGTTCTTGTGGATGTGGTAGACGCCGCCCTTGAGGATGCCTTCCCAGGCGGGATCGCCTTTGGCCAGGTGCCGGGTGCAGAGGGAGGTGAGGATATGGCGGGCGGCCTGACCGTAGAAGTCGCCCTTGACAGGGTCGGGGCAGATGCCGGCGAGCTGGAGCAGGCCGGAGGCGGCGATGGCGGCGGCGGAGGTATCGAGCAGGGTGCGGCTTTCGGGCGGGGCATCGTAGTCCCAGGGGGCCACGCCGTCGGGCGGGGTGTTGGCGATGTAGAAATCGGCGCAGGCCATGGCGGTCTGGAGGAAGCGGGGGTCGCGGGTATAGCCGTAGCAGGTGCCGAAGCCGTAGAGGGACCAGGCCAGCCCGCGGGACCAGCAGGAATCGCCGCGATAGCCCTGGTGGGTGGTTTGTTTGAGGAACTCGCCGGTTTCGAGATCGAAGAGGCCCTCGTGGGCGGTGGAGCCGTCGCCGCGGACAAGCACGCGCCGGGTGGTGAGGGTATGGCGCATGGCCACGTCCATGAGCTGGGGATCGCCGGTTTCGAGCGCGGCATAGAAGATGATGCCCACGTTCATCATGATGTCGATGAACAGGGAGTCTTCGGAGACGAAGGAGCGGAGGTACTGGCCTTTCTCCTTGAAGCGGAGGGACATGGTGCGGCCGGCCTGCACGATGACGTCGTTGAGGGCCTTTTCGCCGGTGAGGCGGTACCAGCGATAGTAGGTGGACATGAAGATGAATCCAAGGTCATGGACATTGCGGTCCATTTTGCGCGGCTCCAGAGGCCGGGAGTAGCGCATGGCCTGTTCGCGCCAGAAGGCGCCCTCGGCGGTATCGGCCGCGTGGCGGGCGGCGAGGATCCACATCATTCCGGGGAGAAAGCCATCGCACCAGTGCGTCCAGGCCTCGCCGGCATGTTTCCAGCGCCCCTGGCTGGTATACATCGGATAGAAGTCGGGGTGGCGTTCGATGAGGGCGCGAAGCTGCTGCCCGGCGAACGCGAGCGTGTCTTGGAAAAGAGCGGCGGAGTCACCTTGAATTTGGATCACGGTGAGTATTATAACGACCCGAAGGGCGAAGGTAGCTTCAGTCTGCTACAATCGGCACACTCAATGCTGCTGCGTATCGACCCGAAGTATGCCTGCTTCCGCTTGCGAGTCGGCAGGTCGCCGATCCACCGCTGGGGTGTTTACGCGGAGGAAGCGATTCCGGCGCGGCGCAAGGTGATCGAGTATACCGGAGAGCGCATCAGCCGGGCGGAGACCAAGCGCCGGGGGCAGGGCCCGCGCACCTACCTGTTCACGCTGGACGACTACTGGACGATCGACGGCGCGGCGGGAGGCAGCGGGGCGGAGATCATCAACCATAGCTGCGCCCCGAACCTCTACAGTTGCATCATCAAGGGCCACATTCTCTATATGAGCCGGCGGGCGATCGAGCCGGGAGAGGAGTTGACGGTGGACTACCGTTTTTCGCCCAAGGTGGAGAGAGTGCCCTGCCGGTGCGGCGCGCCGGAGTGCCGGGGGACGATCAACGTACTTCGCGAGAGCAACGGGCGGCGCGCGGCGCGGCGCCGCTGAGCGTCTTCTCGCATGGGGCAGCCGGTCCGAGTTGCATTTGGCGCTGTGTTCAGGCAATCTGAAAGGTTTTCTCGATAAGAAGCGGCTTCATGCGGGTACGAGTCCTTTATCACGACCATTGTTTCGACGGCGCCGCGGCTGCGGCCTTCTTCACGCGGTTCATCGCCGGCGCGGTGCACCCGGAAGCGGAGTTTTTCTACACGGGGATGGCGCACAGGGCCGATCAATTATTCGAGCCCGAGCTGTTTGACGGGGACGAGAACGCCATCGTGGATTTCAA
>JAWLGN010000031.1:0-28761 GCA_041685075.1 Bryobacteraceae bacterium
AGCAGGTCTGCATGATGGTGTTCACGCGGCCGCCCATGCCGGTTTCGCGGGCCACCGTGTAGCCGTCGATCACGTAAAACTTCAGCTTCCTGGCGAGGATAATTTCCTGCACTTCTTCAGGAAGCTGGTCCCACACTTCGTCCGGGCCGTAGGGCGAGTTCAGCAGGAAGGTGGCGCCGGGCTCGGCCACGTGCAGCATGGGGAAGCGTTCCAGGAAGGAGAACTGGTGGCAGGCTACGAAGTTGGCCTGCGAGATCAGGTAGCTGGAACGGATGGGCTTGGGGCCGAAACGCAGGTGCGAGGTGGTGATGGCGCCGGACTTCTTGGAGTCGTAGACGAAGTAGCCCTGGGCGTAATTGGGGGTTTCCTCGCCGATAATCTTAATCGAGTTTTTGTTTGCGCCCACCGTGCCGTCGGCGCCCAGGCCGTAGAAGATGGCGCGCACGGTCCCGGGGTCCTCGGTGGAGAACGAGGCGTCGTAGTCTATCGAGGTATGGGTGACGTCGTCCCGGATTCCCACGGTGAAATGGCGCTTGGGCGACTGCTTCTTCAACTCCTCGAAGATGCCGTTCACCATGGCGGGGGTGAACTCCTTGGAGGAGAGGCCGTAGCGGCCGCCGATCACGGTCTTGCCCGTGACACCCGCCTCAACCAGCGCGGTGACCACGTCCTGGTAGAGCGGCTCCCCGATGGAACCGGGCTCCTTGGTGCGGTCCAGCACCGCGATCGACTGCGCGGACTTGGGAAGGGCGGCGACGAACTGCTCGATGGCAAACGGGCGGAACAGCCGGACTTTCAGCACCCCGACGTTCTGCCCGTGCGCGTTGAGGTAGTCCACGGTTTCGTGGGTCACCTCGGCGCCCGACCCCATGATTACGATCACGCGGTCGGCATCCGGCGCCCCCACGTAGTCGAAAAGACGATACTGCCGGCCGGTGAGCGCGGCAAACCGGTCCATGGCGTTCTGGACGATGGTGGGGCAGGCCAGGTAGTAGGGGTTGACGGTCTCGCGCGCCTGGAAGTAGACGTCCGGGTTCTGCGCGGTGCCGCGGATGACCGGGCGGTCGGGTGAGAGCGCCCGGGAGCGGTGCGCCTGGACCAGGTCGTTGTCGATCATGGCGCGCAGGTCGTCCGGCGTCAGCGCCTCCACCTTGGCCACTTCGTGGGAGGTGCGGAAGCCGTCGAAAAAGTGCACGAAGGGCACCCGCGATTCCAGCGACGCCGCCTGGGCGATGAGGGCCGTGTCCATGACCTCCTGAACGGAGTTGGAGGCGATGATGCCGAAGCCGGTCTGGCGTACGGCCATCACGTCGCTGTGATCTCCGAAGATCGACAGGGCCTGGGCGGCCAGCGAGCGCGCCGCGATGTGGAACACCGTGGGGGTCAACTCGCCCGCGACCTTGTACATCGTGGGGATCATCAGCATGAGGCCCTGGGAGGCGGTGAACGTGGTGCCCAGCGAGCCGGCCTGGAGAGCGCCGTGCAGCGCGGCGGAAGCGCCGCCCTCGCTCTGCATCTCGACCACCGAGGGCACCGTACCCCAGATGTTCGTTTTGCCTTCGGAGGACCACTGGTCCGCCCACTCTCCCATGTTCGAAGAGGGCGTAATGGGGTAAATGGCTATAACTTCGTTGATCTGATGAGCTACGAATGCAGCGGCTTCGTTTCCGTCGATGGTGACTTTTGCTCGGGGCGCGGGTGCGGTTGAGTTGGTCAACTCTCCCCTCCTTCCGGGAATTGGGTTTTGGTAAGCCCTATTATAAGACGTCTTTGTCGCAAAAATCCACAGGACGGGAAAGATTCACAACACCCGGGGAGCGCCCGCCGCGCGCTGCCACAAGCTGTTGCAAACAGGGATCTTCAGGGCTGCTGAGGGGTGGCCTGGGTATCGTACTTGGGCCCCAGGCCGAGGGCGATGAGGGAGAGGGAGTTGATTTTGCCGTCCGGCTCCAGGTTCTGCTCCTCCTGGAAGCGGCGCAGCGCGTCAATGGAGGCCTGGTCCCACCGGCCTGTGGCGGGGCCCTCCAGGTATCCCTTATCTACGAGCGCCTGCTGGATTTCGCGGTAGCGCTCGCGGTCGGGTGCGGTCTGGCGGTTGCGCCAGGTTGTCCGGCGCCTCGCCGTGGTCGTCCGCCTTCTTGTGGACGTGCTCTTCCTGGCGCTTGACTTCTTCGCGGTACTCTTTTTGGCGGCACTCTTTTTGGCGGTGCTCTTTGGCGCGGCGCTCTTGGCGGTACTCTTGGCCGAGGACTTCTTCTGCGCCTGGCCCCAACCGAGGCAGGCGGCGATCAACAACACGCTGAGCAGCAGGACAAAGTTGCTCCGCAAAACGCCTCCCTGGAACAAATGAAGAAGGAGGGCGGGAAACCCCGCCCTCACTTTATTCTAACGCCCGTTATCGGGCATGGCGCCCTCTAACGCCCGTTATTGGGCATGGAGCCGGCCAGGAACATGGTAATCCAGCGGCCCCGGCGGCCGGGTTCCGGACGCATGATTTCGAAGGCCACTGCATCGCCGGGCTTGAGGTTGGCGCCCATGCGCTTGATATCGTCGGCACTGGTAACGGGCTTGCGGTTCAGCGCCACGATGAGGTCGCCGCGCCGCAACCCGATATCGTCGGCGAAGGATCCCGGCGCTACCTCGTCCACCAGGACGCCGCCTTCGCGTTCGATGCCCAGTGAGCGGCGGCGCTCGGGCGTGAGGTTCTCGATGCTCATGCCGAAGCGCGCGGCCTCGCCGTCGGGTCCGGAGCCCTCATCCGGTCCTCCGGTGCCGAAACGATCCGGGAAGACCTTGGCCAGGTCGGCCACCGTGACGTTGAAGCTCTGGCGGCGGTTTTCGCGCAGCACCGTCACGTTCAGGGCGGTGCCGACCGGCGTACCGGTGACCAGTTCGATCAACTGCTGCCCGTTGCTGATGGGCTGGTTGTTGATGGCCACCACGATGTCGCCCGGCTTGATGCCGGCCTTGTCGGCGGGGCCGCCCGGTTCGACCTGCTCGACGAAGACGCCTTCAGTGGCGCCGTAGGCCCGCAGCAGTTCGCGCGTGCCGGGTGCTTCCGAAGGCCTGAAGGAGATGCCCAGGCCGCCGCGCGTTACCCGCCCGGTGCGGATGATCTCGTTATAGACCCGCACGGCCGAGTTGACGGGCAGGGCGAAGCCCACGCCCTGGTAGCCGCCGGAACGCGACGCGATGGCGGTGTTGATTCCGATGACCTCGCCCCGGATGTTCAGCAGCGGCCCGCCGGAGTTGCCGGGGTTAATGGCCGCGTCGGTCTGAAGGAAGTGCTGGAACTGAGACGCTTCCCCGGGGATATCGCGCTCCTTGGCGCTGATGATCCCCTGGGTGACGGTGGCCTGGAAGCCGAACGGCGAGCCGATGGCCACTACCCAGTCCCCCACCTGCACGGCATCGGAGTTGCCGATCTTGGCGGGGACGATGTCGCTCTTGCCGGTGACCCGGATGACTGCCAGGTCGGTGGGAGGATCCACGCCCACGAGCTTGGCGTCGTACTCGGTGGGGTCGTTATTGAACTTCACCTGGATACGGTCGGCGCGGTCCACCACGTGGTGATTCGTGATGATATAGCCGGCCTTGTCCACCACGACGCCGGAACCGAGCGCGGCCCTGCGGTCGGGCATCTGGGGTATGTCGCCGAAGGGAAAACCGAAGAACCGGTCGAAGAAATCCTGCATGTTCTCGTCGCCCGGCTGTTGCTGGCGGCGGCGCGGTTGGCGCTGCGTCTGCCGGGGCAGGTAGGTGGTGGAGATGTTCACCACGGAAGGCTCCAGCGTCCTGGCGATGTGGGTGAACTGCGTGGACAACTGCGTGGGGTTGGGAATTTGCAGGGGGGTAGCGCCTGGGGCCACCGGGTCGTCCTTTGCAGCCCTGACGCCGGTATCGATCAGCGTGCCGAGCACGACGCCGACCGCCAGCGTGAACAGGATGAGCATGAACGACAACGATTTCTGAGTTCGCATTTTTTCTACGAAACGACTCATGGACTTTGGAAACTCCTCTGTTTTGCGGTCGTCTCTGAGCATTTTACCTCCAGCCGCAAAACTCTATTCTGATGGATGGCGTTGCTGTTGCGGCGGTTTCATCTCCACAAGCAGGATCCCTGTCAAAATCAGGGCCGCGCCGCCTATCCCGCGGCCGGAGAGCGTCTCGCCGGTGAGCACCCAGGAAGTTCCCCAGGCAAACAGCGGTTCGAGTGTAAAGATGAGGGCCGTCCGGGTGGCGGTGGTGTACTGCTGTGCCCAGGATTGGATGGTGAATGCCAGGGCGGTGGCCAGCAACCCGGTGAGCGCGATCGCACCCCACACCGCGGGCCGCCAGGAAAACGAGGGTGCCTCCGCCCACCAGAACAGGCTGAGAGCCAGCACGGCCGAGATCCCCACCTGTGTCACGCTCAACCATTCGAAGCTCGCCTCCGAAGAATAATGCCCCAGCGCCACGATCTGTCCGGCAAAACCCAGTGCGCAGACAGCGGTCAGCAGATCGCCCGTCCCGATGGTCAGGAGGGAGGGGCCCTCCAGCGTCATCAGGCTCAATCCGGCCAGGGCCAGCGTTACGCCGCCCAACTCCGCAATGCGCGGCCTGGTCTTATAGACGAGCATGGCGAGCAAAGGTACCAGCACGGTGGAGAGCCCGGTGATAAAGGCGGACTTAGGCGCCGTGGTGAGCCGCAGGCCGAAGGTCTGGAAGACGTAGCCCGCAAAAAGGAAAACGCCGCAGATCGCCCCGCCTCGGATGCCCGCGCGGCGGTTGCGCGCGTGTTTCCATCTCCCGCGGAACAGCAGCAACAACGCCAGGGTGGCCAGCGAAAAGCGCAGGGCCAGGAAGAGCAGGGGGGTGATGTCCCGCAGGGCGTCCTTGACCACCACGAAGGTGGCGCCCCAGACCAGCGCATTGAAGACCAGTGCCAGTTCGGCCCGGGAACGCATTACCGCGCGTCCCCGGGGGGTGGGAGGTGGGGATCGCGCAGCAGCATGGCCAGGGTGAGGAGGATGCGCTTCAAACCCAGGTCGCGGCCCTCGGGTTTGAACCATTCCTGCGGGGTATGGGCGCCTCCCCCGATGCCGCCGGCCCCGATGGCCACGGCCGGAATGCCCAGCGAGAGCGGGATGTTGGCGTCGGTCGAGGAGGTATCCAGGCGGGAACGGATCCCCAGGTGCCCGTCCACGGCCCGGAGGTAAGCCAGGATGGTGGCGCCTTCGGTCAGGACCCCCGCGGGACGGGAGCCGATTTCCTTGATCTTCGCGGAGACCTTGCCGCCGATGGCGCGCTGGTTCTCCACCTCCTGGGCGCGGGCGATGGCGGCGTTGAGCGACTCCACCAGTTGATTCAGCCGGCCCTCGTCCTCGGCGCGGATATCCACCTTGGCGCGGGCCTGCGCGGGGATGGCATTGATGCCGGCGCCGCCCTCGATCAGCCCCACGTTGAGCGAGTGGCGGGAGACGCCGTTCTGGCGGGCGTCGACAAAGAGCGCCACCGCGCGGCTGAGGGCATGGACCGGGTTGCCGGTACCGTAGTCGCTCCAGCTATGGCCGCCGGGACCGGTAAAGACGACCTCGAAGCGGCGGCTGCCCAGGGCGCGGGCGGTGATGTGGTCGGTGTTGGCGCCGTCCAGCACCAGGAAGGCGCAGAAGCTGCCCGCCAGAGGTCCGTGCTGGCAGAGGTGGCGCATGCCGTTGAGGTTGCCCTCGCCCTCTTCCCCCACGTTGGCCACGAACAGCGGCTCCCAGCGGGCGCCTTCGAGTGGCGGGCAGCTCTTCAACGCCCGGACGATGGCCAGCAGGGCCGCCAGCCCGGCGCCGTTGTCCGCCACCCCGGGACCGCGCAGCCGCCCGTCGGGTTCCACCACGATTTCGTCCTTGTTGCGCGGCGCCAGTACCGTATCCAGGTGCGCGGTCAGGGCCACAAAGGGGCCTTCCACGTACGGCCGGAGAGTGGCGATCAGGTTACCGGCGCGGTCGATGGTGGTCTCGCAGCCGAGCGCCCGGAACTGCGCCCGCATCCACTCCGCGCGCTCCTGCTCCAGAAACGTGGGCGCGGGAACCCGGCAGAGTTGCAGGTGCATCTCGTTGATCCACTTCTTTTCCCGGGTGAACCACTGGAGGCACTCCCGCACCCCTCGCAGGCCCGCAACTTCGCCTACCGGCGGGGAAGAGGCGGTGTTTGCGGCCATGTACTCTCAGTCTATCAGGAGCATTCGGCCATCAACGCCCAACGCTAAGCTCCGCTAAAGCGTAAAGCTAGTTCCGCTTGGCCGCCCGGGCCTGTTTGATGATCTCCCCGTAGGGGTCCTTATCGAAGGGCGGGCAGCCGGTCGGGTACTGGCCCGTGGGGTGGTGCTTCTGGCGCATCAGGTAGGTGCAGTACGTCAGGGTTTTGCAGACGCGCCGCTCGTCGAGTTCGCCCTTTTCCAGGGCATCCCTGGCGAAATCGGGGTAGGCCAGGGCATTCCGCCCGATGCCCATCAACCGGATGAGGCCCTGCCCGACGTTCGCCGCCCCGGCGTTGATGGAGTACTTCTGCAGCCAGCTATAGCCGGTCCCCACCATGGGGAGGTCCGGAAACGCGCGCTGCAGTTCGCCGGCGATGCGGAAGTGGCGGTCCACTCCCAGGAGCGGGTGCTCGGGTTCCTCGTAGTTGCCCTCGTCGGGTTTCTCGAACGGGCGCCCGATGTGGGGATTGTAGTACGGCGAACCGAGCGAGACGTTCAGCAGACACAATCCCCAGGAGCGGAAGCACTCGATGGCCTGCTTCACCTCGCTCAGATCTTCCACCTGGGGGTTCTCCGGATTCACGCCGAAGCCATAGGGATAGGGCAGGCTGTAGTCGCAGGGCACCCCCAGGCCGGTTTGCGGATCGCGGAGATAGGGCACGCCGTCGAAGCAGCCCAGCCGCATGCACAACAACAGGCGGTCGCCCAGGGCGGCCCGGATCTTGCCCATGACGTTGCGGAAGAAGCGCAGGCGGTTTTCGAGCGGCCCGCCATAGCGCCCTTCGCGGGTCTTCGCTCCCAGCAGTTCGCTCAACAGGTAGCCGTGGGTCGCCTTGATGTCCACGGCCTCGAAACCGGCCTCGGCGGCCAGCCGCGCGGCTTCCACGTAATCGTCTTCCAGGCGCTCGAGTTGGTCGTCGGTGATGACGGGATAGTCGGGCGGGGTGCCGGTCTTGGCGTCCAGGTAGGGTGTATGGCAGGCGATGGTCCGGCGGGGTACGCTATAGCGGCCCGAGTGCGTGAGTTGCACGGGAATCAGCAAGTCGCTGTCGGTGCCCCAATCCTGGCGGTGGCGGCTGCGCACGGCCTCCAGGAGGCGGGCATACTCGCCCACGTTTTCGCGCCGGATCCAGAGCTGGCGCGTGTTGGCGCGGCCGTCTTCCCGGACGGCGGTGGCTTCAAACCAGATCAGCTTGACGCCGCCGGCGGCGAAACGCAGATAGCGGCGCCAGGTCAACTCGTCAGGCGCGCCGTCGAGCGTGCCGTCGCAGCCCTCCATGGGATGAATGGCCAGGGAGTTGCCCATCTTGAATCGGCCGGCGGAAACGGGTTGCGCCAGGTTGCGGCGTATCACCTCGGGGTCTGCTTCAAAGCGCACGTGCGCGGCCCCCAGTCGCTCCGCGTCCTGTTGTAGCTCTTCCAGGTTTTTATACTTGAACTGCCTCACTCGCAATACCCTTCCGTCAAACCAAAATAGTGGCGCCGGCCAACCAGCAACCCGCCCAAAAAGCTGGACTAGAGCATGACAATCTTGAGTGTCCGCCAGATGGCTGATGAGTCCCGACAGCGATGAGCGGCGGCCCGATTCACGAGGTGAGGGCGGGGCCGCAATCCTCAGGAACCCTTATAACATAGAGATCCCGGCAAGCCGGAGCGGGATTCGCCGCATTCCTCGCGGCCGGCGCGGATTGGCCGGGCGCCGCGGCGCGCGAGCCTGCTCTGTACCGCGTCCCCGGGCGGTGCACGAACAGGACGCTGCCTGCTCCGGATCTGTTAGAATCAGAACTAAAGCCCCGGATGAAGAAACAATCCCCCCGCGAGCGAGCCAAACGGGTCGAAGACCGCCTCAAACGTTTCCGTAACCTGCGGTTGGATCCCGCCGAAGTAAAGGCCAGCCGCGAATACCATCTGAAGCACTGGCTCTCGGTGGCCGAGGACGCCATTCGCGCCGACCACAGGGAACTCTTCTACCGGGGCCTGACGGCGAACGTGGAGAACGCGGTGGCGAACTACCCCGAGGACCGGCTGCCTCCGGCCTTGCAGCGCGCCGTGCTGCGCGATCTGGCGTTCATGGAAGGCCACCTGGAGGCGTTCCGCGACATCCTGCGGCTGATCGAGCGGCTGCGCGCGGATCAGTCCTAGATCGCCCGCACCTCCATTCCGGGCTCGAGCTGCGCCTCGGTGGGGAGCGCCACGGCATCGCCTTCGGCCAGTCCGGAGGTCACTTCCACCCGGGTAGCGCTGGCCACCCCGGTGGTCACCTCGCGCCATTCCAGCACATTGTCCCTCAGGCGGTAGACCCCCGTGCCGCGAGCCTCTCTCCGCAGCGCCTCCCTGGGTATGGTGATCGCGTTCTCGACCACCGCCGTGCGGATCTCCGCGTTCACGTTGGTGCCGGGGATGAGTTCCCCCTGGGGATTGTCGATCGTGCACACCACCTCGCCCACCTGCCGGGTGCCGAGGGCCTGGATTTCGGTGGCCTCGCGCTCGACGGTGCCGTTCCAGGTGCGTCCGGGCAGCGCGTCCCAGGTGATGACCACCGGTTGGCCGGCGCGCACGCGGCCGAGTTCGGGTTCGTCCACGTAGACGCGGACCCGGAGCTGCTCGATGCGGCCCACGTTGGCCACCAGGTCGCCGGGGTTCAGGTAGGCGCCGGTACGCACGGCCAGCCCGTAGACCACGCCGGCAATCGGGGCGCGGACCACCGTCTGGGCCGCGCGCCCGCGCAGCCCGGCCAGGGTGGCTTCGGCTTCTCTCACCCGCGCCCGCGCCGCTTCCAGGTCGGATTTTCCGACCAGCGCGGCACGCCGGCGCTCGAGCGCGCGGATTTCCAACTCGGCCTCGCGTACGCGGTCGCCCGCGGCTTCGACCTCCAGGCGGGTGGCGGCGTCCTTCTCCACCAGGCGCGCCAGGGCCTGGTGCTCGCGCCGGGCGGTTTCGAGTTCAAAACGCGCGCGCGCCAGGCTGTTTTCGATCTCGGCCAGCTCGGCGGCGGGCCCGCCGCCTTCCAGCCTGGCCAACTCCGCGTGCGCCTGCGCCACGCGCGCCTCGGCGGCGCGAATCTCGGACTGTAAGCCGGCGTCGTCGAGCCGGGCCAGCGGCGCCCCCCGGGCCACGCGCTCGCCTTCGCGCACGTGCACGCTGGCGACAATGCCGGCCGTATCGGCGTGCGCCGCGCTCCATTCAATCGGCTCCACCCGGCCATTGGTGGGCAGCGTACTGACGAGCGTCTCGCGCTGGGCCTTGGCGAACGGTACCTCAGGCGGCCGGCGGCTGGTATGAAATCCCCACCAGATCAGCAGGGCGAGCGGGATCAGCAGCAGCAACAGCAGTCGTTTCAATCGTCTGGTTTCCTTAACTTAAATTCTAGCCTGCGGAACTGCCGGCGTTCAGCCGTTAGCCATCAGCCGGCTGAAAGCTCCCCGGGACGGCGGTACCGTGAAGCTATGGAGTCGCAAGCCGCGCTGGTGCTCTCGGCCGGCGGAATGTTCGGCGCCTGGCAGGCGGGCGCGTGGTCTGTGCTCGAGCGCGATTTCCGTCCCGCGGCGGTCATCGGGGCTTCGGCGGGAGCGCTCAACGGGTGGGCCATCGCGGGTGGCATCGGCGGCGAGGAACTGGCGGCGTACTGGCTGGACCCGCGCATGGCGGCCGTCATGCGCCCGCGGTTTCCCTGGCCGCCATGGAGCGGCATGTTCGAAGCGGAGGCGCTGGTGGAACTGGTGCGCCGGTTGTTCGATGCCTTCCGCCCCCGCATTCCCTTCGCCGCCGCGCTGGTGGAGGTGCCCGCGCTGCGGCGGCGCCTGGTGCGCGGCGAGGAGATGAGCTGGCGCCACCTGCTGGCCACCTGCTCCGTGCCGCTGGGCCTTCCGCCGGTGCGCATCGACGGTAAACTCTACACAGACGGCGGCCTGCTGGGCGCTTTGCCGCTATGGGCCTGCGCGGAGATGGGGGTGGAGCGCGCGGTGGCGCTCGATGCGCTGCCGCGGATGCCCTCGGCGGCGGTGCGCGGCGCCGTGAGGATGGCGCGGGCAGTGGCGCCGGATGCTCCCGCGGCCGCTCCCCGCGAGTTGGTGCGGCTGGTTCCCGGAATTCCGCTCGGATCCGTGCGGGACGCCGTCAGGTGGGACCGGGAGCGCGTCGAGCGCTGGATTGCCCAGGGCGCCCGGGATGCCGCCCGCCTGCGGGAGACGCTCGGCTGGGCCGGCCCCGGCGATTTCGATTAAAATACGGGCATGCCGGTCTTTCGCATCCACCGCATGAAGGATGTACCCCGCCAGCAGTTCCGTTGGGCGCCGCACGTCTCCGGCTGTGCCGCCGTCAAACCCAGGGACTACGAAGCGGACGGTGAGATCGAGGCGGCCAACGAATACGATGCCTGGCAGGCGCTGCGTGCGACCGTGCGGCCGCTGGGTGTCTGCGAACTGCTGGAGAATGAGAACGGCGAACTGCGCCTCTGCAAGTACGTGGGTTTCGATGCCGCTCATTGGGTCATCCCCGAACCGAAGCCGCGCGGCGATGCGCCCGCTTCGGAATCCTCACCTGTCGCTCCGGCCGCTGGTTGAGGTAGCAAGGAGACCGCATGCGCGAAATCCGTTTAGGCGATGTCATTGACGATTACTGCGTGAAGTGCAAGCGCATCATGAATCATTCGGTGGTTTCGGTGATCGATGCCGAGCCGGCTAAAGTGCGCTGCCGGACCTGCCATTCCGATCACGATTACCGCCACGAGCAGGCCCCTCCACCCAAGGCGGACCCGCGTAAGGCCGCCCTCTTCAAAGAAGTGCTGGCCAAGGTGGCGCCTCCGGCGCAGACGGGAGCCGAGCCGGGCGACGGTGAAGCCAAACAGTCCGAGGCCCGGAGCAAGGAAGAGTAATTACCGCAGCCGCCGGTTCAGGCGGCGGCTCCGCTATCCAGCACTTCCCGGATTTTGCGCACCAGCCCCTCCTGCGTGAACGGCTTTTGCAGAAAGGGGATGCCCGCCTCCAGGATGCCGTGCTGCAAAATGGCTTCATCGGTGTAGCCGGACATGTAGAGCACTTTCAGGTGCGGCGCCACCGCGCGGGCGCTCTCGGCCAGTTCGCGTCCGCTCATTTCCGGCATCACCACGTCGGTGATCATCAACGCCGCCGGGTTGCCGCGGCGGAGCAACTCGATGGCGTCGCGGCCGCGCGGCGCGTCGAGCACGGTGTAGCCCTGGGCTTCGAGAATGGCGCGGATGAGCATCCGCACCCCGGCTTCGTCTTCCACCACCAGGATGGTCTCCTCCCCGCGGCACATCGTCGGCGCCGAGATCTTGGCCGTGGAGGCGTGCTCCTGCTCCACTCGCGGCAGGTAGATCTTGAAGGTAGCGCCGCGGCCCGGCTCGCTGTAAACGAAGACGGATCCGCCGCTCTGCTTCACAATGCCGTAGACCGTGGAAAGCCCCAGGCCGGTGCCCTTCTCGCGCGGCTTGGTGGTGTAGAACGGCTCGAAGATGTGGGCCATGATTTCGGCCGTCATCCCGATGCCGTCGTCGGAGGCGGCCAGCATGACATAGGGGCCGGGTTGCACCTCCGGGTGGGCGCGCGAGTAGTTTTCGTCCAGGTCTACGTTACAGGTTTCGATAATCAGGTTGCCGCCCTGGGGCATGGCGTCGCGGGCGTTCACCGCCAGGTTCATGATCACCTGCTCGATCTGCGCCGGGTCGGCTTTAACGGCTCCGAGGTCCGCGGCGAGCCGGGTGTTGAGCTGCACGTCTTCGCCGATGAGCCGCCGCAGCATGTTGTCCAGGTTCCGCACCACGGCGTTGAGATCGATGATTTTGAGCTGCAGAATCTGGCGGCGGCTGAAGGCCAGCAACTGGCGGGTGAGCCAGACGGCGCGCCCGGCCGCTGCGACGATCTCGTCCAGGTCTCTGCGCTCGTCCGAATCTGGCGGGAGCTTCATGGCCAGCAGCTCGCTGTAGCCCCCGATGATGGTGAGCAAATTGTTGAAATCGTGCGCCACGCCTCCGGCCAGCCTGCCGATGGCTTCCATGCGGTGAGAGTGGCGGAGCTGCTCCTCCATCTGCTTGTACTCGGTGATGTCCTGCACGGTGCCTACCAGCCGCAGGGCGCCCTGTTTGTCCCTCACGGTTTCGGCGTGCTCGCGCACGTGCCGCACAGTGCCGTCCGGCAACACGATGCGGTGGTCGATATTGTAGGGCGCGGCGGTGGAGAGCGCCGCCTGGACGGCCGCGCCCACCGCAGTGCGGTCGTCCGGATGTACGAGTTCGAGAAACCGATCGCGGTCCATCGGCTCGCCCATAGGCAGGTGGAAGATGCGGTAAACCTCCTCGGACCATTCCAGCTTGCCGGTGGCGGCGTCTTCCTCCCAGTTGCCCAGGTGGGCCATCTCCTGGGCGCGCGCCAGGCTCGCCTTGCTGCGGCGCAGCGCTTCCTCGGCCCTTCGGCGCTCGGTGATGTCGCGGTCGATGCCGCGATAGCCCAGCAGCATGCCGTTCTGGTCGAAGTACGGCACGCCGCTGGTGTCGAGCATCACGGTGCGGCCGGATTTGTGCAGCGCCGCGTTTTCAAAGTGCTCGAAGGGAAGCGCCTGCGCCGCGATGCCGCGGAAAAACTCGCGCGCGCGCTGTGCCTCGGCGGGAGCCATGAAATCGAAGGGCGACCGCCCCAGCATCTCTTCCGGCTCGTAGCCGACCAGCTTGCGGCAGTGCGGGCTGATGTAGGTGTAAACACCCTGGGTGTCCACCTGCCAGATCTGGTCGCTGGAGGTCTCCACGAGGTGGCGGAAGCGCTGCTCGCTTTCGCGCAGCGCGTCTTCAGCCTGCTTCCGGATGGTGATGTCGTTGATAAAGCCGATCTGCACCACGCCGCCTTCCACCGGCACGGCGCTGAGACCCACCTCGACGGGAAATTCCGAACCGTCCTTGCGGCGCCCGGCCAGGTCCAGTCCCTGCCCCATGGGCCGCACGCGCGGATGAGCGGTGTAGTGGACGCGGTGCTGCGTGTGAATCTCGCGGAAACGCTCCGGCAGCAGGACCTCCAGCCTCTGCCCGATGAGTTCCTCGCGCGTGTAGCCGAACATCTCCTCGGTTTTGGCGTTGACGTACTCGATGCGGCCCTCGCGGTCCACCACCACCAGGCCCTCGGAGGCCGACTCCAGGTAGGTGCGGAGCCGCGCTTCGCTTTCCACCAGCGAGGCCTCGATCTGCCTGTGCCGCGTGGTGTCGCCGATCACCGCCAGCCGCGCCTGCCGGCCTTGGAAAGGCATCGCCAGAATCGTCATCTCCACTTCAATCAGCGAGCCGTCTTTCTTACGATGCCGCCACAGCCCGCTGCAATAGCCTCCCTCTTCCTCCTTGCGGCAGCGGGCGATCAAACGCGGCGCCTCTTCAGGCGCGCAGATCTGGGATGCGGTCATAGCCAGGAACTCTTCGCGCGAATAGCCGTAGTAATTCACGGCTGCGTCGTTTACCGCCAAAAAAGCGAGTGTTTCTGCGTGGAAAATCCACATGGGGTGTGGGTTTTTCTCGAACACCAGGCGGTACGATTCTTCAATTTTCATGGCTGCCGACTAAGAAAAGGGGGGAGCGAGTTGACATCCTCAATACGAATTCTACTCCTGATGAGATGGTTGCAGAGTTCAGGGTAAAGACGCCATTAAATTTATTGTGGTTTTCTCCCAATTCTACCCTACATGTAGTGGTTGACATGCGGATGGTGGGCTGTAAAAGTAGAGTACAGGCGAATAAAGAGCGAACTTGAGGAGGTCTCGCCGATGGGAACCGCAGCTCTCCGTAAACATCTCGAAACCATTACTGGGGGGCCGTTCGCCTGGCGGTCGTGGCCGGAAACAGAACTGCTGCCCACCGGAATCCCGGAGGTGGATGCCCGTGCCGGGGGACTGCCCCGCGGGGCGTTGACGGAGATCTGCGGCCCGGCGTCGAGCGGCCGCACCAGCCTGATGCTGGCGGCGATGGCGCGCGCCGGAGCGTGCCGGGAGTACTGCGCCCTGATCGACACCGCGGGAGTTTTCGACCCCCGCTCCGCGGCCGAGGCGGGGGTGGCGCTCGACCGCCTCTTGTGGGTGCGCTGCGGGGGGGATGCCGAAAAAGCGCTGAAGGCCGCCGATTTGATCGTGCAGGGCGGCGGATTCGGGCTGGTGGTGCTGGATTTGGGGGATACGCCTTCCTCCTCGGTGCGGCGCATTTCGATGACCTCGTGGTTCCGCCTGCGGCGCGCGGTGGAGCATACCCGCACGGTGCTGGCGGCGGTGGAGTGCATCCCGCACGCGGGCACGTGCGCCTCGCTGGTGCTGGAGCTGCGGCGGGCCGAGGCGGGATGGTCGGGCGCGCCGGGCTGCTCGCGGCTGCTCGAAGGAATGCGGGTGGAAGTCGAGCGCCGCAAGCCTGTGGGTCAATTGCGGGCGTCTTTTGCGGCCCTCGCCGTGAGGTAGCGATGTATGGCTGCCTGCATGCCGCCGAACCGGAGAGCGCGGCATCGCTCGTCGCGCTGGCGCAGCGCTTCTCACCGCGCGTGGAGGCGACCGCGCCGGATACCGTGACGCTGGATATCGCCGGGCTGGAGCTGTTGTACGGCGGGCCGCACGAGATTGCCGCCGCCCTGGCGCGCACCGCCGCCCGCTGGCGCATCCGGGCGAACATCGCGATCGCATCCAACCCGGACGCGGCCATCTGCGCGGCACGGGGCTTTGCGGGCCTGAGCCTCGTGCCGGCGGGCGATGAGGCCCGCTTCCTGGGACCGCTGCCGCTCGAGGCCCTGCATCCTTCGCCCGAGATCGCCGATCTCCTGGCGCGCTGGGGCATCCGCCGTTTCCGCGAGTTGGCCGCGCTGCCCGAGCGCGGGCTGGTGGAGCGCCTGGGTCCCGAAGGCGTGCGGCTGCACAAGCTGGCGCGCGGGGTCTTCGAGCGGCCGCTGGTGCCGCTCGAGGAGCCGCTCGAATTCGTCGAAAGGCTCGAGTTCGACTACCCCGTGGAGCAGCTCGAGCCGCTCTCTTTCCTGCTGGCCCGCATGCTCAACACTCTCGTCGCGCGCCTGGGTTCGCGCGCGCTGGCGACCAACGAGCTGCGGCTGGCGCTGAAGCTGGAAGGCGGCGGCGCGCACGAGCGCGTCATCCGGATGCCCGTCCCCATGCTGGACGCGCGCGTGTTTCTGAAGCTGTTGCAGCTCGACCTGGAGGCGCATCCGCCGCAGGCGGCCATCCTGGGCGCGCTTCTCGAGGCCATGCCGGTGAAGCCGCGGGCGGCGCAGGCGGGGCTGTTCATACCCCTGGCCCCGGAGCCGGAAAAGCTCGAGGTGACGCTGGCGCGGCTGGCGGCGGTGGTGGGGGAGGGCAACGTGGGGAGCCCCGAACTGCTCGATACGCACCGTCCCGACGCCTTCCGGATGCGGCGCTTCGGCGAGGCGGCAAGCGGCGCGCCGGTGGCCTGCGCCGGACCCCGTATGGCGCTGCGCGTTTTTCGCCCGGCGCGCCCCGCCCAGGTGGCGGTGGTCAAGGACCGTCCCGTGTACCTCCGGGCCGAAGGCATCCGCGGCAGCGTCGCCGGCGCCGCCGGACCCTGGCGCACTTCCGGTGATTGGTGGACCCAGACTCCCTGGGCGCGCGACGAGTGGGACGTGGCGCTGGCCGATGGCGCGCTTTACCGCATCGTGCGCGAGCACGCCGGCGGCCGCTGGTTCGTCGAGGGCAGCTATGACTGAGTTCGTCGAGCTGGCCGCGCGCTCCGCCTTCAGTTTCCTCGAGGGCGCCTCGGTGCCGGAGGAACTCATTGCCGCCGCCGCCGAAGCCGGGATGCCCGCCATGGGAATCATCGATCGCGACGGTGTCTACGGCGCGCCCCGCTTCCACATGGCGGCGAAAAAAGCCGGCATCCGCGCGCACATCGGCGGGGAGATTACCTGCACGGACGGCCACCGCTACCCGCTGCTCGCCGAAACGCGCGCGGGCTACCGGAACCTCTGCCGCCTGGTGACTCGCATGAAGCTGCGGGCGAAGAAGGGCGAGGGCGCGGCCACGCTCGAAGAGCTGGAAGAGTTCGCCGGCGGGCTGATCTGCCTGACGCGCCATCCCTCGGAACGGCTGGTGCGCGCTTTCGGGAAGGACAATGTCTTCGCCCTGCTGGAGCGCCACCTGCGCCGCGGCGAGGAGGCCGAAAACCAGGCCCTGGTGGAGCGCGCTCGGCGGCTCGGGATCGGGCTGGTGGCCTCCAACCGTCCCGCCTATGCCGAGCCGCGGCAGCGCGAGGTGCTGGACGCCTTCACCGCCATCCGCAACCACACGACGCTGGCCCGCGCGGGCAGGCTGCTCGAGGAAAACTCCGAGCGGCATGTGAAGACGCCCGCCGAAATGGCGCGTCTGTTCGCCGATCTGCCGGAGGCCGTCGCGCGCACCCGCGAGATCTCCGAGCGCATCGACTTTACCCTCGCCGACCTGGGCTACGAGTTCCCGCGCTACCCCGTGCCGGAGGGCGAGACCATGGCCTCCTTCCTGCGCAAGCGCACCGAGGAGGGCGCGCGCCTGCGCTACCGTCCCTATCATGAGCGCGCCCGCCGGCAGGTGGAGCGCGAGCTGGCCCTCATCGAAAAACTCAAGCTGGAAGGCTACTTCCTGATCGTCTGGGACATCGTGCGATTCTGCCGTGAAAACGGCATCCTGGCGCAGGGGCGCGGCTCGGCGGCCAACAGCGCGGTGTGCTACTCGCTGGGCATCACCGCGGTGGACCCTGTGGGGATGGACCTGCTCTTCGAGCGCTTCCTCTCCGAGGAACGCGGCGAGTGGCCCGATATCGATCTCGATCTGCCCAGCGGCGACAAGCGCGAGCGCGTCATCCAGTACGTCTACGAGCGGTATGGCAAGCTGGGTGCGGCCATGACCGCCAACGTCATCACCTACCGGGGGCGCTCGGCGGCGCGCGAGATCGGCAAGGCCCTGGGATTCGAAGTGGAGACCTGCGCGGGGCTTTCGGGCCTCATCCGGTCCTGGGAGTGGAAGGACCCCGCCGATACCCCCGAGCGCAACTTCCGCGACGCCGGCCTGGATCTTTCCGACGCGCGCATCCGCAAGTTCTTCGAGCTGTACCAGGCGGTGCAGGACCTGCCGCGCCACCTGGGCCAGCACTCCGGCGGCATGGTGATCTGCCAGGGTCAGCTCGATGCCGTGGTGCCGCTCGAACCCGCCACCATGCCCGGCCGCGTAGTGGTGCAGTGGGACAAGGACGACTGCGCCGATATGGGGATCGTCAAGGTGGACCTGCTGGGGCTGGGGATGCTGGCGGCCATCGAAGAGACCATCGCGCGCGTGCGGGAGTCCTACGGCGAGGAGGTGGACCTGGCGCACCTGCCGCCTGACGATCCGGCGGTCTACCGCGCGCTCCAGACGGCCGACACCATCGGGATGTTCCAGGTGGAGAGCCGCGCGCAGATGTCCTGCCTGCCGCGCCTGCGCCCGCGGCGCTTTTACGACATCGTGGTGCAGGTGGCCATCATCCGGCCCGGTCCCATCGTAGGGAAGATGGTGCACCCGTACCTGAAGCGGCGGCAGGGCAGGGAGCCTGTGGACTGCATGCACCCGTTGCTCGAGCCGGTGCTGGCCCGCACCCTGGGGGTGCCGCTCTTCCAGGAGCAGTTGCTGCGCATGGCCATGATCGTGGCGGGCTTCTCGGGCGGCGAAGCCGAGGAACTGCGGCGCGCCTTCGGCTTCAAGCGTTCGGAGAAGCGCATGCGCGATATCGTCGCGCGGCTGAGGGCGGGGATGCAGAAGAACGGCATCACCGGGGAGGTCCAGGAGCGCATCGTGCAGGCCATCACGGCGTTTGCGCTGTACGGCTTTCCGGAATCGCACTCGGCCAGCTTTGCGCTGATCGCCTATGCCAGCGCCTACCTGAAGTGCCACTACCTGGCGGCGTTTACCTGCGCGCTGCTGAACAACCAGCCGATGGGGTTCTACGCGCCGGCGATTCTGATCAAGGACGCGCAGCGGCACGGGCTGCGGGTGCTGCCGGTGGACGTCACGCGCTCGGAGTGGGATTGCTCGCTGGAGCGGCACGGCGAGCTGTGCCTGCGGCTGGGGCTGCGCTACGTGCGGGGGTTGCGGCGGCAGGCGGCCGATGCGCTGCTGGCGGAGCGCGCCCGCGCGCCGTTTGCTTCCATCGACGATCTGGCGCTGCGCGTGCCCGAACTGCGCGCCGAGGAAATGAACATGCTGGCGGAGGTGGGGGCGCTGAACCCGCTGCGGGAGATCCACCGCCGCGAGGCGCTATGGCAGGCCGGCCGCGCGGTGCGCCCGGTGGGGCCGCTGCTGGCGGAGCTTCCCGAGCCGGATGCGGTTTCGCCGCTCGCCATGATGAACACGGAGGAGCGGCTGGCGGCCGATTTCTACGGCACCGGCGTTACGGTGGGGCGCCATCCGCTGGCCGCTCGCCGCGGCGAGTTGCGCGCCCTGGGGGTGACCCCGGCGGCTGCGCTCGCGCAGGTGCCCGATGGCCGCCCCGTGCGCGTGGCCGGGGCGGTGATCGTTCGCCAACGCCCCGGTACGGCTAAAGGCTTCGTTTTCCTCAGCATGGAAGACGAAACCGGCATCATGAACGTCATCGTCACGCCGGACCTGTTCGAGCGCTACCGCGCGCTGCTGGCCGGCGCACCAATGTTGTTGATCGACGGCGTGCTGCAAAATCTGGACAACACCATTTCGGTGAAGGCACGCCGCATTGCGCCGCTGGCCGCGGCGGAGGAGATCCCCGCCGCGCCGGCGCGCAGTTTCCGGTAAATAGTCCGGTGACGGTTACCAGCGCGGCTCGCGGCGCTGGCGGCCCGCCGAGCCGTAGCCGCGGCCACCGCCGCCGCCCCCGGTCTTCGGACGCGCTTCGTTGATGTTCAACGCGCGTCCCCCCATGTCCGTGCCGTTGAGCGCTTCGATTGCGCGATTCGCTTCTTCGGCGTCGGTCATTTCAACGAAAGCGAAGCCGCGGGAACGGCCGGTGTCGCGGTCCGTAATGAGGTTCACGCGCTCGACGTTGCCGTACGGCTCAAAAAGGCTTCGAATGCTGGACTCGGTGGCGCCGAAATCCAGGTTGCCTACGAAAATGTTTTTCATATTCTCTTCTCAAATGTCTGTTGATTGCGCGGCTAGAACGAGGCAGGATGGAATCGGCCAGGTCGTTGCAGGACTATCAAGACACCCCAAGTATAGCAGGTCCCCGCCGGCTACAAGACCACAAATTAGGTCCCCGCCGGCTACAAGACCACAAATGGGCTTTCTTGTACTTCCGGTACCTGCAACTCGGGCATGGGTTTGGCGCTGAACAGCCAGCGGCATACCACGGCCATGCGGCGCGCCCAACCGTTGGCCTTCCTGCGGAGTGCGCTATCGGTGGCGATGCCGGTATTGGCGTACATCTGGCGGTAGAGCTTGGAGATGAATACGAAAGCCAGCCGCGCTTTCAAGGACTTCACGCAATGGGCGCGCTTCCAGATCTCCCCCAGGGCGTAGTAGCTGTCCCAGACGCGCTGCGTGCCCGCGCGGATCTCTTCGGGCGCCATGGTGGGGTGCTCCGTATAGAGCTTGGGCCGCAGGTGGCCGGGGATGCGCCAGTAGCGGGTCAGCGGCACGCCTTCGATCCGCGGGGCGTTGTCGCCCAGGCTCTGCTCCCAGCGGGTGAAGTCGATGGTGCCCGGGAACGGCGTCATGGTAACGAACTGCGCAAAGGTGAGGTCGGCTTTCTTGGCGAGTTCGGCGGTGGCTTCGAAGGTTTCCTGCCGGTCGGTGGGGAGGCCGAAGATGAACGATCCCAACACATGCACGCCGTGCTGTTTGAAGGTACGGAGGCGGTGGATCAGGCTATCGCCGGAGAGGTTGAAATCCTTGTACACGGCCTTGAGGCCCGCCTCGGTAACGGATTCGACCCCCACCAGGGCGCCGCGGATGCGAGCTTCCCGCATGGCGTCCAGAAAAGCGGTATCCTCGGCGGCTTCCATGGTGATCTGGGTGAACAGGATCATGTCGGATGGAAGCTGCGCCAGCCGGCGCATCAGCTCGAAGCGCTCCTCCCGCAGGGCGCGCAGTTCGGCCAGGCGGGCGGCGTTGTTCTGCCGTTCGGCAAGCGCGATGTCCTGGAGGGCGACGGGGTAGAAGTTATCGTCGGCCAGGGCGATGAAGCGATAGCCCAGCCGGCGAAGCTGGACGATTTCCCGGATCACCGGTTCGGCGCCGCGCTGGCGCGGGCTGCGGCCGTCGGTGCGCCACACCGAACAGAACGAGCAGTGCTTGGGGCAGCCGCGCACCGTCTGGACGGAGGCCCACATGTAACGGCCCGGCTTCATGAGGTCCCAGCGCGCCGGGACGAAGTTCTCCGGGGAGACGCGGCCGCCTTCGTAGAGCGGCTGGGGCCGGCCCTGCATGCAATCGTCGAGGACGCCGCTCCAGACCAGGTCGCCGTCGCCCTTCACCACCGCGTGGGCCGCGCCGTGCTCCCTGGCCTCTTCGGGATAAAGCGTGGCGTGGATGCCGCCGAAGACCACCCAGGCGCCGCGCTCGCGCGCCATGCGCCCCACCTGGAATCCGCGCAGGGCGTTGGCCGTGTGAATCCCGATTCCTACTACGTCGCCGGGTTGGATGTCTTCCGCGCGAATCTGCTCGAGCGTTTCATCGACGATCTCGGGGTCGCCGAAGCGCGCGGGAGTGGCGCCGGCCAAAACATAGAGCCAGCGCGGCGTGATGACCCCGATCCCAAACGACACGTCGCTCGGGTTTACCAGAAAAACTCGCAATAGAACCTCCTTGAATAGGGAGCGTCGATCTAAAAAGGGGGGAACGAATCTTTCCGGACAAACGCAAATCCAGCATAGCACGGCGGGAGCCTCATCGCGGCGTAATTTTCGGCCAGGTGATTTCCAAACCCTGTGACGTGATGAACGCCTGGAATTCCCGGAGCAGGCGCGGGTTGCCCCGCACGGCGCGCGGCGCGGCGCCGGTCCTGACGGCGTGCGCCGCCGACAGCCCCGCCGACTCCCCGATGTTCCACTCCACCGGATGCAGCCGGTAGCAGCCGTTTGTAATATGAGTTACCCCGATGTTTTTGGCGGCGGCCAGCAGGTTATCGCAGCCCTTGGGAATCAACGCGCCGAGCGGGATCTGGAAAGGCAGGCTGCTGATATCAATGTAGTTGTCGCCGCCCGAACTGGGATGCAGGTCGATGCGGTAGCTGCCCAGCCCGACGCTGTCCGGGAAGGCCTCCGCGGCGACCTCATCGCGGCTCTTGCCCGTGTGCGCCATGCGTGCCTCGGTGCCGACGTGCTGCTCCACCACGGTGAACTCGGCCTGGATGCGCCGCGATTCGCGCACATAGGGGTACATCGCCAGGCCGTCGGCCGTTCCGGTGACGTCGCGGCGCAGCCGCAGCCCGGGCCATCCCCGGCCGCCGTCCGGACGCGGCGCCTCGGTCTGCATCCAGTAGAGCAGCGAGAGGCTGAGCTGCTTGCCTCTCCGGAGGTGCCGCGCGGCTTCCTCCTCCGGGACCTCGAACAGGTTCCCCAGCCAGTAGTCGTTCTGGGGCCAGTTCACCAGGGTGATGTCGGAAGTGTAGAGGCCCGGGACGAAGTTCTCCCGGGCGGCGATCCGGCGGTAGAGCCACAGGTTGAGCATGCCCTCGCGGCGGTGCTTCAGGCTGGGGTCGAAAAATAACGGGCGCGGCTTGAGGGTGGCGGGGTGGCTCATGCTCCAGTCCAGCAGCTTGCCGCTCCAGGGCGGGCGCAGTTCGGGAACGTAGTCGCGCCAGAATGCGTACTCCTCGGGTTTGTCGATGGTGTGGTCCTCGCCGGGTAGCCAGTCGACGGCGAAACAGCAGGTGAAAGCTTGCATGTTGGCGGGCTGCGCGGTTTCGGGCGCGTGCGGCTCGCCGGTTTCGCGGCGCGACTCGGCGCCGGTAACGTAGGGAACGCGCGCCAGCGGCAGCAGTTCGCCGGTTTCGGTGGCGTCGAGGAACCAGGGGGCGTCGACCGTGAGGGTGCGGTCCTCCTCGAGGTCCCGCAGGGTGACGGAGCGCACGCGGCGGCCATCGGCATCGGCCGCGGTAACCTTGTGCCGGCGCAGCACCACCAGCCGCCCCGCGGCGGCGTAGGGCGCCAGCATCTGCTCGAGCACCGCCAGAGAGACGCGCGGCTCGTGGGTGAGGCGCGAGACGCTGCCGCCGCCCGGGTTCAGGTTCCACCGGGAGCGCGCCGCTTCGGTCAACGGGTAGTGGCGGCGGTAGTAGTCGCGCACCGCGGTGCGGTACTCGCGGTAGGCGAGGGTC
Organism: Bryobacteraceae bacterium; assembly: GCA_041685075.1. GTDB lineage: Bacteria > Acidobacteriota > Terriglobia > Bryobacterales > Bryobacteraceae > JAMCRM01. The sequence continues at coordinate 22,518 of JAWLGN010000031.1, forward strand.
GAGCCGAAGGACTCGATCCAGGGATGTTCGTCGGGCGGCACGGCTTGCGAGGTCAACTGCCCGCCGATCCACTCGGTTTCTTCGGTGAGAACCACGCGCAGGCCGTTGCGCGCGGCGGCCAGTGCCGCGGCGCAGCCCCCCACGCCCCCGCCGATGACCGCTACGTCGCAGCGAAGCTCCCTCCCCCGGGCCCAGGCCGGAGCGAGCAGGGCCATTCCCGCCAGAAAATCCCGTCTGCGCAGCATGCTTCTATATATCACGGGCCGCCCGCGCGAACGATCACGGGCCGCCCGCGCGAACGATCACGGGCCGCCCGCGCGAACGATCACGGGCCGCCCGCGCGAACGATCACGGGCCGCCCGCGCGGGCGCGATATGATGCTATCAGGATGGCGCTGATCGCCGTTTCCAGACAGGTGGGATGCCGTTTCGAGGAGGTGGCGCGCATGGCCGCCCAGCGCCTCGGCTTCGAACTCGTCACGCAGTCGCGCATGGAAGCGCTGATGGCGGAGGAGTTCGGTCCGGACCTGCGGGTTCCCGATATCGCCTGGGCCGATGCGGTGGTCTCCATCCTGGGACGCCTGGCGGTGGAACACCACCTGGTCTACTGCGCCGAAGGGGCCGAGCAGATCTGGTCGCACTTTCGCGGGACGCTGCGGGTGCGTATCGTGGCGCCGGAGGCCGCACGGGTGGGCGTCCTGATGCTGGAGCACCGGCTGGAACGCCCCGCGGCGCGCAAGCTGCTGCGGGAACTCGAGGCCGAGGCCCGCCAGGGGCGCAAGGCCCGCTACGGCCTGGCCACCGTGCCGCCGCACCTGTTCGACCTCACCCTCAACGCCGAGGCGCTGGATTCCGAGCAGATGGCCGAGCTGGTGGTGCAGGCCGCCCGCCTGGAGGAGCGCGGCCTGCTCTCCCCCCAGGTGGAGGCGCAGCTCCAGTTCCAGATGCGCCTGCGGCTGGCGCGCCACGGCATCGTGCCTCCCGGCAAGGCGCGGTTGCGCCAGAAGACCTTCGCCCACCCCAGCGAGCAGATCTTCGCCAACCTGCTGGATTTCTATCGCATCGCCTGGGAGTATGAGCCCCGCACCTTCCCCATCCGCTGGGATAAGCAGGGCCGCGTCATCGAGTCGTTCACCCCGGACTTCTACCTCCCCGAGTTCGACCAGTACATCGAGCTGACCACCATGAAACAATCGCTGGTAACCCGAAAGAACCGCAAGGTGCGGCTGCTGCGCGAGCTGTATCCGCAGCTCAACGTGCAGGTCTACTACCAGAAGGACTTTGAGAACCTGATCTTCAAATACGGGCTCGCCGAGCGGCCCGCCGAGGTATGATTCCCGAACCGCCCATCGAGCGCGTGCTGTTTACCGAGGAGCAGGTCGCCGCGCGCATCCGCGAAGTAGGGGCCGCCATCTCGGAGCGCTACCGCGGCCGCACCCTCAAGCTCATCGCGGTGCTGAAGGGATCGGTCTTCTTCCTCACCGCGCTTGCGCGCGCCATCGAAGTGCCGGTGAAGATGGACTTCCTGGGGATTTCGAGCTTTTCGGACCGCTCCGGCTCGCCGGGCGTGGTGCGCATCGCCAAGGACCTGGACGAGAGTATCGAAGGCGAGGACGTGCTGCTGGTGGAAGACATCGTGGACACCGGTTTCACCCTCCGCTACCTGCTCCGCACGCTGGCGGGGCGCGGGCCCAACTCGCTGGCCGTGTGCACCTTCCTGGACCGCAACTCGCGCCGCATTGCGCAGGTGCCGGTGGACTTCCGCTGCTTCGAAATTCCGGACCGCTTTGTGGTGGGCTTCGGCCTGGACCACAACCAGCTCTACCGCAACCTGCCCTACGTGGCGGTGATGAAGCCCGAACGAGGCGCCTGAGCGCGCCTATAATGGAGCATGTCCCAAGCTACCGACGCCTTTGTTCAGCAGAACCGGGACCGCTTTCTGGAAGAGTTGAAGACGTTCCTGCGGATCCCCAGCATCAGCACGCTTCCCGAGCACGCCGGCGATATCCAGCGCGCCGCCGAGTTTGTGGCCGCCGCCCTGCGCGAGATCGGGATGGAGAACGTGGAGATCATCCCCACCTCGCGGCATCCGCTGGTCTACGCCGACTGGCTCCACGCGCCCGGCAAACCCACCGTGCTCTGCTACGGCCACTACGACGTGCAGCCGGCAGACCCGCTGGAGCTATGGGACTCGCCGCCCTTCGAACCCACCCTGCGCGGCGGCAACCTCTACGGCCGCGGCACGGCCGACGACAAGGGCCAGATGTACATGCACATCAAGGCCCTCGAGGCGCTGCGCGCGGTGAACGGCAGCTTCCCGGTCAACGTGAAATTCCTGGTGGAGGGCGAGGAAGAGGTGGGCGGCGCCTCCATCGCCAAGTACGTCCCGGCCAACCGCGAGAAGCTCAAGGCCGACGTTGCGCTGGTCTCCGATACCGCCATGTACGCGCCCGGCATGCCTACCCTGTGCACCGGGCTGCGCGGCCTCGTGTACCTCGAAATCGAGGCCTCCGGGCCGGCGCGCGATTTGCACTCGGGCCTCTACGGCGGCGCGGCGCCCAACCCCATCTTCGCGTTGATCGAGCTGCTGGCCAAAGCCAAAGACGAAAACGGCGTGATCTGCATTCCCGGCATCTACGACGACGTCGAGCCACCGGCGCCGGCCGAGAAACAGAGCTGGGAGCAGTTGCCCTTCGATGAAAACGAATTCCTGAGAAACGAGGTGGGCGCCGAGCAGTTGACCGGCGAGCCGGGCTACTCGGTGCTGGAGCGCATCTGGGCGCGGCCCACCCTGGAGGTGCACGGCTTCGGCGGCGGCTTCACGGGCGCGGGCGCCAAGACCGTGATCCCCGCCACCGCGGTGGCCAAGGTCAGCCTGCGGCTGGTGCCGCGCCAGGACCCCGAGAAGATCCAGGCCGCCGTGAAGCGCTTCATCGAAGCCAACACGCCCAAGGGCATTCGCCTTTCCACCCGGGTGCTGAGCGCCTCCCCGGGGCTGGTGATGAATCCCGATCACCCGGCCATCGCGGTGGCCGCCCAGGCCTTCTCGGACGTCTTCGGCAAGCCCACGGTCTTCATTCGCTCCGGCGGTTCGGTGCCCATCGTGGGAGACTTCGCCAAACACCTGGGCATCCCCACCGTCATGATGGGATTCGGGCTGCCGGACGACGGCCTGCACTCGCCCAACGAGAAGTACAACCTGGAGAACTACTACAAGGGGATCATGACCATCGCCCACTTCTTCGAGCAGTACGGGCGGTGAGCGGTTACACCGCCAGGCTCTCGGTCACCCGCGTGACGAGCTGCTCGAAGGTGAGGATCTCGTAAAGCGAAGCATCGGACATGATGCGGGCCACCAGCGCGGCATGCATGGCGTGGCCCGCGCGCTCGGCTACCACGTGGCCCAGCAGGGGGCGCCCGAGCAGCGCCAGGTCGCCGATCAGGTCCAGCGCCTTGTGGCGGCAGCACTCATCCGGGAAGCGCAGCCCGCCCTCGTTGCGAACGCCGTCCACCGTGAAGCAGACGGCATTATCGAGCGATGCCCCGCGGATCAGCCCCATGTGGCGCATCTGGTCCAGCTCGTACTCGAAGCCAAAGGTGCGCGCCGGGGCGATTTCGGCGGCGTAGCGCTCGGGCGTGACCTCCATCTCGAGCGTCTGCCGCCCCACCAGCGGATGGTTGAACGTCACGTCGCAGCTTAGCCGGAAACTGTCCGCCGGCAGTATCGAGATGCGCCTGTCCCTGTCTTCCACCACCACCGGCCGGCGGATGCGCAGGTAACGACGCTTGCGCCGGTACTGCCGGATACCCGCCTCCCGCAGCAGCCGCACAAAGGGCATGCCGCTGCCGTCCAGAATGGGAACCTCCAGGTTATCGATCTCCACGTAGGCGTTGTCGATGCCCATGCTGTAGAAGACACTCAGCAGGTGCTCGGTGGTGGAGATCAGGACGCCATGCCGCATCAGACTGGTGGCGTAGCTGACGCGCGCCACGTGGCGCCAGCTTGCAGGAATTTTGAAGTTTTCCAGATCCGTGCGGACAAAGACGATCCCGGTCGAAACGGGCGCGGGCAGAATCCGGATGGATACCGGCACTCCGCTGTGCAGCCCGACGCCGCTGGTGGTCACGGGGCGCTGGACGGTGGTCTCGAATCGCATGCGTCGCACATCTGTGTGCAATCCGGAGTCCACCTGTAATCTATTGAAAATCCGAGATCTCCGATGGCAGAACTGTGGCTCAAACGCAACACCTTGCAGGGATATGTATCGCATTTACCCCAAGGTAGTATGATGGGCTGTGGCTCCCCCAAAACTATTCCTGATCGATTCGTTCGGCTTCATCTTCCGCGCCTACCACGCGCGGGCGCGTTCGGGCGCTCCTCCCATGCGCACTTCCCGCGGGTATTCCACCGAGGCCGTTTACATCTTCACCAACATGCTGCGGCGCCTCACCCGCGAGTACCAACCCGAGTACATCGCCGCGGTCTTTGAAAGCGGCGAGCCGGTGCGCCGCGTGGAAGAGTTCGCCGAATACAAGGCCAACCGCACGGAGATGCCGCCGGATTTGGGAGAGCAGATCCCGCTGATCCGCGGCGTTCTGGAAGCCATGCGGATCCCCATTCTCGAGTACCCCGGCTTCGAGGCCGACGACGTGATCGGCACCATCGCCAAACGCGCCGAGGCGGCCGGCATGGAGGTCGTGATCGTCTCCAGCGACAAGGACATGCTGCAGCTCGTCAACGAGCGCGTCCGCATGCTCGACCCGGCCAAAGACGACCTCATCTACGACGGCGAAAAGGTGGTGGAGTTCATGGGGGTGCCCCCGCAAGCCGTGCCGGACCTGCTGGCGCTCAAAGGAGACGCCATCGACAACATTCCCGGCGCGCCGGGAATCGGGGACAAAGGCGCACGCAGTCTGATCTCGCGCTTCGGCAGCGTCGAGGAGGCCATCGCGCGCGCCGCCGAAGTGGAGCGGAAGACCTATCGCGAGAGCCTCACCGCCCACGCCGACCGCATCCGCATGAGCAAGAGCCTCGCAATGCTCGACTGCGACATCCCCATCGAGTTTTCCGCCGAAAGCGTGCGCGCCCAGGAGGCCGACACCGAAGCGCTGCGCCGTATCTTCAAGGAGCTGGAGTTCCATAGCCTGCTGCGGGAATTGGGTCCGGCGGCCGACACGCGCACGCGCGACTACCGCGCGCTGGAAACGGCCGAAGCACTGGAGGAGTGGTTGCGCGCCATTCCCTCCGGCGCGCCCGTGGCGGTGGCCATCGCGCGTTCCGGCCGCGGCGAGTTCCCCATGGAGAGCGCCGGGCTGGCGTGGAAGGTGGGGGAGGCGCGCTCGGTCCCGCAGCACCTCATCGAGCGCCTGAAGCCCCTGCTCGAAGACCCCGCGCGCGTCAAGGTCACCGCCGATATCAAGGCCACCCTCACGGCCCTCCGGGAGCTGGGGATCGAAGGCCGGGGATTCCTGCACGACGTGATGCTCTACGCCTTTCTGCTGGATGCCGATCCGGCCGGCTGCGATCTCGCCGCGCAGGCCGAGCGGCGGCTCGACCGCAAGCTGGATGCCGCCATCGAGGCGCACGCCGACACGGCGCTGGAGCTTTGGGAACAGCTCAACCCCGCCATCGACCGGCGCGGCATGCGCCGCCTCTACGAGGAGATCGAGCTGCCGCTGGCTTCCGTGCTGGCCCGCATGGAGGAGACCGGCATCCGCATCGACCCCGATGAACTGGCGCGCCTCTCCGCCCTGATGGAGGCCGATATAGCCCGCCTCACCGCCGAGATCCACGAACTGGCGGGCAAGGTCTTCAACATCTCCTCGCCGCAGCAACTGGCGCGCGTGCTGTTCGAGGACCTGAAGCTGCCGGCGCCCATGAAGTACGGCAAGGGGCGGGTGCACTCCACCGCCGCGCCCGTTCTCGAGGAACTGGCCGCCGATTACGAAATTGTCCGCAAAGTGCTGGACTACCGCGGGTTGTGCAAGCTGAAGGGCACCTACGTGGACGCGCTGCCGGCGCTCATCGATCCGCGCGACGGCCGCTTGCATACCAGCTTCAACCAGGCCGGCGCCGCCACGGGCCGGCTGTCGTCTTCCAACCCCAACCTGCAAAACATCCCCATCCGCACGGAACTGGGCCGCGAGATCCGCGCCGCCTTCGTGCCGCGCGAGGGCTGGAAGCTGATCGTGGCGGATTACTCCCAGATCGAGCTGCGGTTACTGGCCCACATGTCCGGCTGCCC
>JAWLGN010000032.1:0-28739 GCA_041685075.1 Bryobacteraceae bacterium
TGCTCTACGTCACCCACAGCGAGGGCCTTGGCTCGGCCGCCCTGCTGGCCATGTCGGCCGGGGTGCCGGTGGTGGCCAGCGACGTGGGCGGGCTGCGGGAGGTGGTGACACACGAACAGGACGGCCTGCTGGCGGCCAACTCCGCCATCGCCATCGCCGCCGCCCTCCGCCGCCTCGTGGAGGACGGCGCGCTCCGCGCCCGCCTGGGCGAACAGGCTCGCCGCACCGCCGCCGAGCGGTTCTCACTCGCCGCCATGATCCGCGGCACCATCGAGGTTTACCGGAAGGTGCTCTCTTGTTAGAAGCCGTGCTGGCCTTTCTGTTCGGGCTGCTCATCGGCAGCTTCCTGAACGTCTGCATTCACCGTCTGCCGAAGGACCTTTCGGTAGTGCGGCCGCGCTCGCGCTGCCCCGCCTGCGAGCGCACCATCGCCTGGTACGACAACATTCCGCTGCTCAGCTACGCGCTGCTCGGCGGACGCTGCCGGCATTGCGGCGTGCGTATCTCTCCGCGCTATCCGCTGGTGGAGCTGCTCACCGGGCTGCTCTTCATGGCCGCGGTGCTCGACCTGGGCGCCACACCCGCGGCATACAAGCTGTGCCTGCTGGCGGCGCTGCTGGTGGGGCTGATCTTTTCGGACCTGGAGGAGCGCATCCTGCCGGACGAGTTCACCCTGGGGGGCCTGGCTGCGGGACTCCTGCTGGCATGGTTCATCCCAGTAGGCGACGGCACGGCGGACGCGCTCCTCTGGCTGGCGGGCATCGAGGCCGGCCCAAGGCTGGTCTCCCTGGCCGAAGCGGGCCTGGCCGCGGCACTGCCGGCGGGCTTTCTCTGGCTCGGCGGCTGGTTCTTCGAGAAGGTGCGCCACAAGGAAGGACTCGGTCTGGGAGACGTGAAGCTGGTGGCCATGATCGGGGCGTTTCTGGGGCTGCGCGGCGCGCTGCTGACGCTGCTTGCCGGCTCGGTCCTGGGCTCGGTGGTGGGACTGCTCTATATCAAGCTGACGGGCAAGGACTCCGCGACCTACCAGCTTCCGTTCGGCACTTTCCTGGGAATCGCGGCGCTGGCGGTGGCGTTTCTGGTTTAGCCGCCCGCGCGGCGCATGCGGGTTTCGTCTCCCTCTTCGAGCACCTGGCGCACTTTGCGCGCCAGCACCCCGGGTGTAAAGGGCTTCTGGAGGAAGGAGCTTTCGTTGTTGAGCACTTCGCTGGTTACCACCGCGGCATCCGTGTAGCCGGAGATGTACAGCACCTTCATGTCCGGCCTCTGGCGGCTCAGCCGCTCGGCCAGTTCGCCGCCGCTGAGCTTGGGCATCACCACGTCGGTAATCATGAGCTGGAGCGGCCCCTGGTAGCCTTCGACCATCTTGAGCGCCTCGATGGGTCCGGCGGCTTCCATGACGCTGTAGCCTTCGCGCTCGAGCGTTTCGCGCACCAGCTTCCGGACCATCTCCTCGTCCTCCACCAGCAGGATGGTCTCGGAGCCGCGGGGAGCCCTGCCGGGCGCATGCTCGGGCTCGGCCACGGTAGCGCTATCCACGCGCGGCAAGTAGACCTTGACCGTGGTGCCCTTGCCCAGCTCGCTGTCGATTTCGATATTGCCGCCGCTCTGCTTGACGATGCCGAAGACGATGGAGAGGCCCAGGCCCGTCCCGCGGCCCTGTCCTTTGGTGGTGAAGAACGGCTCGAACAGCCGCGCGCGCGTCTGCTCGTCCATCCCCGCGCCGGTGTCGCTCACGGTCAGCAGCACGTAGGGACCGGGCCGCACGGTGATATGGGTACGGCTGTAGTTTTCGTCCAGGTCCGCGTTGCTGGTTTCGATGGTCAGGGTGCCGCCGCGGGGCATGGCGTCGCGGGCGTTCACCGCCAGGTTCATGAGGACCTGCTCCACCTGGCCGGGGTCGGCGTTCACGCGGCCCAGTTCGGGTCCCATCACCAGGCGAAGGTCGATGTGCTCGCCGATGAGCCGTCGCAGCATGCTGCCCAGGCTGGCCACCAGTTGCTGCAGGTCCAGCACCTTGGGCTGTAGCACCTGGCGGCGGCTGAAGGCCAGCAACTGGCGGGTGAGCGCCGCGGCGCGCTCCCCGGCCTTCATGATCTGTTCCACCGCGCCGCGGTTGTTGTCGCGCGCCGGCAGGCTGTTCAGCACGAGTTGGCTGTAGCCGGTGATGATGGTGAGGAGGTTGTTGAAGTCGTGCGCGATGCCGCCCGCCAGCATCCCCACGGCCTCCATTTTCTGGGCCTGGCGAAGCTGCGCCTCCAGCAGGCGCCGTTGCGTGACGTCGATGAGCACGGCCAGCACGGCATCGCGGTTGCCAAAGGAGACGTGCTCTATGGCGCACTCCACCTCGATTGCCTCGCCGACTTTGGGAAGATGGCGCCAGATGGAAGTTGCGCGCTGCTGCTTTTGGTTGCCGCTCACCAGGCTCTTCAGCCGCGGGGTCTCCTCGGCGGTCGTGAGGTCGGTGAGGCTCATTTTAAGGAACTCTTCCCGGCTGTAGCCGTATAGCCGCTCGGTCGCGCGATTCACATCCAGGAACTCCAGTGTCTGCCGGTCGAAGACCCACATGGGTTGCGGGTTTTCATCGAACAGACGCCTGAAATCCGCCTCCCGGGTTGTCTTCTTCACGGCCATCATGTGAGCACCAGGGGAGTGATTGCGCCATGGGGGCGCTCCGGCTCCCTCAGGGTCCGGTCGCGAATTTCGGACCAGACTTCTACCGGCACCTCGAGGAAGGCCGCCACTATGGCCGGGTCGAACTGCGTGCCGGCGTTCGCCGCGATTTCCCGCCTGGCCTCCTCCCAGGAGGCGCCGCGATGATAGGGGCGGTCGGACATCATGGCGTCCAGCGTGTCCACCACCGAGAAGATGCGTGCCCCCAGCGCGATCACCTCGCCCTGGAGTCCCCGCGGATAACCGCGCCCGTCATAGCGCTCGTGGTGGCACAATACGATCTCCGCGGCGCCCCGCAAGGGCTCCACGGCGCTCAGAATCCAATACCCGATCTGCGGATGTCTGCGCATCTCCTGCCACTCGGCTTCGGTGAGCTGTCCGGGTTTCAACAGAATGCCGTCGGGAATTCCGATCTTGCCGATGTCGTGCAGCATCGCCCCGCGGCGGATGACTTCCAACGCCTCCCCACGCACCCCCAGCGCCCTCGCCAGGTGGACCGCATACTCGCCCACGCGCTTGGAGTGCGCCTTGGTCTCGCGCTCGCGGGCGTCCAGCGCCGCCAGCAGCGCATCCAACGTACTTTCCGATGCTTCGTCCAGGTGCGCCAGCAGGCGCCGCACCTCGACGGTCTGGCGCTGGACGGCCTCTTCCAGGTTCTTGACGTGCGCCGCACGGTCAAGCCGCTCGCGCCTCCGTTCGAGCGCATTGTGAAGCGCGCCACCTACGTCCTCGAGACGGAACGGCTTCACCACGTAGTCGAGCGCCCCGGCCTTCATAGCGGCTACCGCCATGGAGACATCCTCGCAGCCGGTCAGCATGAGCACTCCCGTTTCCGGGTAACGGCGCCCAATCTCTCCCAGCAGGACGATACCGTCCATGCCGGGCATCCGGATGTCGCTCAGCACCAGGTCGAAAAACTCGCGCTGCATCAGTTCCAGCGCCTCGTCGCCCGTGGCGGCCGCCGCGGCCCGAAAGCCCTGCTGCTCGAGATAGCGGGAGAGCATCGCGCGGATCGGCTCTTCGTCGTCCACCACAAGAACACGTTCCCTGGACCCCAGAGGTGGCATCCCCTCTTTAGGATACTGAACACGCTAATCGCCTCTCAACGTTAGCTTTTCCGGCGGGTGACAGATAACACAGTTGACGCGCCGGCAGCACAAATGCCGGCGAATCAGCGCAGGATCAGTACTGCGATGCGGCCATCCGTAATCAATTCGTCCCCTGTGGCGTTGCTGCTGCGCTTGGGTACTTCGGCGCGCTCGATGAGCGCCAGGGAACGTACGCGGCCGCTGAGCAGGAGGTCGTTGACCACCTTGGCGCGCTCGCGGTCGATGTGCGGATCGATGGTGTGGATAAACGTACGGTTTTCCGGGGAGAACTCGATGCCGGTGTCGTGAGTCGCCGCGCATACCCACACTGTCTGGCCGCCGTAGAAGACCGGCCGCTTCCAGATGCGCAGGTGATGGCGCATGGCGAAGGTGTTGAGCTGCTTCTGGAAGACCAGGTCCGGCGGCCGGCCGTCGAGCAGCAGGGTGGACATGGGCGCCTCCTTGTAGCCGCGCAGTTCCGCTATGGCGCGGAAGGTTTCGAGCGCCGATTCGGCCGTGAGCGCGGCGGCGCCGGTCCAACCGGCCGCCTCGAAAGCCGCGGTCAGCGCCTCCTCGCTGCCGATGAACATCAGGTTGGTGATGTCGGACGGTTTCGGCGGGCGGCTCTGGGCCATGGTACGAAAGGGCTGCGACTGCGCGATGCCAACCAGCGCCGGGGAGTCTTCGATGGGCTCAAGCCGCGGGACGGCATTCGCAGGCGGCGTCACGGTGACGGGTTGGGTGAGGGTGAAGATCAGCTCCGTTCCGGCTTCATAGGAGATCTCGCTATCGGGATTTCGCATCATGCTCTGCTTGGCGGCTCCAAGCAGATCCGCCAGTCCGGCATAACGCTCCGCGACCTTGGCGATCCCAGCGTCCATCTGGGCGGCGAGAGTCTCGGAGGCCAAAATGCCCAGGATACGGCCCTGCGGATCCACGGATTCGCGCGCGTTGTCCACGCGGGTGACAGCCCCGAGCAGCGGCACCGTGCGGCCCTCGAGCAGGAGTTCCGGGAAGGCCAGCCAGAGGATGGCGCGCCGGTCGGAGCCCGGAGCGGGCCGCGCTTCCACCACCCGCCCCCGCACCGTGGCGCCCGCCGGGATGACGAATTGCCCGTCCACCGGCACCGCCGCCACCACTTTCGCTTCCACGGCATCGCCGGGCCGGGAGGATGCGCTCGACACCTTGCCGGCCAGCCGCAACTCCAGTTCCGTGCCCGCGGGCACCACGACGCCCTGCTCCGCGGCCAACGCCGCGGCCAGCACCGGCGCCAGACTAACGGCTTTGAGAGAACTCCGCCACCGCGCCATCGACTTCCTCAACCCGTACCGTGACGCTCCTGCGCCCGTCGAGAATCCGTTGCGGTACCGCGAATCGAGCCGCGATCATGCGGTCTTCGGTCGAGTGCGGGGCGACTGTGTCGCCCATCAGCAACGTATCGTTGAATTTCTGCCCCAGCCCCTTGTAGTGCTCGAAGACCCGCAGGGTGTCCACTTCCGAGATGCTGGCGCCGTCGTAGACATGCCCGTCGGCATCCACAATAGTGACATCCACCCGCCGCACGACGAAGGGATAGTCGGCCGGGTTGGCGAAACGGAAGTCCGCCACCAGGACCGAGCTGTAGTCGTCCATCGCCACCGTGCGGACGTGCTGGATGCCGCCCTCCAGGCGAATGTGCGCGCCGCGCTGCATGTACATGATGACGGCCACCAGGACGGCCACCGCGGCCACTCCGGCTCCGAAGGCATACAGCAGGCCCTTGCTCGGCATGAGTTTCGTTACACCTCGTCTACGATCCGCAGGAGTTCCTTTATAGAGACGTGCGAAGCCTCGATGAGGGTGCCATCGAAGATGTGGGTCTCGAGCCCGATCTTCCCCTTGTAGTTGTCCCGCTGAAGCGCCTGGATGATAGCCTTCCAGTCCAGCCGCTGATCGCTGGACGGCATAATGCCCCTGCCCTTCACCTGCACGTTCAGGATGCGCTTTTTAGGCAGCATCTCGTAACCGTCCGGGAAGGGGATTTCACGAGTGCCGAGAGTGTTCTGCGGATCCCAGTTCAACCCTATCCACTTGCTGGGCAGCGCCTTGAGGATGTCCGCCAGTTCGGCGGAACTGGCGATGTTACAACTGCCCTCGTTTTCGATGGCCAGATGGATCTTTTCGCGCTCCGCGACGAAGGCCATTTCCCCGAGGACGTCGGCAATGCGGGGGAACAGTGCGCGGGGGTCGGCCACCCGCGCGCCGGTGAAGACCCGGATCTTGTCCACCCCCAGGATATGAGCGTTGCGGATGGCGGTGCGGAGGTCCTCGAGGCGGCGATTGAAGCGCGCTTCCCCGGCGGCGAGCCGCTTGGCGAGCGCCTCGGGCGTCTCCCGGCGGCGCCGCACCGGCTCGGTTCCCGGCCAGGCGGCCTTCAGCAGCGAGCTGTTCAGGAAAGATACCCTCAGCCCATGCCGTTTCAGGGAAGCAGCCGCCGCCTTCACCTCCGGTTCCGGCAAGAAGGCGTACTCCTTGCGCGTCTCCGGCACCACCCGCAATTCCACCCATTCGAGGCCGTAGTGCCGCGCGAAGGCCACGGCGTCGTCAGCCGTTTTTCCGATTTCATCGGTGATGGGGCTGAGACTGGTGCGATCGATGCGCGATTTCCCGTGAAGCGCCGCGGCGGAGGCGGCGCCGGCGAGCAGTTCCCGGCGGGTCATAAGGATCATCATAAACGAATTCCCACGGCCAGCCTGCAATTTCCCCGCCCCCGGGCAGTTGTGTCACACTGGTGGAAAACATGCGACGCGCACTCCTCGCCGTACCCGCCATGCTGCTGTGCTGGCTGGCCGCCGGCATGTCGTACTCGCAGCCCGCCCAGGGGCAGAAGCTGCGATGGTATAAGGGCAATCTCCACACCCATACGCTGAACAGCGACGGGGATTCCAGTCCCTTGGATGTGGCCACCTGGTACCGGGAGAACGGCTACCAGTTCCTGATCCTCTCCGACCATAACTACCTCACCGAAATCGACGAGCTGAACCGCATCATCGGCGCCAGAAACAAGTTCCTGCTCATTCAGGGCGAAGAGATATCGGACCGCTTCGAGGGCAGGCCGGTGCACCTGAACGCCTACAACCTGCGGGAGCTCGTGGATCCCGCGGGCGGTTCCACCCTGGTGGAAACCATCGGCCGCAACGTGGCCGCTATCCGCAGCAAAGGGGCGCTGCCGGCCGTGAACCATCCCAACTTCCGTTGGGCCATGACCTCGAAGGACCTGGTGCAGGTGCCGGGCCTGACCCATTTCGAGGTCTATAACGGCCACCCCGGGGTGAACAACCAGGGCGGCGGCGGCGTGGAATCGCTCGACGAGATGTGGGACGCGCTGCTGACGGCCGGCCGCCGCGTTTTTGGCGTTGCCGTAGACGATGCGCACCACTTCAAGCGCTTCGGCCGCGAGTTTTCCAATCCCGGCCGCGGGTGGGTTTCGGTACGGGCCTCCTCGCTCGACCCGGAGAGCATCATCGGCGCGCTGCGCCGCGGCGAGTTCTACTCCTCGACGGGCGTGGAGCTAAAATCCGTCGAAGTCACCACGACGGAACTGCGTCTCGAAATCGAACCCCATCGCGATTTCAAGTACGACACCTACTTCATCGGCGCCGACGGCGCGGTGCTGGAGCGCAGCGCCCAGCCGAACCCGGTCTACCGGTTCAAGGGCAACGAGAAGTACGTGCGGGCACGCGTGGAGGCTTCCAACGGCGACACTGCCTGGACACAGCCGGTCTTCCGCTAACCGGCCGGGCGGCGATGACATGCCGGACGAGGCCGGCGGCGTGAGACGGCAGGCGGCGCGGCGAATGGAGCGGGTGGCGAACTCCGGACGTCTTTTTCCCGCCGTCCCGCGTCTGAACAAAGTGGTGCGTCTGACGCTCGTGGTGTTGCTGCTCTCGCTGCCGGCCCTGGCCGCACCGCCGCGCGCGTGCCTGGGCAGCCTTTCGGTGGGATCGTTCCGGTTCCGGCTGGAGCCTCCCGGCGGCGGCCCGCCCCTGCCGGTACGCGCGGTGAACGCGCTGCGCGCGGGACTGAAGCTGACCTACCAGCCCGTGCAACTGCCCTCGGAAACGCGCGATAAAGCCCAGATTGCGGTGGTGCTGGTTCCGGACGGCGCCTCGGAAGAGCTGGCCATCTTCGGCCCGGTAAAGGCCGCCAAAGCCGCTGCCTGGAAGGTTCCGGAGGACGCCTCCGTGGTGGCGCTCATTTTCGGACCGCAGGGCTTGAACATGAAAAAGCTCAAGTCCCTGGTGGGCAAGAACCGGGAGATCCTGGCGGAACTGGCCGATTACGCGGAGCAGAACTCGAAGGTCGAGGGGCTGATCGATGTGCTGGCCTCGTCGGAGCAATCCGGCGGCAACCTGGACGCCGCGCTGCGGGGCTTTTCGGCCAAGTACGGTGTGAGCATGCCGAAGCTGGACGGCAACGCCAGCACGGACCAGCAGGCGGCGGTGCTGCTGCAGGCGCTGCTGCCGGCGGTGAACGCCTACGATCCGCTGGCTCCGCGGCAGGCGGTCATGCAGCAGTCGGCCGGCCTGGCGGCGTCGGTGGCGGGAATGTTCTTCGGCAGCCCGGTGGGGTTGGCGGCGGGCGGCGCCTCGCTGTTCCAGAGCATGCGCACCCTGATGTTCCCGGGGACGGAGTTCCGGTCCGCATTCGCACAGCTTTCCGGCGACGGGCTGGACCTGTGCGCCAAGCGCCAGCCGTCGGCCTCGCGGACGCGCATCGCCTATTTGTGGGCGCACCGGGTGCCGGCGCTCGAGCCTCCATCGCTGGCGCTGGCGGGCGAAGTGCATGCTCCGCTGGGCGCCGCCTCGCTGGTGCGCGTAAAAGGCCAGGGGCTGGCGAACATGGAACGCGCGCGGGAATGGCTGCTGGCGCCTGCCGGTGAGGGCGAGCCGCTCCCGGTTTCGGTATCGGTGCGGGCGCAGCAATCCGCGCTGGAACTCGATCTTCGCAATGTGAAAGCCACTCCCGGCCGGTACACGCTTTCGGCGCGATGGGACTGGGATACGGTCCCGATTTCCGGCGACATCCGGCTGCACGCGTTCGGCGATCTCAAGAGCGCCTCCCTCAGCCGCGCCTCACGCGGGCGCCTGGTGGAGGGAAACGGCACCGTTACGGTGACGCTGGAAGGTCCCGATTTTCAGTTCCTCGAGAAAGTGGCGCTGGAGCCGGCCGGGGTGCGCGACGCCCAGCCGGTGGAGGCTCGTTTCAAGCTGCCGCAGGGGAAGCGGGCCGGCGAACAACGCACCCTGGAGGTGGAGATCGACACGGCCAAACGCGGCGCCTATCGCCTGCTGCTCGCGCAGGGGGACGGCATGACCTACGAGGTGCCCTACACCGTTCTGCCACCCAACCCGCGGTTGACCAACCTCCCGCTGCGGCCAAATGCCGGGGAGACCGCCCAGCCGCTCACCCTGGAGGGCAGCGGCCTCGAGCGCATCGAGAAACTGTTGAGCGATGCGGGAGAGTTCGACCTCGAGGCGCCCGCTTCGGCCTCCGCCCGCCCGGCTCGATTTCGCCTGGCCTCCTCGGCGCGTAGGGGCGACCGCTTCCCGCTCCGCATGAAGATCCAGGGAATCGATGAGCCGGTGGAGGTGCCCGGCGCCATCCAGGTTGCGGGGCCGCGGCCGCGCATCGTGACGGCCCGCAAGTCGCTCCCCAGGGACAACGGCGTGGCGCTGCGGGACGGGGAGATTCCCGCCGGCGCCGCGGCGACGTTCGCGCTCTCGCTGGAACACCTCGAAGGCATCCCCCGGATGGAGATCTCCTGCGACGAGGAAAGGGAGTTGCGGCGAAAACTGCAGCTTTCGCCCGGCGACCGCGACCGCGGCGCCTCGCTCGAGACGGCCGGCGAGGGCATGCTCTTTCTGTCGCTCGATCCCGGCGCGGTCGGCCGCCCCGGCTGCGGGCTGGTCACCTCGGTGGCCACTTCCGAGGGCCGCTCGGATCCTTACCCCCTCGGGCAGGTGATCCGTGTGCCCCGCATCGAGAAGTTCGTCCTCACCGATGAAAAGCTGGGGGAGAACGTCTACGCCGGCGTGCTCACCGGGGTGGACCTGGAAACCATTGAAAAGACGGGATGGGATGCGGAAAACGGCCTGCCGGTGGAGGCCATTCCGGCACCCGCGCCCGGAGAACCGGGCAAGCAGGTTTTGCGGATTGCCCTGCCCTGGCCCGCGCCCGCGCCGCGCGCCCCTGTCTACGTCTGGCTGCGCGGAGAGGATCGCGGCCGCGTAACCACCGCGCGATTCTGAGATTCTCAGGCGGCAGCGTTCGATTACAATAAAGAGCGTAACGAAGCGGCTCCGCTTCACGCCTTAACAGAGCGACCACTATGTCCACTTCCGCCAATCCGACAGCGGCGCCGCTCGAAAGACCCGCCGGACCGAAACCTGTCGCGCCGGCCCCTGGCCGCTTCCAGAACCGCAAGATCTGGCTGCTGGCGGTTCTGCTCATCGCCGCCGGCATCGCCGCATGGTACATGCTCAAACCCACGCCACAGCAGGTGGCCGCTCCCATGGCGGTTCGCACCGCGGTAATCGGCACCGGCACCCTTGAACAGACCATGCGGATTACCGGCACCACCACGGCAGGCAACTACGCCAATATCGCCGCCCCACTGCTGCGCGGCCCCGAGTCGCGCAACTTGACGCTGGTCGAAATGGCCGAACCGGGCAGCATGGCGAAGAGGGGACAGGTGGTCGCCCAGATCGACACCACCGCCGCACAGGACCACATCGACGACGTGGAGGCCGACATCCAGGCCGCCGATTCGGACATCCGCAAACGCCAGGCCGAGCATGCCATCGAGGCGGAGAATCTGCGCCAGAGCATTCGGGTGGCCGAGTCGAACCTGCAAAAGGCTCGCCTGGATTTGGGCGCCGCCGAAATCCGTACGGCCATCGACCAGGAATTGCTGAAGCTTTCGGTGGAGGAGTACGAAGCCGCTCACAAAGCCGCCCTACGCGACTACGAGATCAAGATGGCCAGCCATAAATCGGATTTGCGGCTGCTGGAGATCGCCCGAGAGCGCCACGTCCGCCACCGCGACCGCCACGTGCACGACCTCCGGCGCTTCACCATCCGCACCCCCATGGACGGGCTGGTGGTGATGTTGACGCTGCGGCGCAGCGGCGACATGGCCCAGGTGCAGGTCGGGGATACGGTGTACCCCAACCAGCCGTTCATGAAAGTGGTGGACCCCAGCAGCATGCGGCTGGAAGCCATGGTGAACCAGGTGGAGAGCGAGCACCTGCGCGTGGGCCAACATCTGGTGGCCAGCTTCGACGCCTTCCCGGGCGTCACCCTGAAGGGCAGAATTGCCAGCGTCGGGGCCATCGCCATCGGGGGTTTCCGCGAGAACTTCTACATCCGCAACATCCCGGTGAATATCGAGTTGCTGGAGCAGGACCCGCGCATCATCCCGGACCTTTCCGCCGCCGCGGACGTTTCCATCAAGCGTGAGGAGAATGCCCTGCTGGTGCCGCTCGAAGCGGTGCACCAGGAAGGCGGCAAGGACCTGGTTTACGTCCGGCGTGCCGGAAGCGGCTTCGATCCGGTCGAAGTGCAGCTCGGGCTGAGTAACAACACGCACGCCGCGGTCCTCTCCGGGCTGAAGGCGGGCGACGTGGTGGCCCTCGAACGCCCGTAGCTCTTCGCACATTCGAGCGGCTTCGCGGCGCGTCTCCGGCCGCTATACTGGGCGTATGGCCGCAGCCGTCAAGCCCGTTGAACCAGCCGAAAACCCAGTGCTCGCCGAAGTGGAGCGTAAGTTCGGCCGGCCCAACAACATGTACCGCGCCATGGCGCACCGCCCCGAGGTGCTGGAACGTTTTGTCCCGCTCTACAAAGCCGTGATGGGCCCTGGCGCCGTAGACCGCAGGCTGAAGGAACTGGTCTACCTCACGGCGTCGTTCGCCAACGAGTGCCCCTACTGCACCGCCGGCCACCTTGCGGCGGGCAAGCGCGCCGGCATCACGGAAGAGGAGGAGCGGGCGCTCCAAACCGCGCAGGACCACAACTTCTCCGACGCCGAACGGGCGGCCATTCGCTATGCGCGCGAGTTGACCCAGACCGCCGCGGTGGATGAGACCGCGGCCGAACTCGGCGAGCACTACAGCAACGAACAGATCGTGGAAATCACCCTGGTCGCCGCCCTGGCCAATTTCACCAACCGATTCAACAACGGCCTCGGGATCGAGCCCGAGGAATAGCGGCGTGGCGGTTCTCAGCGGCGTCAACCCAGTGCTGGAAGCGCTGCGCGCCGGCCGTCCCCTGGAGCGCATTCTGGTGGCGCGGGGCGCGAGCGGGCCGCGGGTGCAGGAGATTGTCGAGACGGCGCGCCGGGCCTCGGTCCCGCTGCGCTTCGAACCGCGCCAGTCGCTGGACCGGCTGGCGGGCAGCCCGGCCCATCAAGGCGTGGTGGCGCTGGGCGCCGCCAAGCTCTACTCCGAGTTGGAAGACGTTGCCTCCGGGAGCAAGCTGCTGGTGTTGCTCGACGGCATCGAGGACCCCCATAACCTGGGCGCCATTATCCGCACCGCCCTGGCCGCGGGCGCCGGCGCCGTGGTGGTTCCGGAGCGCAGGGCCGCCGGCCTCACCGACGTGGTGGCCAAGGCCGCTGCCGGTGCGCTGGAGTACCTGCCGGTGGTGCGGGTCACCAACATCAACCGGGCCATCGACTATCTGAAGGAGCGCGGCTACTGGATCTACGGCCTGGACGAGCGGGGCAGTGAGGACTATCACCGGGTCGACTACGCGCTCCCCAGCGCCTTCGTCCTGGGCGCCGAGGGCAAGGGACTGCACCAGCAGGTGCGGAAGCATTGCGACGTGCTGGTGCGCATTCCCATGGCCGGCGCCATCTCCTCCCTCAACGTTTCGGTGGCTGCCGGCGTGGTGCTATTCGAATGGCGCAGACGGTGCGCCGAAGCTACATAGTAGAATCGGGTTTTATGGCACTCATGCGCCGCCTGGCGGCGGCATTCCTGGTTGCTGCGTCCCTGTGGGCCGCCAGTGTGCCGGTACGCGCGCGCCGGGCCATGGTAGTGACGCGCGAAACCCACGCCACCGCGGCAGGGGTGGAGGCGCTGCGCGCGGGCGGAAATGCCGTGGATGCCGCCGTGGCGGTGGGGATGGCGCTGGCGGTTACGCATCCGGCCGCGGGCAACCTGGGCGGCGGCGGTTTCATGCTGGTGCGTTTCGCCGACGGCCGCACCACCTTCCTGGACTTCCGCGAGCGCGCCCCCGAGCGCGCCTCCCGCGACATGTACCTGGACCCGGAAGGCAATCCCACCCGGGACAGCGTGGTGGGCTACCGCGCCGCGGGCGTACCGGGGACGGTGGCGGGCCTGGAATTCGCGCACCGCAAGTACGGCCGCAGACCGTGGGCGCAACTGGTGACCCCGGCGGTGCGGCTGGCCGAAGAAGGCTTTCCCGTATCGAAGGGTCTTGCCGCTTCGCTGCGGCGCGCCTCCTCGCTGCTGGAGCGTTTTCCGGAGTCCAGGCGCATCTTCCTCAACGGTGGAAAGCACTTCAATCCCGGCGACACCCTGGTGCAACCCGAACTGGCGCGCACGCTCGAACGCATACGCCGGCGCGGCGCACGCGACTTCTACCGGGGCGAAACCGCCCGCCTGCTCACGGCCGACATGGAACGGAACGGCGGTCTGATCACCCTCGAGGACCTGAGGAACTACCGGGTGGTGGAGCGCCGGCCCATCGAGGGCAGCTACCGCGGTTACGGGATCATCAGCGCGCCGCCCCCCAGTTCCGGCGGCGTGGGGCTTCTCCAGATGCTGGGGATGCTGGAAGGCTCCGGCTACGCGAAATCCGGCGCGGGGTCGGCCGCGGCCTATCATTACATGGCGGAGACCATGCGGCGCTACTTCGCCGACCGCGCCACGCACCTGGGCGATCCCGATTTCGTACGAGTGCCGGTGCGCGGCCTGCTCGATGAAGCTTACATCGCGCGCCTGCGCGGCTCCATCGAGCCGCACCGCGCCACCCCCAGCGCCGAAGTGCGCGCCGGCGAGATGCCCGCGGGCGAGTCCTACCAGACCACCCACTACTCCATCGTGGACCCGGAGGGCAACGCCGTGGCGGTCACCTACACGCTCAACGCCAGCTACGGCTGCGGCGTCACCGCTACCGGGCTGGGCTTCCTCCTCAACAACGAGATGGACGATTTCAGCGCCAGGCCCGGCGCCCCGAACTACTTCGGGCTGGTGCAGGGCGAAGCCAATGCCATCCAGCCGCGCAAGCGCCCGCTCTCGTCCATGACCCCCACCATCGTGCTGCGCGACGGCAGGCTGTACATGGTGGTGGGGTCCCCCGGAGGTCCCACCATCATCAACACAGTGCTCCAGGTGATCGTGAACGTGCTCGATTTCGGCATGAACATCCAGGAAGCCACGGACTTCCCGCGCATCCATCACCAGTGGCTGCCGGACGAGCTGCGCGTGGAGAAGAGCGTTCCGGCCGAAGTCGCGGCGGAGTTGAAGGCGCGCGGCCACACGATCCGCACCGTAGGGGGCATCGGGGAGATGGCGGCCATCCTGTGGGACGGTGAGTGGCTCCAGGGCGCGCCCGATTCCCGCACCGAGTGTACCGCGGAAGGATTCTGATACTCATGACTCACGTGTTGTCTACGCACTTGTTCGTCAACCACCGCCTGACGGTGGCGCTGCTCGACCGCATCATGCGCGCCGGCATTCCTTCGGTGGAGATCTTCTGCGCCCGGCAGCACCTGGACTGGCGCAACCGCTCGCAGGTCGCCGAACTCGCGCACTGGTTCCGCGACTCGGCCCTGACGCTCCATTCCCTGCACGCCCCCATGTACACCGACGAAATCTGGGGGCGTTCCGGACCGCAGAGCTACATCAACATTACCGAGCCGGTGAAGAGCCGGCGTATCGAAATGGTGGATGAGATCCGGCGGACGCTCGAAATCGCCGAATCCATTCCGTGCCGCTACCTCGTGCAGCACATCGGCGCGGCCGGCGAGGAATGGAGCGAGCGCAAGGTGGAGACGGCCTTCACGGCTCTCGAGGAGATCGTCCTGTTTGCCCGCCAGCGTGGGGTCGAGGTGCTGCTGGAGAACATTCCCAACGAACTCTCCACGCCCGAGCGCCTCATGACCTTCGAAGCCATGACCCACATGGGGCTGAACTTCGTCTTCGACACCGGCCACGCCAACATGAATGAGGGCGGCGTCGAGGCGGCCTTCGAGGTGATGCAGGAGCGCATCCGCTCCACCCACCTTCACGATAACGACGGTACGGAAGACAATCATCTCTTCCCCATGGCCGAAGGCGGCACCATCGACTGGCGCGCCACTATGGCCCTGCTGCGCGGCCGCGACCTTCCGCTGGTGCTCGAACTGCGCGAGGTCCCCGGGATGGACCGCCCGCTGGAGAAGGTCATGGAAGTCTTCGACCACCTGGAGAACCTGGCCTGACATGCCCGAGCGAATCACCATTGCCGACGCCGCCAAACACACCGGCGAATCCGTCGAGATCGCCGGCTGGCTGTATAACCTGCGCAAGTCCGGCAAGATCGTCTTCCCCATCCTGCGCGACGGCACCGGCCTGATGCAGTGCGTGGCGGTGAAGAGCGCGCTGCCGGAGGAGGTCTTCCAAACCATCAGGAACCTGACCCAGGAGTCCTCCATCATCATGCGGGGCAAGATCCGCGCCGAGCAGCGGGCGGTGGGCGGCTACGAGATGGACGTGGAGGGCATCGAGGTGGTGCAGCGGGTGCCGGAAACGGACCCCTACCCCATCACCCCCAAGGAGCACGGTATCGAGTTCCTGATGGACCACCGCCACCTGTGGCTGCGCAGCCAGCGCCAGCACGCCATCATGCGGGTGCGGCACGAAGTGGTGCGGGCGGCCCGCGACTACTTCGACTCCCACGGCTTCACCCTGGTGGATACCCCCATCCTCACGCCCTCGGCATGCGAAGGCACCACCACGCTCTTCGAGGTGGATTACTTCGAGGACGAGAAGGCCTTCCTCACGCAGTCCGGGCAGTTGTACAGCGAGGCCACCGCCATGGCCTTCGGAAAGGTCTACTGCTTCGGCCCCACCTTCCGCGCCGAGAAGTCCAAGACGCGCCGCCACCTCACGGAGTTCTGGATGGTGGAGCCGGAGATGGCCTACGCCGATCTGGAAGAAGTGAAGCGCGTGGCCGAGGAGATGATCCTGTTCATCGTCAGCCGCGTGCTGGAAAACCGGCACGCGGAACTGGCCACCCTCGGGCGGGACATCTCCCGGCTGGAGGCCGTCAAGGCGCCCTTCCCCCGGATGACCTACGACGAGGCCGTGGAGCGCCTGCGCGCCAAGGGCAGCGAGATCGCCTGGGGCGCCGATTTCGGCGGCACCGATGAAACCTTGCTGGGCGAGGACTTCACCAGCCCCGTGATGGTGGACCGCTACCCCAGCCAGGTGAAGGCCTTCTACTTCCAGCCCGACCCGGATCGTCCGGAGGTCTGCCTGGGGGTGGACGTCATCGCGCCCGAAGGCTACGGCGAACTGGTGGGCGGCGGCCAGCGCATCCACGACATCCAACTGCTGGAGCGGCGCATTGAAGAGCACGCCCTGCCGCGCGAAGCCTTCGAGTGGTACATCGACCTGCGCAAGTACGGTTCGGTGCCGCACGGCGGCTTCGGCATGGGGATCGAGCGGTGCGTGGCCTGGCTCTGCGGGGTCGAGCACGTGCGGGAAACCATCGCTTTCCCCCGCATGCTCTACAGGCTGCGCCCGTAACCCATGCGCAAATCGCAAATCGCAATCGTGGGAGCTCCGCTGGATTTGGGGCAGGACCGCCGCGGTGTGGACATGGGCCCCTCGGCCCTGCGGGTGGCCAACTTGAACCGGCGCGTGACGGCGCTGGGCTACCAGGTGGTGGATCTGGGCAACATCCCGGTAGTCCAGCTCGAAAGCCAGGAGGTGGGCGACCTGCGCGCGCGCTACGTGCCGCAGATTCGCGCCACCTGCGAGCGCCTGGGCGAGATGGTGGCCCGCGCGCTCGAACTCGGCCAGACGCCGCTGGTAGTGGGGGGCGATCACTCGGTGGCCATAGGGACTACCAGCGGGGTCTCCAGTTTCTTCCGCTCCCGCAATGAAAAGATCGGGCTGATCTGGGTGGACGCGCACGCCGATATGAACACCCCGGAGACCACCCCGAGCGGCAACGTGCACGGCATGCCTCTGGCCTGCATCGCCGGCCTGGGCCCCCCGGAACTGGCCGGCTTGTTCGGATACGCGCCCAAGGTGGATCCCGGCAACATCGCCATCGTGGGGCTGCGCGACGTGGACCTGATGGAACGGCCCCACGTGCGCGGCTCCGGCGTGACCGCCTTCACCATGCGCGATATCGACGAGCGCGGAATGAAAGCCGTCATGCAGGACGCCATCCGCATCGGCCTGCGCGGCACCGTGGGCTTTCACCTCTCCCTGGACATGGATTTCATCGATCCGCACTGGGCCCCCGGCGTCGGCACTCCGGTGCGCGGCGGCGGTACCTACCGGGAGACGCATTTGGCCATGGAATTGATCTGTGATTCCGGGCGCATGGTGTCGATGGAGGTGGTGGAGGTCAATCCCGTGATCGACGAATCCAACCGCACGGCGGACCTGGCGGTGGAACTGATCCTGTCGGCGCTCGGAAAACGCATCTTATGAAATCGACGGTAGCGGTAATCTACGGCGGCCGTAGCGGCGAGCACGAAATCTCGGTGCGCTCCGCCCGGTCCATTCTGAACGGGCTCGACCGCGCGAAATACGATGTGGTGGAGTACTTCATCGACCAGAACGGGAAGTGGCATCCCGAACCGATTCTGCCCGAACCCGGCGCCCAGCCCGAAATCGACGTAGCCTTCCCCGTCCTGCACGGCACTTTCGGGGAGGACGGCACCGTGCAGGGCCTTTTGGAACTCGCCGACCTGCCCTACGTCGGCGCGGGTGTGATGGCCTCGGCCGTGGCGATGGATAAAGAGATGACCAAGCGTGTCTGCCGGGAACGCCTGTTGCCCGTTGTAGACTACGTGGTGCTCCGCCGCGGCAACCTGGACCCCGGGCTTTGCCGCCCCCTGGGATTTCCGCTGTTCGTCAAGCCCGCCAACCTGGGATCTTCCGTGGGGATCTCGAAGGTTGGGGAGGAGTCGGAACTGGCGCCCGCGCTGGAACTGGCCGCGGTGTACGATCGCAAAATTTTGGTGGAGCGCGCGATCACGGGGCGCGAGCTGGAGTGCTCGGTGTTGGGCAACGAGGAGCCGGAGGCCGCGGTGCCCTGCGAGATCCTGCCCTCGCGCGAGTTCTACGACTACGACGATAAGTACCTGCTGGACACCGCCCGTACGGTGGTTCCGGCCGATCTGCCCGCCGGGGTGGCGGAGGAGGTGCGGCGGCTTTCCGTGGAATGCTGCAAAGCGGTGGAGTGCGAAGGCATGGCGCGGGTGGATTTCCTGCTCGAATCCGCCACCGGTGCGCTCTACATCAACGAAATCAACACCATCCCGGGGTTTACCTCCATCAGCATGTATCCCAAGATGTGGGAGGCCGCCGGGGTGCCCTTCGGCGAACTGCTCGATCGCCTCATCCGGCTGGCAATGGAACGCCACGCCGCCCGGAGAGCCACGCGCTATACGCGATAGAATGGGTGTAGCCTCCGATACATGCGTAGCATCATCCTTCTCGCGTTAGCTCTTTGTTCGGCCGCTTTCGCTTCCGAAGAAAGCGATCTCGCCGCCGAAGTAAAGCGCTTCATGGAAGTCTACGCGCGGGTGGAGGAGCATGCCGCCGACCCGGTAATCGCGGACCAGGCCTTTTACCAGGGGGCCATCCCGGGCATGCTGCGCCGGCTCGATCCGCACTCGGTCTTCTTCGATGCCGAGCAGTTCGAGCAGCTTCGCAAGCTGCAGACCTCCATGCAGAAGGGCTTCGGGACGGTGGTCTCGGTGCTGCCGGGGCGCGTCATCGTACTCCAGACGCTGCCCGGCACGCCCTCGGCCAAGGCCGGCATCCTGCCCGGAGACGAGATTCTGGCCATCAACAACTACGACCTGAGCCGGCTCGCCATGGAGCAATTGGTGGGTCTGCTGGGGCACTCCCGCCAGCAGCGTGCGGAACTGCTGATCAAGCGCCCGGGCAATGCCCGCATGCTTACCCTGGTGCTCACCCCGGAAGAACTGGAATCGCCCAGCGTGGAGCGCGCCTTCCTGTTGCGCCCCGGCATCGGCTACCTGCGGGTTTCGAGTTTCGATGAAAAGACCGGCTCGGAGATTCGCGCCGGCATCGAGAAGCTGGGAGGCCACCGGCTGAAGGGACTGGTGCTCGACCTGCGCGACAACCCCGGCGGCATGCTCACCGCGGCAATCGAGACGGCTTCGCTGTTTCTCGATCCCGGGCTGCCCGTCGTGACGGTGCGGGGCCGGTCGGTCCCCGAGAGCGAGCAGCGCGTGCCCGAGGATGCCGAGCCGTACGAGTTCCCCCTGGCGGTGATCGTCAACGGCAAGAGCGCCAGTGCGTCGGAAATCGTGGCGGGCGCCCTGCAGGATTACGACCGTGCCACGGTAGTGGGGGAACCGAGCTTCGGCAAAGGACTGGTGGAGAGCGTCTACCCGCTCTCGGGGGGCAACGGCCTGGCGCTCACCACGTCGCTCTACTACACGCCCAGCGGCCGGTCGATTCAGAAGCCGCTGGACGCAGCGCAGTTCGCCCTGGCCGCCACCACCGCACCGGTCGATGAGCCGCAAAAATACAAGACGCGCGCCGGCCGCACGGTCATGGGCGGCGGCGGTATCCAGCCGGACGAGGTGGTCTACCCCGCCCCGCTGTCGCGGCTGGCCACGGTGCTGGACGCCAGCGGTTCCTTCACCAGCTTCGCGACGGCTTATCTCGCGGGCCGCACGGTGGACGAGTCCTTCGAGGTCACGCCCGAACTGCTCGACCGGTTCAAAGTCTTCCTCTCCGAGCGCCGCATCCAGCCTTCGGTGGGTGAGTGGTCCGTCGAGCACGAATTCATTCGCACCCGCCTGAAGGCGGAGATCTTCAACCAGGCCCTGGGCGTTGCCAAGGGCGACGAAGTGGAGGCCCAGCGCGATCCGCAGATCCGCAAAGCCATCGAGGTCCTGCCGCGCGTTCTACAATAGGAACGCATGCTTTCCCCTGCCGATCTCCAACTGCTGGCGCAGTACGACACCCCGACCATCTGTAACGTGATCGAGTTGTTCGAGGTACGGCCGCGCGATGCGGGCTACATGGACGGCCGCATTCGCGCCTGCTTCCCCGAGATGCCGCCGATTGTGGGCTACGCCTCGACCGCCACCTTCCGGGGAGCCTTTCCCCGCCCCGAAGGCAGCGTCTGCAGCTCGCTCGATGAGCAGGTGAAGCGCCTGGCGGAACTACCCGGCCCCGCCATCGTGGTCTTCCAGGACCTGGACGACCCGCCCGTGGCCGCCACCTTCGGCGAGGTGATGTGCGCCACCTACCAGGCATTCGGCGCCGTGGGGCTGATCACCAGCGGCGCGGCGCGGGACCTGGAGCAGGTGCGCCGCCTGGGTTTTCCGGCCTTTTCGAGCGGCGCCATCTGCTCCCACGGCTACAGCAGCATTGTCGCGGCCGGGGTGCCCGTGCGGGTAGGCGGGGTGGCGGTCTTCCCCGGCACCCTGCTGCATGCCGACGCCAACGGCGTCACCACCATCCCGGAGGAAATCGCCTCCGAGGTGGCGCACGCCGCGGCGGATTTCGTCGCCGCCGAAGCCGTGATCCTGGACTACCTGAAGACCGGCGAGCGCAACCCCGCACGCTACGGCGAGGTCCGCAAGGAGGCCATGGCCATGATCGCCGCTCTCGGCCGCCGCGTGCGGGCTCGCGGCGCGGCAAACTAGTCCGCTGGACCCCGGCCGCGGTTCGTGCCAAGATCGAAGAAGTTACAGGTTTTTATGAGGACCCTACTTATTTCGCTGGCGGCGCTGGTTGCTGCTCTTCCCGCCGCTGCACAGGACCCCGACACGGTCTACTACAACGGCAAGATCATCACCGTCTGGGACGCCCGCCCCGTTGCCCAGGCCATGGCCGTCCGCGGGAACCGCTTCACGGCGGTCGGTTCCAATGACGAGGTTCTGAAGCTCGCCGGGCCCAAGACGAAGAAGGTGGACCTGCGCGGCCGCTCCGTAGTGCCTGGGCTGATCGAAAGCCACGTGCACCCCATCATGGCGGCCCTGACCGAACGGCACGGCCCCGTCCCGGTGATGAACTCCATCGCCGAGGTGCAGGAATACATGCGGAAGGAGGCCGCCCGGCTGCCCGAAGGCCAACTCGTCTTTGCGCCCAAGGTCTACGCCACGCGCCTCAAGGAGCGCCGCTACCCCACGCGTCACGAACTGGACGCCGCCGTACTCAAACATCCCGCCATCTCCGATAACGGCTATGCCGCGGTGCTGAACTCGGTCGCACTGGCCAAGGCCGGCATTACCCGGTCCACCCCCGACCCCGCCAACGGCAAAATCATTCGCGACGCCAGCGGCGAACCCACCGGCCTGATCCTCGGCGCCCGCCAGTTGCTCTCCAAGGTGCTCAGCATCCGCACCTTCACCCACGAGGACAATCTCTGGGCGCTGCGCAACATCCAGAAGCACTACAATTCGGCCGGCATCACCAGCATCGTGGATCGCGGCCAGGGCGCTTCCGGCGTCAGGCTCTACCAGGAGTTGCAGAAGAAGGGCGAGCTGACGGTACGGGCCAACATCACCTACAGAATCAGCCCGCAGGGCACGCCCGAAGAGATTCGCCGCAGAATTCTCGAGGTCCCCTTCGTAACGGGCTTCGGCGACGACTATGTCCGCATCGGGGCCATCAAGGTGGTGCTGGACGGGGGCATTCTGATCGGCACCGCGTTCCTTCGCGCGCCGTACGGAACCAATACCGAAGTCTACGGCTACAGCGATCCGGACTATCGCGGTGTCTTCAACATGCCGATGGAAAGCCTCATCGAGATGGCCAAGACGGCGAATGAACTCGGCTGGCAGATGACCGCCCACGTGGCGGGCGGCGGCGCGACAGACCTGCTGCTGGATGCTTACGAAGCCGCCGATCGCGTCAGGCCCATCAAAGATCGCCGGTTCACCTTGACGCACGCCAACTTCCCGGACGCCCGGGCCATCGCGCGCGCCGCGAAAATGGGGGTGATCTTCGACTCCCAGCCCGCCTGGCACCACTTCGACGGCCCCGCGCTCGAGCCCGTCTTCGGCCCGGACCGCATCCGCAACTTCGTGCCGCTGCGCTCCATGATCGACGCCGGCGCCATGGTGGTGGGCGGCTCCGATCACATGATCCGGATGGATCCGCGGCTCTCGCTCAACGCCTATCATCCCTTCCTGGGGATGTGGATGGCGGTGGCCCGCAAGACCGTCGCGGGTAACGTACTCAACCCGGAGCAGCGCATCACCCGCGAGGAGGCGTTGCGCTTGTGGACCATTAATGGCGCCTACGGCACCTTCGAAGAGAAGCTGAAGGGTTCCATCGAGCCCGGCAAGCTCGCCGATTTCGCCGTCATCAGCAAGGACTACCTCACTTGCCCGGTGGACGAGATCAAGGACATTGAAGCCCTGATTACCGTCATGGACGGCCGCGTGGTTTACGAGAGACGGTAAGGAGGTGCATCGCGGCCCCGGCACCGCGATGCGATAGCATAATGGAATCGGAGGTCCGATTTGTGACTACCAGTTTGCCCATCGCCATCGAGGACGAAAACAATCCGTGGCTCGCCGCCGCCGCGAGATTTGACCAGGCCGCGGCCCTGCTCAACCTCGACGACGGCATTCGCAAAATACTCCAGACATCCGATAAGGAAATCACCGTTCACATTCCCGTGCAGCTTGACGATGGGCGCATCGAGGTGTTTACCGGCTACCGCGTGCAGCACTCCCTGGCCCGCGGTCCAGGCAAGGGCGGCATCCGCTTCGCTCCGGACATCACGCTGGACGAGATGCGTGCCCTGGCATCCTGGATGACGTGGAAATGCGCCGTGGTGAACATTCCCTTCGGCGGCGCCAAGGGAGGGGTGGTCTGCAACCCCTTCCTGCTCTCCGACTCTGAACTGGAACGGCTCACGCGCCGCTACACGGCCGAGATCATGGATGTCATCGGCCCGGAGCGCGACGTTCCCGCTCCCGACGTGAACACCAACGACCGCATCATGGCCTGGGTGATGGACACCTACTCCATGCACCAGCGCCACACCGTCACCGCCGTGGTTACGGGCAAGCCCATGGCCATCGGCGGATCGCGCGGGCGGCGGGAAGCTACCGGGCGCGGCTGTCTCATCGTCACCCGGAAAGCGCTGGAGCGCCTCGGCATCCGGCAAGACAACACGCGCGTCGTGATCCAGGGCTTCGGCAACGTCGGCAGCATGACCGCCAAGCTCATGCAGGAGGCGGGCTTTAAGATCATCTGCATCATCGAGTACGACGGGGCCGTTTACAACCCCAACGGAATCGATGCCAACGCGCTGCTCCAGCACCGCGCCGAGACCGGCTCCATCCTCAACTTTCCAGGCGCCGAAAACATGGACCGCCACGAGGCCATGTTCCTCGAATGCGAGGTGCTGGTTCCCGCCGCCACCGAAAACGTCATCACTTCGCAGAATGCCGGGCAACTGCGCTGCCGCATCCTGTGCGAAGGCGCTAACGGCCCCACGACGCCGCTCGCCGACGACATCCTGGCGCGCCAGGGCATCTTCGTCATCCCCGACATTCTGGCCAACGCCGGCGGTGTCACGGTCTCCTATTTCGAGTGGGTGCAGGACCGCCAGGGCTTGTTCTGGAACGAGAAGCAGGTGAACGAGCGCCTTCAGGAAATCATGGAGGAGAGCTTCGACGCAGTGGTGGGCTACGCGGCCAAGCACAAGGTGGACAACCGCACCGGCGCCTACATGCTGGCGCTCGACCGCGTGGCGTTTGCCATTAAGCTCCGGGGGCTGTACGCTTAGTGGGTAACGGCACTTCATGAGCGAGCCTTCCACCCCGCTCATGCGGCAGTACAACGCACTGAAGCAGCAGGTGCCCGGAACCCTGCTGCTGTTCCGCTTGGGCGATTTTTACGAGCTGTTCTACGAGGACGCGGTCACGGCGGCCCGCGAGCTGGAGATTACCCTCACCTCCCGCAACAGGGAGAAGGGCACGCCCGTACCCATGTGCGGGGTGCCCCACCATGCCGCCGAGGGTTATATCGCCCGGCTGGTGCAGAAGGGCTACCGCGTGGCCATCTGCGAGCAGATGGAAGATCCGCGGCTGGCCAAGAAGCTCGTCAAGCGCGATATCACCCGGATTGTCACGCCGGGCACCGCCACCGACAGCAACCTGCTGCGCTCTCACGAGAACAACTACTTGGCCGCGGTGTCCCGCGCCGGCAACCGCGCCGGCATCGCCCACGTGGATGTCTCCACCGGCGAGTTCCGCGTCACCGAGGCCGACCCGGCGGAAGCCGGCGCGATCCTCGAACAGATTGGCGCGCGCGAGGTGCTCTTCCCGGCCGATCTGCCGCTCATCAGCGGGGAGCAGCAGGACAGCCGCTACCTGCGCACCGAACTCGAAGAGTGGATCTTCAGCTTCGACTACGCCGAGCGCACTTTGAAGGAGCACTTCCGCCTGCTCACGCTGGACGGCTGCGGGCTGGCGGGACGCGCCGCCGCCGTCTGCGCCGCAGGCGCCATCCTGCACTACCTGCGGGAGACGCAGCGCGCCGCACTCGACCACCTCGACCGCCCAGCACACTACGAACGCTCCGAGAGCATGCTGCTCGACGCCATTTCGGTGCGCAACCTGGAGCTGGTGGAGCCGCTCTTTGCCGGCGACGGCACGACACTGCTCTCCGTGCTCGACCAGACCATCACCGGCATGGGCGGCCGCTTGCTCCGCCGCCGGCTGCTGGCGCCTTCCATGGACCGCGACGAGATCGAGTCGCGTCTGGACGCCGTAGGGGAGCTTGCCCAGCAGACCATCCTGCGCTCGGAGCTGCGGCGCGAACTGGAGGGCGTGCTGGATCTCGAGCGGCTGCTGGCCAAGGTCACCCTCGGCGCCGCCGGACCGCGCGAGCTGCTGGCGCTGGGCCGCTCGCTCCAGAAGGTGCCCGCCATCAAGCGCTGCTTCGATACGCGCCAGTCGCGGCGGCTGTGTACCCTCTACGACTGCCTGGACGAAATCCCCGAGGTACGCGACCGGATTCTCGAAGCCATCGCCGACGAGCCGCCGGTCAACCTCGCCGACGGCGGCGCCATCCGCCCCGGCTTCAACGCCGAACTCGACGAACTCCGGGACCTGCGCCAGAACGGCCGCCAGTACATCGCCCGCATCGAGGCGCGGGAGCGCGAGCGCACCGGCATCCAGTCGCTCAAGGTGCGGTTCAACAATGTCTTCGGCTACTACATCGAGATCTCCAAGCCCAACCTGCACCTGGCGCCCCCCGACTACGAGCGCAAGCAGACACTGGTGAACGCCGAGCGCTTCACCACCCCGGAGCTGAAGGAGTACGAGCGCAAGATCCTGGACGCGGAAGAGAAGATCCTGGTACTGGAGAAGGAGCTTTTCACCGAGGTCCGGAAGTTCGCCGCCGCACATGCGCAGCGGATCCGCGCCACCGCCGCCACTATCGCGGAGCTGGATGTCACGGCCGCGCTGGCTCAGGTGGCCGCTGAAAACCGATACTGCCGGCCGTGCTTCACCTCCGGGGACGAGATGCGCATCGTCGGCGGCCGCCACCCGGTGATCGAGCGCCTGGCCGAGCAGGAAGCCGGCCGCTTCATCCCCAACGACCTGTACCTGAACGATTCCACGGACCTGATCGCCATCATCACCGGCCCCAACATGGGCGGCAAATCGACCTACCTGCGGCAGGCGGCGCTCATCGCCATCCTTGCCCAGATGGGTTCCTTCGTGCCCGCCGAATCGGCCGACCTGCCCATCATCGACCGCGTCTTCACACGCATCGGAGCCTCCGACAATCTTTCGCGCGGCCGCTCCACCTTCATGGTGGAGATGACCGAGACGGCCATCATCCTGAACACCGCCACGCCGCGCAGTTTCGTGGTGCTGGACGAGATCGGCCGCGGCACCGCCACCTACGACGGGCTGGCGCTCGCCTGGGCGGTGATAGAGCACATCCACCAGCACACGCGCGCCAAGACGCTCTTTGCGACCCACTACCACGAGCTGACCGAACTCGCCGACCAGATCGAGGGCGTGCGCAACCTGCGGGTCTCGGGAAAGGACGCGGGCGGCCGCATCATCTTTCTGCGCAAGGTGCAGCCCGGCCGCGCCGACCGCAGCTACGGCATCGAGGTGGCCCGCCTGGCCGGCCTGCCGCCGCCGGTGATCGAGCGCGCCCGCGAGGTGCTCAAGCTGCACGAACGCAGCGGGCACGTGGTCACCGAGGAACTTTCCCCGCGGCCCACGCAGCCCGTGCAGATCCAACTGTTCGAGCCGGTGAACCATCGCATCGCCGAACGTATCCGCGAGCTGAACCTGGACGAACTGCGCCCGCTCGAGGCGCTGCAACTGCTCAGCGAGTTGCAGGAAGAGTTGAAGAAATCATGCGTGTAGCCGGCATCATGAGCGGCACCTCGCTCGACGGAATCGACGTGGCGATCGTGGATATCGAGCGGCGCCGCATCTCCACGGTGGCGGTGCGCAGCACCCCGTATCCGCCCGAAATGCGCCCCGCGCTGTTGGGGGTGTCCAACACCGCCACGACGACCGGCGACATCGCGCGGCTGGGCTTCCGGTTGGGAGAACTCTACGCCCGGGCCGTTCGCGAAACCTGCCGCCGCAGCGGCGTGCCGCTCGAGTCGCTCGACCTGATCGGCTGCCATGGGCAGACCATCTATCACGAAAGCGGCGTGGCCACGATGCAGATCGGCGAAGCCGCGATCATCGCCGAGCGCACCGGCATTCCGGTGGTCTCCGACTTCCGGCCGCGCGACATCGCCGCCGGCGGCACCGGCGCGCCCCTGGTCCCCTACGTGGATTACTGGCTTTTCCGCCATCCCCGCCGCGGCCGCATCGCGCTGAACATCGGGGGCATCGCCAATATCACCGCCATACCCGCCGGCGCCGCGCCCGATGACGTGGTGGCCTTCGACACCGGGCCGGGCAACATGGTGATCGACGCGCTGGCCGCCCGCCACACCGGCGGCAAATTGAACTACGACAAGGACGGCCGCATCGCCGCCAAAGGCAAGGTGCGGCGCAAACTGCTCGACGAGCTGCTGGCCGACCCCTACTACCGGCAGAAGCCGCCCAAGACCGCCGGCCGCGAGCAGTACGGGAAAGAATTCGTCTCGCGGCTGCGAGGGCGCACGGAAGACCTGGTGGCAACCGCCACGGTCCTGACCGCCGCGACCATCGCGATGGGAATCCACCGGCTGCGCGGCCAATACCACGACCTGATCGTCTCGGGCGGCGGCGCCCACAATCCGCAGATCATGGCGCACCTGGCCGCCTTTCTGCCGGACCTGGCCATCGCGACCTCGGCCGATTACGGCATCGACATCGACGGCAAAGAGGCCATCTGTTTCGCCGTCCTGGCCTACGAAACCGCGCGCGGGCGGCCATCCAACCTGCCTTCGGCCACCGGCGCCCGCCGCGCCGCCATACTGGGGAAAATCACCCCCGCCTGAACGGCCGCTGTCCGGCCGCCGCGCCGCAACACGTCCATCGGATACAATGGCGGCTTCCGACATGCGCTATATCTCTTTCACTTTCGCTTTGGGGTTGCTACTCTCCCAATTCGGTTGCAGTGGGACGCCCGTGCCGGCCCGTGTACCCGCGAATACCTGGACACAGATTGACCGCGACGAACAGGGGGCGCGGCGCAACAGCTCCTTCCGGTATGTGGACGACGGCCGGTACTTCCTGCTGTGGGGCTTCATGGGCTACGTCACCGACCAATACGGCGGTCCCGAGGAACCCTGGACCGGGAACAGCGAGTACGATATCGTGGTCTTCGATCCCCAGAAGGGCAGGTGGGAGAGCCAGTTCCCGCGCGAGAAGGAAAGCGAGTGGCGCGGCAACCCGCCTCCGATGTATCACTGCACTTCCTACCAGGGGATCACCACCGGCAGCTACAGGCCGCAATTGAAGGAACGGGACGGCGTGCTGCGCCCCGATCTGAACGTCGTCTTTGACCAGGTGGCCTACGACAGCAAGCGCTCCCGCATGATCTATTTCACCAGCGGGCGCACCTTCGCCTACGACGTACGCGAGCGGAAATGGACGGACGCGGCTCCCGGCACCCAAGGTCCGCCGCCCGTGAGCGGCGCCACCCTGAGCTACGATCCCTGGAACGACGAAGTGGTGCTGGTGGGCGGCGGGCACGTTGCCGAACCGGGCCCGGACGGGCGCCTTGTGGGCTATACCGGCACCTGGATCTATGAGGCCAACGCCTCGCGGTGGCGGCCTCTGGCCAACGGCCTCGAGCCTCCGCCGCGCATGTCCACCCGGCTGGTCACCGATACGAAGAACAAGGTGATGGTGCTGTTCGGCGGAGACGGCCAGAGCCGCTATCTTGCCGACACCTGGATCTACGACACCGGCACGCGCCGCTGGAGGGAGTCCAAAGCCGCGGGCGGTCCGCCGCCCAGGGCCGGGCACTTCACGGTATACGACCCCGGCACGGGCTGGGTGATCGTCGGCGGGGGATACAACCGGCAGGATCTCACCGACATGTGGGCCTACGATGCCGCCGCCGACCGCTGGATGCGGCTGAACGGCCAGGTGCCGACCGGCTGGCACATCGCCGCGGACATCATGCCGGAGGAGAGTTTCATCGTCCTGACCACCGCCGCCAAGCGCGAAGGGGACACCATGGGCTGCAACGAGATCTACCCGGTCCGCACCACCTACGCCTTCAAAGTGCGGCAGGAAGGGCTCGTGGACGTGAGCGTCGA
>JAWLGN010000033.1:0-28637 GCA_041685075.1 Bryobacteraceae bacterium
CGGCCGGCATCCGGATACCGGCCACTTCGTTTCAATCGGCATCCACCTGCGGCACCAGCACCGGGAAGGGCCTTCCCACGGCGGGCGGCTCCCGCGTGACGACGCCGGCGGAACGGAATTCGGGGCCGAAGTCCAGCCTCCAGGCCGTTTGGATGCGGGTGGGAAGGGCTACGCCCGGAATCTTCGGGAAGCGCAGCGCCTCCAGCGGCACCAGGGTCTGGTCGGAGATGCGCGGGTACTGCGACGGCGGCGGTTCCTTGCCATCCCGCACCCAGGCGTCCATGGCCACCAGCAGCGCCCGCATGGCCAGGGGGAAGGGGTTGAAGTTGGGCAAATTGCGGGCCGCGCCGCGCGTGGGCGGGAAGCCCGCGGGCCCGTGCTGCGTCCCGGCGAACAGGTAGATGCGGGTGGTGGGCGCAAGCTCCGCATCCCGCCGGCCGTCTATGGTGGTGTGGATCAGGGATGCCGCGCGGCCGAAGTACTCGTAAGAGGAGTTGGTGTAAAAGATCTTCGGTCGGTGCTCGGGCTTCAGGTTCGCCAGGATGCCGTCGGTCAACCCCGTCTCCGGGTCCGTCTGCGGGAGGTCCGCGTAGGGGAAGATATCGGTGGGGTAGAAGGTGTTCAAAAACGGGTGGCCGTCGCGCGAGGGTTGCGCAAAGCGGTGGTTGAAGCTGCCGCGCCCGCCTCCGGCCACGTGCACCAGCATGCCGTCGAAGACCTTGCGCCCCTGTTCGTCCGCGTTGAAGCCGTGGTAGGCGAAGGTGCGCAGGAAGCGGCCGCTCTGGGAAACTCCCACGGCGAGCGCCCGCTTGATGTGGCGCCGGCTGTCGCCCAGGACGGCCACCACGTTCCCGCCGCCGTACTTGAGGAAGGAGATGAAATCCCGCACCGCCGCCGGCCCCAGCCCCACCACCGCGGGGTCGCGCGAGGTGTAGACCAGTTCGTAGAGCCGCCCCGGCTGGAAGCCCCCGGTCATGACGATGCGGGTGCGGTCCGCGATACGCCAGTTCGCGCGCGGTACCGTTTGCCGGGGCCCGTCGGCGCGGTCCCGCACCGTGAGGGTCAGGGCGGGGTCGTCCGGATTGACGACCGGGTAGGGTACGTGGCTGCGGTCCGCGAGCGAGTGCTCCTTTACGGGCTTGTTGACGACGATCTCGCTGCGCACCAGCCCGGTGAGTCCCTTCACCACCGGGGTGTACAGCCGCAGCCGCGGCGTCTCGTCCGTGGGCACGTCGAACTGCCAGCCCAGCCACACCAGTGTGAAGCCCTGCTCCAGCAGAAAGCCATCGCCGGTTTCGCCGGGGCCGCGTCCGAAAAACCGCGTCATCGCCCGGCCGCCGCGATTGGAGACTTCGTAGAGCACCGCGCCGTTGCCCAGCGCCGGATCGCGCGGCTTCAACACATAGAGATCGGCGGAGAACTCCACCAACCCCTCGGCGTTGCGCGGCGCCTTGTCCAGGTCCACGATGCCGCGATTGGCCGCGAGTCCGGGGTCTACCGCGAAGAACGCCCGCCCCACGATGCGCTCGTACGCTCCGCTCGGTCCGAACACCCGCCCTCCTTCGACATCGGACCGCTCCTCCACTTCAATCCGCAACAGTGCCGCCGGCGACAGCATAGCCAGGGCCAGCGCGAAGATTCCGGCTCTCCAGACGATCATTCCGACATTCTACCGTCCCGCAGTGCCCACAAAAAAAGCGGGCGCGGAGGTCTTTGTTACCCCCGCGCCCGCGTACTCTTACAGCCGGAACTCCTAGAAGTCCAGCTTAAGCGCGAACTGCCAGGACCGCGGCTGATCCTGACCCGTGATGATGCCGAACGAAGAACTGGTGGGAGTCCGGTTCGGCACGTTCAGGTTCGGATGGTTCCAGGCATTGAAGGTCTCCGCCCGGAACTGCATCCTGGCGCGCTCGCCGATCGGGAAGTACTTGATCAACGAGAAGTCCCAGCGCGCCTGCCCGTCGGCCCGGATACCGCTGAAGCGGAATGGGAAGGTCCGCACGTTGCTGGCGAGCTGCTGCTGCGAGTTGCGGTTGAAGCCGGCGTCGATGTTGAACCACCGCTCGACGCTGCGCTGGTCCTTGGGCAGCACGATGTCGTTGAGGTCGCCGTTGAAGATGATGTTGCCCCAGTCGAGCGGGGGACCGCTCTGCCGTTGCACCACACCGTTCAACTGCCACCCGCCGGCGAAGAAGTTCAACGCCGGATGCCAGTCGCTGCCGAAGCGGCGCCCGCGGCCGAATGGCAACTCCCAGATGCCGCTCATCACCAGGCGGTGCGTGCGGTCCGCGGCGGACACCACGTAGTAGGGAAGCGGATCGAAGGCATTCAGGAACTGCGTCGCCTCCATGGTCTTCTGCCAGGTGTAGGACAACTGGAAGGAGTAGCCCTGGGAGAAGCGCCTCTCTACGCGAGCCTGCATGGCGTTGTACCAGGAGAACCCCATCGGCTCACTCACCGTCGTCACATCGCCAAAGTGCGGATAGGGCCGCAGCAGGCTGGCCCGGCTCATGTTGGCCCCGTAGATCGGGTTGGTTCCCCGGAACGGGCTGGGGAAGTTCCGCCCCAGGTAGTCGATGGTGGCCTGATCCCGGTACGGCAGCGTGCTGTAGTACTGCCCCGGTGTGAAGTTGTAGTTGCGATCGATGTTCAGCCGCGTGGTCCGGCTGCCCACATAGGAGACATCCACCAGCCACTGGAACGGCAACTGTTGCTGCAAGCCGACCGACCACTTCTGCGTATACGGGCTCTTGCGCTCGTCGCGGAAGAAGCTGATGCCCTGCCCAAGATAGGTGCTCAGCCCCCCGGCCGCGCCGAGCGGCTCGATCAACCCGTTCGGGAAGGGATTGGCCGTGCTCGCGAGGTAGGTCAAGCCGCTGTCCAGCGAAGCCTGGATCGGCGTCGATTGCGTGAAACCGCTCTGGATCGAGTTGGTGAACAGGATCCCGATGGGCGCGTAGTACATGCCGTAGCCCGCGCGCAGCACCGTTTTGTCGGTAATCTGGTAGGCCAGGCCGACGCGCGGCATCACGTTATTCTTCTCGCCGCTCCAGAACCCCCTGGGGTTGCCGCCGGTATTCACGAAAGTCAGCCCGCCCCGAACGCTGAACTGGTCCGCGGGCAACTCCGGAATCGGGTTGTTGGCGTAGTTGGCCTTGGCCTGCGCCTCGATCGGGCTCGAGACGTTAGCAGCAAAGCGGTATACGGAGCGGTCGAACCGCTCGGTGACGGGGGTCTCGTACTCCCACCGCAGACCCAGGTTCAGGGTCAGGCGGCGAGTGACCTTGTAGTCATCCTGGAAGTAGAGAGACCAGTGGTGATTCTGCTCCGCGTGGCTGGCGGTGCGGTCCATCCTGCCGCCGGGAATTCCGAGCAGCATGGAGGCGATGTCGCCGCCCACCGGAGGCGCCGTCGAGTTGTCGAACGGGCCACGGGTGTAGGTGTTGGGGAAGTCGAAGTACGGCGATACGTCATAGGGGAACCGCGCGCGGAACTCGCGATAGGCGCGGAACTCGGTCCCGAACCGGAGGTTGTGATCGCCCTTCAGATAGGTGAAGTTCGCCACGCCCGAGTGAATCAGGGACGAGGTCGAACCGTCGCCGCTCTCCCAACCGCTGAGGTTGGTCAACGAATCGGCCGCTACCCGGGGAATGGTCGCCAGGCTGGAATCGATCATGCTGACCAGGTTCTGCGAGAAGCCCAGCGCCGCCAGGTCCACGCCGCGGCTGACGCGCCGCTCCGGGAAGTCCTGGTGGGTCAGGCCATAGCGCACGTTGATCAGGAACGCCGGGCTGAGCACATAAACGTCGTCCAGCGCCAGGCCCCGGTTGTTCCGCTCGAGGACGATCCCGTTGACGTCGTCATTCCAGGTGCGGTTCTTGTCCTCCTCCCACCAGTCGCGGTGGAAGCGGACGAAGATGCGGTGCTTGTCGCTGAACGCGTGGTCCACGCGGCCCATGTGCACCCAGTAGTCTTCCAGTGCCTTGCCGGTACGGAAGTAGTTGTTGCGGTGGTCGGAGGTGCCGGGCCGGTTGGGCAGCGGATAGAGATTGAGCAGATTGGTCCCCACAGTGTCCAGGCGGCTGGTCGGAATGACGTTGCCGGGAATCGGCTGCCGCTGGAAACGCCCGTTGGGCGCCGGCGTGGTGGTCAAAGGATCGTAGACCTGGTAGTTGCCGCCCAGCGCCAGCAGTTCGGAAAGATCGCCCTGCCGCATCTTCTGGGTCGGCACCGTCGCGGTGAAGTCAGACGGAACGCCCCACTTATTGGCTTCCCAGGCGTAGAACCAGAAGGTCCGGTTCTTGCCGTTATAGACGCCCGGAATATATACCGGAGCGCCGGCGCTGGCGCCATACCGGTTGTCTGCATAAACCGGCAGCGTCTGCCCCGAGCGAGCCTGGAAGAGCGTGCGCGAGTCGAGTTCGGAGTGGCGCAGCCACCAGTGCAACTCACCGTGCAGTTCGTTGGTGCCGCTCTTGGTGCTGAGATTCACCGTGCCGCCTCCCGTGTGTCCCAGGGAAGCGTCGAAAGAGGACGTCTGCACCTTGAACTCCTGCACCGCTGTGGCTGGCGGTGAAAAGGCCACTCGAGGGCTGGTCCCGTCGGAGTAGGTGTTGGAAACGCCGTCAATGGTGAACTCGTTCTTGTACTGCCCGCCTCCATCGGTCGAGAACTGCGAAGGCGCGTTGTTCCACCCCGCCTTGCGCAGGCGAAGGTTAGCCGTGTTGGTGATTCCCGGAGCCAGGTGAACCAGGTCCAGCGGGTTTCCGGCGAATAGCGGCAGTTCCGTTACCCGCCGCTCGTCGATTACCTGTCCCAGCGAGGCTTCAGCCGTGCTTAACAGCGGAGTCTCGGCGCGGACTTCCACCGATTCGGCCACGTCGCCGACTTCCATGGCGATGTTGACCTCAACCGAATCGGCAATACGAACCTGTACGCCTTCGCGAACGAACCGCTTGAATCCCGTGAGTTCAGCGGAGACGATATAGGTTCCCGGTAACAGATAGGGGATCACGTAGTTCCCCGCAGGGTTTGTCTTGGCCGATGCGACCACACCAGTGGACGCGTTGGTAGCGCGAACATCAACGTTGGGAATGACGGCGCCTGTCGTATCCGTCACCCGGCCGAGCATCGTGCCGCGTGCGTCTTGAGCACTCAACGGTGCTGCCAGCAAGACACACAACACGAGTACATAGACGTGAGGTGTCACTATCCTTTTCATTTTTGAGACTTACCTCTTCGAATACTCTACTTCTCGCGGGCGGCAGAGTCAAGCGGCGAAATGGGAATTTCTCCTATTGAAAATCATTGAGGCAAAGATCAGGCAAAACACCTAACTCAGGGGATAGTACTCGACACAGAGCGTAACGGCCGCTACCGGGCACTCGCCGCCGGACACTATCGCCACGGTTGGAAGCGTCATCACGTCCCGCACGGCTTCGGGACACGCGGCCGCGAACCGGTCGTGGCGCTCGCAAGTCTTGTGCCACTTTGACTTGCGTTTTGCCGATTTGAGACACTGGCCGTTTATGACGCGGGGAACCAATAGAGGGGCTTGGTGCGTGGCGATGCTCCTGTGCGCGCCCGCCTCCTTCTCCGCATCGGCCGCTGCCGCCGAAAGCTTCGCTCTACCGGCTCGCGAAAGCCTGAACTACTCCATCGAATGGCGCCTCATCACCGCCGGCCGCGCCCGGCTCGACTGGCGCGCCAATCGCACCGCCACCGGCCAACCCGGCTGGCGGTCCAGGCTGCACATTGAATCCACCGGCCTGGTTTCCAAGCTGTTCAAGGTCAGCGATATTTATAGTTCCGAGCTGCGCTCGGACCTGTGCGCCGTCAGTTCCCGCATCGAAACCCACGAGGGAGTCCGCCACCGGGAAACCCGCGTTACCTTCGACACCGATGCCGGCAAGGCGCACTACGTCGAACGGGACCCTGCAAAAAACGCCGTCGTGGCGGTCCACGAGACCGACATCCCCGAGTGCGTGCACGACGTGATCGGCAGCCTCTACAAGCTCCGCACCATGCGGCTGGAACCCGGCCAGAGCGCGGCCCTGCCCATGAGCGACGGCAAGAAGAGCGTGAAGGCGCGGGTGGAGGCCCAGCGCCGCGAGCAGATTACCGTCCCCGCCGGCACCTTCGACACCGTCCGCTACGAGGCCTTCATCTTTAAGGATGTGCTCTTCCGGCGGGATGCCAACCTCTACGTCTGGATCAGCGACGACGCCCGCCGCCTTCCCGTACAGATCCGCGTGCGGATGCAGTTCACCATCGGTACCATTACTTTCCAGCTCGATAAAGAGGGAGAAGCGTG
This sequence comes from Bryobacteraceae bacterium, assembly GCA_041685075.1. GTDB lineage: Bacteria > Acidobacteriota > Terriglobia > Bryobacterales > Bryobacteraceae > JAMCRM01. The sequence continues at coordinate 6,314 of JAWLGN010000033.1, forward strand.
ATCCGTGTACTTGTGCTGGCCGTCGTCGCCACGGCTTTATACGGGCAGGAGCAGGCGCTCATGCCCTCCCGCGAGGCGCTGGCGCTCTGCGGGCGCATGGTGCAGTTGATGGAATCCACCGCCGTGGCCGCGCCCGGTTTGGCGCACTCCGGCGCCCCGGCGCTCGAAAGCGCCCGCCAGGCGATGGTTAACCTCCGCTCCGCACCGGCCAATGCCGGTATGGCCTACGAATTCCTCACCAATGCCCGCGCTTACCTGGCGGTGGCGGACCTGGTTCCCAAGCCCTTCCCGTTCCCCGTGGAGGGCCGCCGGCAATTCACCGAGCTGCGCGAGGGCGTCGAGCGCCTGGACGCCCACTTCCGCGCCCTGCTGGCCCTCAAGGAGCGCCAGCTTCGCGACCCCGACCGCGATAACCTGCGCCGCTACGAAGAGGCCAACCGCCAACTCCCGCCGCCTTCCCCCAACCACCCCCGGGTGGTCTTCCTGGGAGACTCCATCACCGACGGCTGGCGCCTCAACGAATACTTTCCCGGCCGCGACTTCGTCAATCGCGGCATCAGCGGCCAGGTCACCAGCCAGATGCTGGCCCGCATGCAGCCCGACGTCGTTGAGCGCCGCCCCAGGGCCGTGCTCGTGCTCGGCGGCACGAACGATATCGCCCGCGGAACCCCTCTTTCCACCATCCAGAAGAACCTGACCATGATTGCGGACCTGGCCGAGTTCCATCGCATCACGCCCCTGTTTGCCTCTATCCTTCCGGTGAGCGATTACCATCGCAAGGTCACGCCGGGCCGTCCTCCCGCCAAGATCGCGGAGCTGAACGCCTGGCTCAAGAGTTTCTGCGCCAGCCGCAAATTTCCCTACGTGGATTACTACAGCGCGGTGGTCGACGGGGCCGGCTTTCTGGGGAAGGATCTTTCGGACGACGGCCTTCACCCCAACCCCGCCGGCTACCGCCGCATGGCCCCTGTGGCGCTTCAGGCTATCGACGGCCTCCTGAAGGCCGAGCCGCGGAAAGGGCAGGGAAGCCGCCGCCGGTAACCAGCGCATGACAACCCGAAGACAGCTCCTGCAGATGGCCGCGGGCTCCCTCGGCCTATCCCTGGCCAGCGCCCAACCCGAGCGCCGCCCGCCCAACATCGTCCTGATCATGGCGGACGACCTGGGCTACGAGTGCCTGGGATCCAACGGCGCCCTGAGCTACCGCACGCCCCATCTCGACGGCCTCGCGCGCAGCGGCGTGCGCTTCACCAGCGCGCATTCCACGCCTCTCTGCACACCCTCCCGCGTCCAGATCGTGACCGGCCAATACAACTTCCGCAATTACACCGAGTTCGGCTCCCTGCGGCGTGGCGAGTGGACCTTCGCGCACCACCTGCGCCAGGCGGGCTACCGCACCGGCGTAGTGGGAAAGTGGCAGCTCGCCGGCGCCGTCGAGGGCGCAAAGTACAAGGGCGTGGGTTCCCTCCCCGATGAGGCCGGTTTCGACGAGCATTGCTTGTGGCAGGTGAAGGCGCGCGGGTCGCGCTACTGGCATCCCACCGTGCAGGTGAACGGGGAACTCCAGCCCCCGCGCAAAGGCGAGTACGGCCCCGATATCTTCGCCGGCTACGCCGAACGGTTCATCGAGCGCCATCGAAGCAGGCCCTTCCTGCTCTACTACCCGATGAACCTGACCCACGACCCCTTCCTGCCCACTCCCCACAGCCGGCCCCACCCGCCGGCCGCAAAGCAGAAGAGCAGCGCCACCTGGTTCGCCGATACGGTTGCTTACATGGATACCCTGGTGGGCCGCATCCTTGCGGCGGTGGAGCGGAACGGCCTGGCCCGCAACACTCTGGTTCTATTCACCGGCGACAACGGCACCCATCCCTCGATCACCACCGAAACCCGCGGCGGCCCGTTCCGCGGCGGAAAAGGCGGCACTACTACAGCGGGAACCCACGTTCCCCTCCTCGCCCGCTGGGAAGGTATCTCGCCCCGTGGCCGCGTCTGCGACGACCTGATCGACTTTACCGATTTCTTCCCCACGCTCGCCGGCGCCGCCGGGCTCGAGATGCCTGACCGCCACCCGGGTGACGGCCGTTCTTTCCTCCCGCAGATCAGGGGCGAAGGAGGCCGTCCTCGCGACGACATCTTCTGCCACTACGAACCGAAGTGGGGCAACTTCCAACCCGCGCGATGGGTGCGGGACCACCGCTGGAAGCTCTACGATGACGGCAGGTTCTTCGACCTCTCCAGGGACCCCCTGGAAACCGGTCCCCCGATCGAACCGGCGGGCGAAGGACGCGCCGCCGCCGAACGATTCCGCCAGGTGCTGAGGCGCATGCGGGCTTAGAAGCGCTTCTTCAGCAGGAAGTCCAGCCCGAACAGCCCGTTTTCTTCCCGCACCGCCAGCACAGACCACGTGCGGTTCACCGCCCATTCCACTTGCACCACCAGCGGATTACTATTAGTTACGCTGGTGATGTAAGTGAAGGTGATATCGGGCGTCACCTGCTGTTCCAGGGTGAGCCGCGCCTGCGGGTTGTTGTCCAGGCCCGTAAGGCTCGGATCGATCTTCAGCCGCGTGACCCCGAAGAACCGTTGCAGCCGCCCCGCCACGGGACTGGCGATCGCCTGTCCCAATAGCGCCGACGCTCCCATCTGCTGCCACGACTGCGGGCTGATGTTCTGCCGGGCCAGCAGCGCCGGGTCCGACGTGGGCGCCCGCCCCGTCGCCAGCAGCGCCACAATCTCGTTGAATTGCAGCGGCGGGTCCGAACGCGGCGTCAGGTTCAGCTTCGAAATGGGTCCCGAAATGGTCAGGGTCACGTCCACGCCGCGTGCCCGCGTCTCCAGGTCTACGTTTAAGACCGGTTCGATGCGCGACGGATTGAAGAAGGAAACCGACCCCTGGTTGATATTGAATCGCGTCCCGAAGAACACCAGCCGCCCCTGCGAGATGTTCACCCGTCCCAGCAGCGCCGGGTTGGCGCCCGTGCCCCGCAGCCGCAGGTTGGCCTCCGCCTGGATGTCCTGCGCGAGCGAGCTCTCGAAAGCGATGTCGGTGGCGGTCTCGATCTGCACGTCGAAGTGGGTGCCGCCCAGCAGCCCCGCCCGCGATGTGGGGGTCCGCAGCGGCTCGGCCTGCTGCGCCAGGATCAGGCTGAAGTCCGATTGCGGATTGAATCCCGCCCGCACGATGGTCACGGTGCCCGCCAGCGTGCTGCGCTCCCGGGTCCCCGTCCAGTTCAGCGCCGCATTCGCTACCGTGCTCACGCCCTCGGGATACCGCACCCGCACCTGCTGCGCGCGCAGGAACAGCCGGAACAGCAGCCCGCGGTTCTCGTAGCTCGCAAAACCCGCCACCCGCACCTGCCCGCCGCCGCTCTCGCCGGTCAGTTGTTGGATGGTAGCGCGCGACCCGTTGAACGCCACCACCCCGTTGGCGTTGTAAATCCCCTGCGGGAATGTCGCCAGGCTGAACGCCGCCTTCCGGATCTCCATCCGGCCATTGATCTGCGGATTGTACACGGCCCCCCGCACCGAGGCCTCCGTCGTGACCACCCCGGATGCTTCCAGGTCGCGATCCAGGTCCTGCAGCATCGCCAGGTCCACCTGCCCTTTCAGCTTCAGGTCCAGCACGTTCTTCCGTTGCAGCACGTTGATGTTGCCGTCGATGGTCAGGTCCGTCGAGCGCCCCACGAAGCGCGCCCGTTCGATGCGAGCCACCCCGTTGGCCATGGTGGCGATCACCGCGCCGGCGTTCCGCAGCGCCAGGTCCTGCGGGCCGTCTCCCAACTCCGTGCCGGGCGCGGGACCGATGTGCATCTGCATGATGCTGGCCGAGGCCCTGGAGGACTGTAGCTGCAGCAGCGGACCCTCCACCACCACTTCGCCCGCCGCCGAACCCGCCACCCGCACCGGCCCGCCCGCTTCCTCGGCCGCCAGCAGGTGCCACAGCCGGATGAAATCCAGTTTCGAGAAGACCACCCGCGCCTTCCCCGAATAGTCGCCCGCCAGGCGCCACTCCCCGGCGCCGCGCACCGAACTGCCGGAGAAGTCCGATGCCAGCCGCGCGCTCAGCATGGCGCCGCGCGTGGCCGCCGTCAGCCGCACATCTCCCAGTCGCCGCCCGCGCAGCATCAGGCCGTCGGCCACCGCGTGGCCCTTCAACTCCAGCAGCCGCACCGCCTGCGGCCGCACCTCCAACTCGCCGGCGCCTTCGAACTGCAGGTTGCCGGTCAGGTCCGGCTGCGCTGCGTGCACTCTCCGGACTTCCGCTAGCGGCATCCCGTTGCTGAGGGCCGAGAAGCGCAGGCGCCCTGCGCGCAGATTGCCGTCCTCGTGCCGGTATACCGCTTGCGCTTCGATCCGCTTGCTTCCGCTATCGATTCGCCCGCCCTTGAGTTCGGTGGCCTCCGGCCGGTGATCCACCACCGCCGCCAGCCTGTCGAACGGCTCGCCGTAGAGCGATCCCTCCGCCACCGCGGCTTCGAGCGCCACCAGCGGCGCACCCCACCGTCCGGTCAGCTTCGCCGCGGCCTCCAGGGTGCCGCTGGCCGGAATCGTCTCCATGCCCGCCAGCGCCAGCGCATCCTCGAGCGCCGCGCCGCTCACCGATGCCGTGGCGTAGACTGGCAAATCGTCGGCGGGACGGAAGCCGCTCAGCCGCGCCGCGCCCTCGAATCGCGCCCGCAGGCTGCCGCGTGAGATCGTGGCCTCCCGCAGTTCTATCCGCTCGCGAGTGGCCGCCACTTCCGCCTGGAATCCGTCGAAGCGCCTCCCCGTGACCGTGAAACCCGCCGCGCGCAGTCGCCCCGCGATGTGCGGATCCTCCAGCGGCCCCAGCACTTTCCCGCGGAACCCTACCGGACCTTCCAGGCGCACCGCCAGCGACTTCACGTTCAGCGCCGGCAACAAGTCCTCCAGGTTGCGCGACTCCGCCCGCACCGCCAGTTCCTTCCCCAGCACGCCTGCAAACTCCACCCGTGAAGCCGGCAGCTCGATCCACGAGCGGCCCAGGTCCACGGTCCCGCCCTCCGCGCTGTAGGATGCCTCCACGCGGCCCCGCACCGGTGCGCCCGTTCCGCCCGGCTCGATCGCCGCTTCTATCGCCGCGCGCAGCGAAGCCCTCCGCTTCAGCGATCCCTCCACCCGCACCGGCCCGGAGATCCGCCCATCCCACGGCGCCGGCCGCTCGCTGTAGAGCGCTACCAACCGATGCGCGTCGAGTCCCGCCACCTTGCCCGCAATGCGGTAGGCGTCCCGGTCGCGCAACTCCGCCTCTCCGGTGAAACTTCCGCCCAGGGCCGCGATTTCCACCCCCGCCGCTTCCCATCGCGCGCCGCGCAGCGCCACCCTCTGCACCCGCCCTTCCACGCGCTGCGGCTCCTTCTGCCGCGCAATCCAGGCGTCGCCCGAGAACCTCACCCCCTCCGCTTCCAGCAGCTCCGGCGTCAGCTTTAACCTGCCCGCGCCCTGGAGACCGGCCAGCCGCACTAATTGCGGCTTCCATGCCACGCCCGCCGCCGTCCAGCCGCCGGTGACTTCATAACGCCCCAAGCCTTCGAAGCGCGCCGCCCCGGAAGACTGCACCTGGCCTGTCACCGCTTCTGCGAACTCCCCCACCTGGAGCCGGGCCTGGTAGTTGAACAGAGCATGGAAGCGCGCCAGGTCCTCCACCGAGCCGTTGAACTCCACCTCGGAGTGTTCGGTGGCGAGCCGCGCCGCGGTCACCGCAATGCGCCCCGCGTGAACTTCGGTCTCCAGCCGCACGTCCACCGGCTCGGGCGGCCTGCCGCCCCACTCCACCTCGAGCGGCTCGATCGCCACCTCGCCCCGGTATCGCGGTCCGGTTGCATCGTAACCCAGCCGGGCCTTCAGATTCGACCCCGCCGCGTGGAACTGCGTCCTGCCGTGTTTCTCGATTTCGAAGACCCCGTCTTCCACCTGGAAGCGCGCCACCGCCAGGTCCAGAATCGTCTCCATCGCGGGCTTGCCCGCGCGCCGCATCCGCGGCTCCGGCACGTTGGTCGTTCCGTCCGGATGAACGATCAAGTAGATGCGCGGCTCCTCCACCCCGAAGAAGGCGATGTCCACGTCTTTGCGCGCCAGCGAAACCAGCTTCAGCCCCACCCGCAGCGCCTTTGCCCGGAACAGCGGCGGTTTTTCCGCGCCTTCGGTGCCGTGCAGCACGAAGTCCCGCACCTCGGCCCGCAGCGCCCGCCAGTCGAAGACGAACGATCCCAGTTCGGCCCGCCCGCCGGTGGCGCGCTCCACCTCCCGCACGATGCGCTCCCGCACGCGCTCCTGGAACCACTCGCTCTGCAGCACCAAAACCGCGCTTACCGCCATGGCCGCCGCGATGCCGGCCGCCGCCCCCACGGCCGTGATGATGCGCCTGCGCCGCGTCATTCGAAGGCCCCCTCCCGGAACGCAATCGGCGTGCGCCGCCGCGCCGCCTGCAGCCACCGCTCCAGGTCCTGGTCCACCCGCTCTCCCGCCAGCTTCGCCTCGATCTCGTCGCGGTATTCGTCCAGCGACGGCGCGGTCCCCGGATTCGCCTGCGCCGCCAGCGGCCGGATGGTCTTCTCGAAGTACTCGCGCACCTCTTCCTCGGTCACCTGCACCCCGGGACGGAACCGCATATCGATGAAGCGCAAAAAACGTACCTGCCACAGCAGGTGTGCCCGCAATTCTTCTTCGGTAATCCCGGCGGACGCCAGCGCCGCGCGCCACGCCGCCTCGTCCCCAAACCCCTTCCGCAGCTCCGCCAGCATGGGCGCGGCTTCCTCTTCCCGCGGAGCCGGATAGCGCGCCGCATCCAGCTCGCGCGCCACCAGCTTCTGGTCCACCAGCCGCTCGGCCGTGCGGCGCCGCCCCTCAGGGCTTACATCCGGCTGCTCCCCATTCAGAAATGCGGTGAGCCGCGCGTGCCGCTCAATCTCGCTCTGGGTGATGGCCCGGTTTCCCACTGAAACCGCAATCCGGTCGATGATCTCCCCCGGCGCCGGCGCGCACAAAGCAAGCAGCGTTAGCAGAACCCTCCCCATCAGAACGTCTGCCCTATGGAAAAGAAGAATTGGAACCGGCTGATGCGCTGCTCCACGCAGCGGTGCGGTTGGGTGCGGCAGGGGTCCGGACCCGCCTCGTACAACTCCTGCAACGTGGCGTTGGTATCGAAGCCGAAGAACCGCGGCGGGTTCAGCCCGTAGGCGAAGTCCACCCGCAAAGGCCCGACCGGCGTGTGATACCGGATCCCTACCCCCGCGGCATGGATCATGTAGTTGAAGTCCTGCAGGTTGCGCTGCTTGACGCGGAACGAGATCTCTTTCACTCCGGAGTAGACGTTGCCGGCGTCGTGAAAGAGTACTCCCGAGATGTTCTCTCCCAGCAGCGGCACCCGCAGCTCCATCTGGTTGAACAGCAGCGCCGTGCCGCCCAGCGGGAAGCCGGTCACCAGGTCGCGCGGCCCGGCCTGCTGCTCGGGGAAGCCGCGGTGCGATACCGCGCCGCCCGAGAAGAACCGTTCCGGCAGCGGCACCGCCTGCACCGGATCGCCCGAGTAGCGGAACGCCTGCACCGCCCCCAGCATGGTGTTGCGCGCCAGCACCACACGGCGACCCAGGGGGTGATAGGTGGCGTTGCGCCCCAGAAAGCGCACGAAATTCCGCTGCGAACCGAAGATGTGCTCCGCCACCCCCACGTCCAGCGTGCTGTAGACTCCCTTGCGCGGCTCCACCGGGTCGTCCCGCCGGTCGCTCACGAAGCTCCCGGAGAGCACCCCCACCCGCACCGGCTGCGCCAGCAGCGGGATCAGCAGCGGCGCGATTTTGATGCTGTCCGGATCCACCGCCGCCCGCCGGTAGGTATACCGGTAGAACAGCGTCTCCGCTTTCGATATCCGCTGCGAAAGCTGCGCCGCTCCCTCGAAGCGGCGCGACGAGAACGTCCTCACGTTGAACGACCGGTCGTACATCCCGGTGAACAGCACGTCCCAGTTCTCGCTGTTACGGAACCGCGGCACCGAGTAGGTCACCAGCCCGCGCTGTTCGAGCGTGGAGATCCGGCTGCGGAAGCTCAGGACATGGGCCAGCCCCCACAGGTTCTGCCGCGCCACGTTGAAGGAGAAGCGCGGCGCGAAACCCGCCTGGCCCGCCGGCGCCTCCAGGCATGCCCGGCAGCCCCCGATCTTGGCCACCTCCGCTCCGAAGCCCGTCGTAATCGACCACCGGCTAGCCTCCTCCATGTCGTAGATCACGTACTTCCGCTCGGTCTCGCCGTCCGGATTCTGAATCGCGGTGTCCACCTTGGCGAACACCCCCAGGTCATAGAGCCGCCGCTGCGTCTCGGTCATGCGCTGCGGCGAGAGCGGGTCCCCCGGGTTCAACAGGATGTTCCGCGCCACCAGGTTGCGGCTGGTCGCCTTCAGCCCGTTGATCAGCACCTGCCGCACGAACTGCTGCTGCCCCTCGTTGATCGCGAACCGCAGGTTCATGCGGTGCGGCTCCTCGGCCGGCTGCGAACTCCACTCGAAGGTGGCTTGCGGAAAGCCCCGCGCGAAATACTCCCCCAGGATGGTATCCCGGTCCACCCCCACGTTGTACTCGCTGAACGGCTGCCCCTCCTCCGAACTCAGCATCTGCCGGATCTCGTTAACGTCCAGGCTCTTGATCCCCACTACTTCCAGCCGGTTGACGAACCACTGGGGACCTTCTTCGATGGTCAGGTAAACCGCGATGTCCCCGTGCTTGCCCTGGTAATCGTCCACGATGCGCGAATACACCTGCGCATCGCGGAAGCCGTTGGTCCGGTACAGCTCCAGAATCTCTTCTTCGTCCCGCCGCAGCAGCCGCTGGCTGAAGCGCCCGTAGCGGTACTGCAGCAGGCTGGCGGTCCGCAGGAACATGCGTTCCCGGATGGTCTCCCGGTCGAAATAGCGATTCCCCGAGATCTCGATGTGCACCAGCTTGTGTCGCTTCCCGACGTTGATCAGGTAATCTACCGTGGCCTGGTCGTTGGTGACGCGCTGCTGCTTGGGTTCGATCTCGGCATCGAAGTATCCCTGGGATTGGTAGTAGTCCTCCAGGTTGCGCGCCCCTTCCACCAGCAGCGCATGGTCTACCGTGTGCTCCTGGAAGATGGGAACGTGTTGCCGGATGAGCTTTCGGGAGAGCTTGGCGCCGAAGGCCCGTACTTCGATCTTCGGCCCGGCATCGATCTCGAGGGTGGGAATCACGCGGTGGGTATCGTGGTCGTAGGAAAGCGATTCGAAGGAAACTTTGGCCTCCAGCCGCCCTTGCCGCTCGTAGTGCAGCCGGATGTTGTCGAGCCCCTGCCGCACGCGCATCTGGGTCACCGGTTTCCAGCCGCCCAAGAGCCACCGTCGCCAGCCGGCTTCGCCGATGAGGGTGTCGGGGGAAGCCTTCAGGTCGCCCTTGAAGTTCGGCCGGTCGAAGCGCGCCCGCCTCCAGGTGTAGATCTCGAAATCCACGTGCATCTGCTGGGTATCGCCGTCGTAACGGAATACCGGTTTCACGCGGCTTTCGTAGAAGCCATTGGCATTCAGCAGGTTCTCGATCCCCTCCAGGGCCCGCTCCACCCCTTCCTCCGTCAACGGCTGTCCGAGCTGCAACCCCGTGGCGCTCACCAGTTGCCCCCGGTTGGGCGGGTCCGGCACGTCGCCGTTAACCGAAACGTGTCCGATGAAGCGGCTTTCCCGCGTCACGAAGCGGATGATGACATCGTCGCCGTACTCCTCGGCATCCACCTGGATGTCTTCATACCGCCCCGTGGCAAACAGCCGCGCAATGGCTGCTTCCACGTCCGCCATGCGCAGAGTGCCGCCGATCTTCAACGGCAGAATGTTCTTGATTTCTTCGGCTTCGAGCGGTTGCCCGGGAGGCTCGAATCGGATGGTGGCAATGCGCCGGCCTTCATACCTGGAACCCTGTCCCGCCGCCGGATGGAAAGGAGCCAGGGCTAGCAAAACCAAGCAGATGACCTGTGCAAAAGGCGGCCGCACTGCCTCCATCATAACCTCTGTTACTATCGGATTTGGATGGACCCGCGGGATCGTGAACGATATGGGCGCCAGGTGCAGTTTCCCGGCATCGGGGCCGCCGGGCAGGAGCGCCTCCTCGCCGCTCATGCCGCCATTGTCGGCTGCGGCGCCTTGGGCGCTTTCCATGCCGCGGCCCTGGCCCGCGCCGGCGTCGGCCGCCTGACCCTCATCGACCGCGATTACGTCGAGCTGGCCAACCTGCATCGCCAGTGGCTGTACGACGAGTCCGACGCCGAACAGGGCCTCCCCAAGGCCATCGCCGCCGCCCAGGCCCTGGCCCGCATCAATTCATCCCTGGACCTCCGCCCCGTGGTGGCCGATCTCTCGGCCGCCAACGCCGGCGAGATCCTCGACGGCGCCGCCGTGATCCTCGACGGCACCGACAACTTCGAAACCCGCTATCTCGTCAACGATTTCGCCGTCCAGCAGGGCATCCCGTGGATCTACGGCGCGGCCGTCGGCGGCTACGGCCTCGTCATGCCGGTCATCCCCGGCCGCACCGCCTGCCTGCGCTGCGTCTACCCGGACCCGCCCGGAGGCGTCCAGCCCACCTGCGAAACCGCCGGCATTCTCAATGCCGTCACCTCGGCGGTGGCCTCCCTGCAGGTCATGGATGCGCTGAAGATCCTGGCCGGCCGGTGCGATGCCGTCCAGCCTCGGATCACCACGCTCGACCTCTGGGATGGTCCCATCCGCCAGGTCGCCATGCCGTCCCCCGGTCCGGACTGTCCCGCCTGCGCCCGCCGCGAATTCGTCTGGCTGGAAGAAAAAACGCGGCCGCCGGTTCGCCTCTGCGGCCGCAATGCCGTGCAACTTCACGAGCGCCCCAGGCCGCTCGACCTCGCCGCCCTGGCCCGCGTCCTCGGCCCCCTCGGCGAAGTGCGCGCCAACCTCCACGTCCTGCGGTTCACCGCCCCTCCCTATGAGCTGACCGTCTTTCCCGACGGCCGAGCCATCGTGAAGGGCACCGCCGACGTCGGCGTGGCGCGCAGCCTCTACGCCCGTTACATCGGCGCCTGAGCGTTCCTACTTCTTCTGGAACACCCCGGCCGCGTTCAGAAGCCGCACCACCGCGGATACCGCCCGGCTGAAGGCTTCCAGAAACGCGTTCTTGTCTTTCCAGGAACTTCGCAAGTCGTCCTGGATCTCGTAGACCGAAGCGGCTACGTCCACCGCGAAGGCCAGCTTGGCATTCCCCTGGCCCGGCAGCGGCACGGCCGCCTCGGTGATTCTGGCCAACTCGATGGCCAACGGAATCAACTGCAAATACTTCGACATGTAAGGCACCTCTCCGGCTTCAGGCTACCGGAGGGGTTCTGCCGCCTTACCCGCCGCTTTCCGCAAGTTACTCAAGTTACAGATGGATATTTTTTCGGGTTATCTGTGACGCGCTCGCCGGCCTATTCCCGCTTGCGCCGCACCGCGTCCAGCACGCCGTTGACAAACTGCACGGACTCCTCGCTCGAAAACCGCCGTGCCAGCTCCAGCGCCTCGTCGATCACCACCGGCGGCGGCGTGCCGGCGTAGAGCATCTCGTAGACCGCCAGCCTCAGGATGTTGCGGTCCACCGCCGGCATCCGCTCCATGCGCCAGTGTTCGGCATGGCCGCTGATCTGCCGGTCGATCTCCTCCACCTGCGCCACCGTGCCCGCCACCAGGGAGTCCATGAAGGGATCGCGCCGGGGCCGCTCCTCGCTCTCCTCCGAATAAAGAGTGCCGTAGTACGCCTCCCGGGCCTCCTCCAGGGGCTGCCGGCGCATGTCCCACAAAAACAGCAATTGCAGGGCACGCTGGCGCGAACGGCGGCGTGAGGGCATCAGGAGCTTTGGCGCAACTGCCGCATCAGGTTGGCCATCTCCACCGCCGTCATGGCCGCATCGAACCCCTTGTTGCCGCTCTTGGTCCCCGCGCGGTCGATGGCCTGCTCCAGCGTGTTGGTGGTGAGCACCCCGAACGACATCGGCACCCCTGTCTGGAGCGAGGCGTTGGCAATTCCCTTGGCGGCTTCCGAAGCCACGTAATCAAAATGCGGCGTGTCGCCCCGGATCACGGCGCTCAGGCAGATCACGGCATCGTGCCGCCGGGCCTCGGCGAGCGTCTTGGCCGCCAGCGGCACCTCCCACGATCCCGGCACTTTGACGATCTCGATATCGTCCCCGGCAGCGCCGGTGCGGGCCAGCGCGTCCAGCGCACCCGCCAGCAGCCGCTCCGTCACAAAACTGTTGAAACGGCTCACCACAATCGCAAACTTCAGACCCGCCGACGAAAGCTGGCCTTCGATCACTCTGCTCATGTTCACTTTCCTGTAAAGGCCGGCGGCCTCTTATCCAGAAACGCGCGCAGGCCCTCGCGCCCATCATCGGACGCCGCCGCCAGCGCGAATGCGGCGGTCTCAAACTGCAAACCCGCTTCCAGCCCCGCTTCCAGCCCCACCTCCACCGCCTGCATCGCCAGGGACGCCGCCACCGGAGCGTTGGCCAGCACCTTGCGAAGCCACTCGCGGCTGAACCGCATCAGCTCGCCCTCCGGCGCCACCGCGTTCACCAGCCCTATCCGGCAGGCTTCGGCCGCCTCCACCGGCTCGCCCGAGAGCATCAGCTCCAGGGCGCGCCCGCGGCCCACCAGCCTGGGCAGCCGCTGCGTGCCGCCGAAACCGGGAATCAGCCCCAGTTTCACCTCCGGCAGCCCCAGCCGCGCGTGCGGCGCGGCAAACCGCACCGTGCACGCCATCGCCAGTTCCAGCCCGCCCCCCAGGGCATACCCGTTGACGGCCGCCACCGTGGGCTTGCCCAAGGTCTCGAGCTGCCGGAACACCCACTGCCCCCGCGCCGAGTACGCCCGGGCTTCCAGCGGAGCCAGCCGCGCCAGTTCGGAGATGTCCGCTCCCGCCGCGAAGGCCTTGTCCCCCGCGCCGGTCACGATCACCCCTCGCACTGCCGGCTCCCCCGCCGCCCGCTCGAAGGCCGCCTCCAGCTCTTCCACCACCCCGCCGCTGAGAGCGTTCAGCTTCTCGGGACGGTCGATCGCCGTTACCGCGATGCCGTCGCCCTCAACCTCGAACCTGATGTGGCTGAAGGACATTCGTGTGAGATAATTGATTCTACAGCCTCAATCATACCAAGCATGGATCAACAGTACATCCGGAACTTCTCCATCATTGCCCACATCGATCACGGCAAATCGACCCTCGCCGACCGCCTGCTCGAGGCCACCGGGGCGCTCTCCCAACGTGAAATGATGAACCAGGTGCTCGACTCCATGGACCTGGAACGCGAGCGCGGCATCACCATCAAGGCCCACGCGGTCCGCCTCAACTACCGCGCCGAAGACGGCAACACCTACCAGCTCAACCTGATCGATACTCCCGGCCACGTCGATTTCTCCTACGAAGTCTCCCGCAGCCTCCAGGCATGCGAAGGATCCCTCCTGGTCATCGACGCTTCCCAGGGCGTGGAAGCCCAAACCCTCGCCAATACCTACCTGGCCCTCCACCACAATCATGAAATCATTCCCGTAATCAATAAAATCGACCTGCCCGCCGCGGATCCCGATCGCATTCGCGAACAAATCGAAAACATCATCGGGCTGGACGCCCGCGACGCCATCCTGGCCAGCGCCAAGCAGGGCGCCGGCGTTCAGGATATCCTGGACGCCGTTGTCCACCTGGTGCCCCCGCCCTCCGGCGATCCCGATGCCCCCCTCCGCGCCCTGATTTTCGACTCCTGGTTCGATCCCTACCGCGGCGTCATCATCCTCGCCCGCATCGTGGACGGCCGCCTGCGTCTGGGCCAGAAAATCCGCCTCTGGTCCAACGGCCAGTCCTACGAGGTCGAGGGCCTGGGCTACCAGTCCCCCAAGGCCACCCCCTGCGAGGAACTCTCCGCCGGGGAGGTCGGCTTTTTGTACGCCACCATCAAGAACGTCGCCGACGCGCAGATAGGCGATACCATCACCGACGACGGGCAACCCGCCGCCGGGCCGCTGCCCGGCTTCGAGCAGATCAAGCCTATGGTATTCGCCGGGCTCTACCCGGTCGAGTCCCACGAACACGGGCTTCTCCGCGAGGCGCTCGAAAAATTGCGCCTCAATGACAGCGCCTTCAACTTCGAACCCGAAAATTCCGCTGCTCTGGGATTCGGTTTCCGCTGCGGCTTCCTCGGGCTGCTGCACCTGGAAATCGTTCAGGAACGCCTGGAACGCGAGTTCGATATCGACCTCATCACCACCGCTCCCGGCGTGCGTTACCGCGTCACCACCCTAGCCGGAGAAAGCATCGAGGTGGATAATCCCACCAAATTCCCCGACCCCAGCCTCATTGCCGAAGTGCGGGAACCCATAATTGACGCCACCGTCATCACCCGCGAAGAATCCATCGGCGGCATTCTCCAGCTACTCGAGGAAAAACGCGGAATTCAGAAAAAGTTCGAGCATATCGGCAGCGGCCGCGTGCTGCTCGGCTACGAGCTGCCGCTGAACGAAATCGTTCTGGACTTTTACGACCGCTTGAAGACGGTTTCCCGCGGTTACGCCTCGCTGGATTACCACCTGGCCGGTTACCGTGTCTCCCCCATGGTGAAGCTCGACGTTCTGGTGGCCGGCGAACCCGTGGACGCTCTCTCCATGATCGTTCACCGCGACGTGGCTTTCGAACGCGGCAAGACCATCATCGAGCGCATGCGGAAACTGATCCCGCGGCAGATGTTCGAGGTGGCGCTGCAAGCCGCCATCGGGAACCGTGTCATCGCCCGCGAAACCATCCCCGCTATCCGCAAGAACGTGCTTGCCAAGTGCTACGGCGGTGATGTTTCGCGGAAGCGCAAACTCCTGGAAAAGCAGAAAGAGGGCAAGCGCCGCATGAAGCGCGTCGGCCGCGTCGATATCCCCCAGGAGGCCTTCCTGGCGGTATTGAAAGTAAGCGGCGACGAATCCTCCTGACGTGCTGTGCCGAACCTTTTCCTGGTGTTTTTTGCGAAATACAGGATAATATCGCTGCGAACCGGCGTAGAATATTCCCGGAGATTTCTCGGGGTGGAAAATGGAGCTTCCGAAGGACAGGAGCATTCAGGACCTTCATGCACATTTTGCCGACCTCCAGCAGCGGTATGACCAATTGCGCCGGTCCCACGATCTGCTCTACGCCCTTCTGGATCAGTCGCCCGCGGCTGTTTCCCTCAAAGAGCCCGGCCCGCAGGGCCGCTACGTATACCTGAACGCGCAGTGGGAACGCGCCTTCGGCATAGCCGTCGCCGAGGCGCTGGGCAAGACCGACCGCGACCTCTGGAGCCCCGCCATCGCCCGGCAGCTCGAAAACCTGGACGCTCCCGTGCTTGAAACCGGCCGCCCCGCCGACGGCGTTATCTCCATCAATCAGGCCGACGGCACCCACGACTGGCTCTCCTGGCGCTTCCCCGTGCGCTGCCCCTCCGGACGGAACCTGCTTGGCGGCTTCTCCGTGGAGCGCTCCTCCACCGTCGATCCACTCGAGTACCGGCTGCTCTGCAAGGTCCGGCCCGGCCTGATGGGAATCGTCTACGGCGAGGAGGACCGCATCGTCGAAGCCAACGAGGTCTTCCTCAACATGCTCGGCTACACGCGCGAGGACCTCGCCGCCGGCCGGGTGAGCCTGGATGCCATCACCGCGCCCATTTCCGCCCATACCTGCGAGGAGGCCCGCCGTGAAATCGACGCCCACAACAGCGTCAGTCTGAAAGAAGTCGAACTCTTGCGCAAGGACGGCTCCGTCATCTCCGCGGGCATCGGCGGCTCGGTTCTCGATCGAACCCCTCGTTTCGCCTGGGTCATGTATGCCCTGGATATGGCCGAACAGCGGCGCGCCGAACGGCTCCTGCGCCGGGAGGAGATCTGGGAGCGCCTGGGCCTCATGGCCGCCGGCCTGGCCCACGATTTCAACAACCTGCTGGTGGTCATCATCGGCAATGCCAGCATGGCGGCTTCGGACCTTTCGGCCTCCCCCAAGATCCGCGGCTATCTGCAGGAGGTGCTCTCCGCGGCCGAGCAGGCGGCCGTGCTCATCCGCCAGATGCTGGTCTACAGCGGTAAGGCCCGCATCACCCAGGCGCGTGTGCCCATCGGCGAGATCATCCGGAATCTGGCGACCCAAAAAGTACCGCCGGGCGTGCAGCTGGTACTAGAGGTCTCCGAGGAATTACCCCCCGTCAGCGGTGACGCCTCTCAACTCGGCGATGCCCTGCGCAACCTGCTGGAGAATGCCCTCGAAGCGGTGGGAGAGCGCGGCATCGTGCGGATCTCCGCCGCTCCGTGCCGCATCGACCAGCCCATCGCCTATCACGACGGCGAAATTCCCGCCGGCGAATACGTCTGCCTCACCGTCGAGGACACCGGACCGGGCATCGAGGAGCACCTGCAAACCCGCCTCTTCGACCCCTTCTTCACCACCAAGTTCCACGGCCGCGGTCTGGGACTGGCGGCCGCCTACGGCATCGTCCGCCGTCACGGCGGCGGGATTCACATCGAGAGCGCGCCGGGCAAGGGAACCCGCTTCGAAGTGCTGCTCAAAGTCGCGCCCCATTGATTACCGCAGCTTGTGGCTCTGTTCCCTGATGGCCGTGCCGATGGGCTTGCCCAAAACCGTGGCCCCCGGCATCACCCGCCCGTGCACCGTGACGCGCGCTCCCTTCGACGGCACCCCCGTGGCCGAAATGACGTAGATCTTCCCGCTGTCGTCTTCAATCTGGTAGCCGCCTTTTCCCAGCACTCCGAACGAGTTCACCACCGTGCCGGTGACCCGCACGGACTTGTTCTGGTAGCGCATGGGGTCGGCTTGAATGCGCGCAATCCTGGTAGAGCCGCATCCGGCCAGCATCAGCCCCAACATCAGCGTCAAAGGCGGCAGTAGCGTCCTGGTCTTCATGACGGTTCCTCTTCTCATCCAGACGTGCGCGCCCGGTACTCGGGTTGCTGCGGTTTTGTCATCGGCCCGCCGAGGGCGCCGTACTCAATCTCACCCCTCCAGCGCGCGCGCCATCTTCGCAGCTTGCCTTCCATCGCCGCCTCACTTAAGATCTTCGCGAATGTGAGACGCCCTATGCGACCTTTCGTGTGTCCGGCCGCGCTCCTGGCGCTGGCAGCCCTGTCCTTCGCGCAGCAGCCTCCCCTCATCGATCGCGACATCTTTTTCGGCGATCCTGAGATTTCCGCTGCACAGCTCTCGCCCGACGGCAAATACATCGCTTTCATGAAGCCCCTGAACCAGACCCGAAACATTTGGGTCAAGGAGGCGCAGGCTCCGTTCGAATCGGCCCGTCCCGTCACTGCCGACACCAGGCGGCCCATCCCTGGATTTTTCTGGAGCCGCGATGGCAAATACATCCTCTTCGTGCAGGACCAGGCCGGCGACGAGAACTTCAACGTCTACGCCGTCGACCCGGCCGGCAAACCGCCCGCGGGGGAGTTGGTACCGCCCGCGCGCAATCTGACCGATCGCAAGGGCGTCAGGGCCATCATTCACGCCGTTCCGAAGAGCGATCCCGATACCATTTGGATTGGCCTCAATGATCGGGACAGGGCTTGGCACGATCTTCACAAAGTGAAGATTTCGACCGGAGAATCAACCCTGGTCCGAAGGAACACGGATCGCGTTACCGGGTGGATCTTCGACCTGAAAGACGAGTTGCGGCTCGCCGTGCGCTCCAGGCCCTCCGGAGAAACCGAAATCCTCCGGGTCGCCGCCAGCGAGATGACCCCCATCTACTCCTGCGGCGTCTTCGAAACCTGCGCGCCCGTCCGCTTCCACAAAGACAACAAGCGCGTTTACCTCATCACCAACCGCGGGAACCTGAACCTGATCCAACTCGAACTCCTCGATCCACAGACCGGGCAAACCCGGTTCGTCGAGGCGGATCCCTTGAAGAGAGTCGATTTCTCCGGCATCACCATCAGCGAGGTGACCGACGAGCCGATTGTCACTGTCTACAACGACGAGAAACCGCGCCTGGTCTGGAAGGACAAGAGCTATGAGGCGGACTACCGGCGGTTTCAGAAGGAGATTCCCGGCGCCATCGTGCGGTTCGTGTCGCGAACCCGGGACGAACGGCTTTGGCTGGTGTCGCTGATGCGGGATACCGAACCGGGCGTCGCCTACCTCTACGACCGCAAGACCAGGAATCTGACGCTCCAGTACAGGCTTCGGGAGCGGCTCCCGCGCGAGCACATGGCGGAGATGCGGGCGATCCGCTACGCCTCGAAGGACGGGTTGGAAGTGCCCGCGTACCTTACGCTTCCCAAGGGCGTTGAACCGAAGAACCTGCCGGTTGTGGTCTTCCCGCATGGCGGCCCCTGGGGCAGGGACGGCTGGAACTTCAACAGCTTCGCGCAGTTTCTCGCCAATCGCGGCTATGCCGTCCTCCAACCCAACTTCCGCGGCTCCACGGGGTACGGCAAGGAGTTTCTGAACAAGGGTAACAACCAGTGGGGCGAGGCCATGCAGGACGACATCACCTGGGGCGTGAAGCACCTGCTTCAGGAAGGCATCGCCGATCCGAAACGGGTCGGGATCATGGGCATCTCCTACGGCGGATACGCCACCCTGGCCGGCCTGGCCTTTACGCCGGACCTCTATGCCGCCGGCGTGGACGTTGTGGGCCCCTCGAACCTGTTGACCCTGCTGGACTCCATCCCGCCCTATTGGGAAGCCTTCCGGGCCACCTTGTACCAGCGCACCGGCGACCCGAAATCCCCCGCGGACCGGGAGCGTTTGAAGAGGCAATCTCCGCTCTTCTCCGCGGATAAAATCAAGGCGCCCCTCATGGTGGTGCAGGGCGCCAACGATCCCCGCGTGAACAAGGCCGAATCCGACCAGATTGTCGTGGCGCTGCGCGACCGCGGCTTCCCCGTAACGTACCTCGTCGCTCCCGACGAGGGCCACGGTTTTGCGCGTCCCGTGAACA
Organism: Bryobacteraceae bacterium; assembly: GCA_041685075.1. Taxonomy (GTDB): domain Bacteria; phylum Acidobacteriota; class Terriglobia; order Bryobacterales; family Bryobacteraceae; genus JAMCRM01. Next base: position 25,289 of record JAWLGN010000033.1, read on the forward strand.
ACAAAGCCATGATCGCGGCTGCCGAGAAGTTCCTGGCTGCGCACTTGGGCGGCCGCTTCCAGGAGAGCATGACGGCCGACGTCGCCACCCGCCTGAAGGAGATTACGGTCGATCCGAAGACCGTAGCGCTGTCGCAAAAGGTCGATCCGGCAAGCGTGGGGCTGCCGCAGGTGGTTGCCCCCCTGGTTCCCGGCACCTACCGGTACCGGGTCGAAATCAAGATGGGGGATCGGGTGCTCAATATGACCACCAGCACGGAGATTCGCCAGGAGGGATCGACCTGGAGGGTGACCGAAAAGGCCGCCACGCCCGGCGGCGAAGCGATGGACGAGGCCGTCCTGGACGGCAAGTCGCTGGCGCTGATGCGGCGGGTGATCCGTCAAGGACCGCTGGACTACAGCATGGAGATCCAGGGCAACAAGCTCACCGGTACCATGACGGTGCAGGGCAACCGGAAATCCGTGGAGGCGGATCTTGGCGGCCCGTTGTTCGCCGATGCCGCCGGAGCGGCGCACGCTATCGCAGCCCTGCCGCTCGCCGAAGGCTACGAGGCGCACTTCCGCAACTTCGACGTGCAAAGGCAGAGGCCGAAACTCATGCGCCTGCGGGTTGCCGGCGAGGAGGCGGTCACGGTGCCGGCAGGGACGTTCCAGGCCTGGCGCGTCGAGATCACTTCCGCCGAAGGCGGGCCCGACGATAGGACTATTTGGGTGGCGAAGGATTCGCGCAAGCCCGTACAGCTTGCCGCCGTGCTGGCCCGCATGGGTGGCGCCCTCACGACGGCCCAACTGGAGTAGCGCGCGCCGGAGTTGCCGCAGCCGGGCTATACTCCGGTTTGGATCGCTCGGTTTTCTTGCGAATGGTGCGGCGCATTCCCCGGGGCAAGGTGGCTACGTACGGCGGGGTCGCGCGCGCCGCCGGATATCCGGGGGCGGCGCGGCAGGTGGCCTGGGCCTTGCACGTCGCCTCGGGCCCGCTACCCTGGCACCGGGTCGTCGGGGCCGGAGGACGCATCCTGCTCAGGGGAGAGGCGGGACTGGAACAGCGGCTGCGGCTTTCCCGCGAGGGCGTTGCCTTCCGGCGCGATCGCGTCGATATGGCTGCCCACGAGTACCGCTTCAATGGCCGTTGAGATCCGCTACCGCGCCGCCGGTGCCGCGGGCTCCGTTACCGGCTGCCGTTTCCGCACCCGCGCCCAGTAGACGGCACCCAGCGCGAACAGCCCCAGGGAGATGAACTGCGCCGCGTTCAGCGGGGTGCCCAGGAAGTTCGGCTGCTCCTGGAAGCGCACGAACTCCACGAGGAACCGCACCGCCGAGTACAGCATCAGGTAGAGGCTGATGATCGCCCCGTGGTGGTGCGGCCGCTTGATGGCCCGGTAGAGCAACACGAAGATCACGAACTCCGCCGCCGCCTCGTACAACTGCGTGGGATGCAGCGCCACCCCCAGCGGCACCCCCACCAGCCGGTTGGCCTCCGGGTTGGTGAAGGTCACGGCCCAGGGCAGGGAAGTAGGCTCTCCCCAGCAGCAGCCCGCCGAGAAGCAGCCCAGCCGGCCGATGCCGTGCCCCAGCGCAATGCCGGGCGCGAAGGTATCGGCGGTCTTCAACGGCGGCAGCTTGCTCCGCCGCATGTAGACGAATGCCGTGATCAGAGCGGCGATCAGCCCGCCGTAAAAGATTCCGCCCGCCTGGAGCGTGGAAAGCGAGAAGATCTCCCCGGGGTTTTGAGCGTAGTAGCCCGCGTCCACCACGAACATCAGCAGCTTGGCGCCCAGGATGGCGGCGATGGCGCAGTAGATCGCCAGGTTCAGCACAGCCTCGGCATCGAGACCTCTCTGCCGCGCCAGCCTGCCGGTGAGCCACAGCGCCGTCAGGAATGCCAGCGCCACCAGCACCCCATAGGTGTGAAGAAACGGAAGATGAAAGAGTTCAGGTAGCATCAGGTTCGCGCCGGTTGGCGGTTGGGCCGCAACAGATCCATCAACAGCAGCCCGCTGCCCACCACGATGGCGCTGTCGGCAAGGTTGAACGTCGGCCAGTGCAGGCTGCCGATGTAGAACTCCAGGAAATCGGTCACCCGGCCCCAGGCAATGCGGTCGAAAACGTTGCCCGCGGCGCCGCCCAGTACCAGCGCCAGGCCCGCCACGCTGAGCCGGTCCATCTGCCGCGCTTTCCACAGCATGGCGCCCACCAGCGCGATGGCCGCCACCGAAAGCGCCGATAAAATCAGGGGGCGCAGGCCCGAAGTCGAACCGGCGAACAGCCCGAAGGCCACCCCGGTGTTCTGGGTGTGGATGATATCGAAAAAGCCGGGGATTACGGTATAGGTATCGGTGAAGGAGACGCGGGTCTCCACCAGCCACTTGGTGAAGCGGTCCGCCGCGAACACCAGGGTGGCCAGCGCATACGCTTTCAACCGGATATCAGCCATTCCGCATCTCTTCCACCGCCGAGGCGCAGGCGGCGCAGATGTTGGGGTAGGCCGCGTTCGAGCCGACGTCCTCGGTATATTTCCAGCACCGCGCGCACTTGGCGCCCGAGGCGCGCTCCACCCGCACCTGCAACTCATCTCCGCCTTCATCCAGGGAAACCTGCGAGACGATGAACAGGGCCGGCAGCTCCCCTGCATACTCCTGCAACAACGGATACAGGTCGCCGTTGGCCAAAAGGTGCACTCGGGCCTCCAACGGGGCGCCGATCAACTTCCCGTTCCGGGCCGCTTCCAGGCTTTTCAGTACGTCCCCTCTCACTTCCATGAGACGGTCCCAGTTGGAGGCCCGTTTCCGCAGCGCATCGGGTATGCCGTCGCTCAACTCCGCGGGCTCGGGGAAGTAAGCGGTGTGCACGCTCCCGGGCTGGTCGAGGTGCCCCCAGACCTCCTCGGAGGTGAAGGCCATCAGCGGGGCCAGCAGCCGGACCAGGGCGTGGGCCAGCCGCCACAGCGCCGTCTGCGCGCTGCGCCGCGCGTGCGACTTCGTCGCCGCCGTGTAGAGCCGGTCCTTCAGCACGTCGAAGTAGATGGCGCTCAGATCCACCGCCGCGAAGTCGTAAACCGCGTGGTAAACCTTGTGGAAGGCGAACTCCTCGTACCACTTCAGGCAGCGCGCTACCAGGTCCTCGGTGCGCAGCAAAATCCAGGCGTCGATCTCCAGCAGCTCGGAGCCATCGACCGCATCACTCGCGGGGTCGAAATCCGCCAGGTTGCCCAGCGCGTAGCGGAACGTGTTGCGGAGCTTTCTGTACGCTTCGGTGAGGCGCGTCAGGATGGTTTCCGAGATCCGCACATCCTCGTTGAACTCCATTGAGGAGACCCACAGCCGCACGATCTCCGCGCCGTGGTGCTTGAT
>JAWLGN010000034.1:0-28538 GCA_041685075.1 Bryobacteraceae bacterium
GTCGTACGTACGGTTCTGCCCGGGCTGGCAGGCGGTTACCGGCGCGGCGCCCCACATGCTGGAGAACATCCACCCGGATGCCGAAAAGCGCCTGCTCCGGTTCTTCGAAAACCACCGCCGCATGGGATACGCCCGCTACGACAGCACCGCCGAACTGAGCCCCATTCACCAGGAGATCTGGGCTCACAAGACCTGCGATAACCAGAGCGTCCTGCGCACCGGTCTCGCCATCATCGAGGGCATCTACGCGCGCGACGGCGATGGCTTCAGCACGGGCCAGGACTACCTCACCAACATCGTGCTGTTCGGCAAGGAGAAGTTCCGCCTGGACGTCATCGGGCTTCACCTGGGCGGCCACGAGCCGGGCAACGTGGCGCTATGCCGCATAGCCAAAGAGCGCGGCCTCACCGACACGTTCAACCCCTGGGAGATCCCCATCTACGAGTGGACCGCCTCGGGGCCCACGCCCGTAAAGCTCGCGTCCCTGGAGCGCACCCCGCTCAAGACCTACTATCTGCAGAAGGATGGCGAGCCGCAGTACCACCTGGTGAACGAGCCGTTCGACTACGAGCGCCATCCCGTGTAGCTCGACACGCGGCATGCGTTCCGGCGTAAGATGCAGCCATGGGACTGTGGATCGCAATCTTACTGCTCCGGCTCCTGGCCGCGGACCCGTACGCCGCCCAACGCGAGCGCATGGTGCGGGAACAGATCGAAGACCGCGGCGTCCGCAACCCCGCCGTGCTGCGCGTGATGCGCACCGTCCCGCGGCACCTGTTCGTGCCCGCGGGCATTCGGGATCACGCCTATGCCGACCGCCCTCTTCCCATCGGCTACGACGCCACCATCTCGCAACCCTATATTGTGGCCTGGATGACGGAACTGCTCGAACCCTCGAAGAAGCACAAAGTGCTCGAAATCGGCACGGGCTCGGGCTACCAGGCGGCGGTGCTCTCGCCTCTGGTGGGCCACGTCTACACCATCGAAATCGTGCCGCAACTGGCCCGCTCTTCGGCCGAGATTCTGAAGAAGCTGGGCCATACCAACGTAACGGTGCGGGAGGGCGACGGCTACAAAGGCTGGCCCGAGGAGGCGCCCTTCGACCGCATCATCCTCACCGCCGCGCCGCCTAAAATTCCCCAGACCCTCATCGACCAACTGGCCAAAGGCGGCCGGCTGGTAGCGCCCGTGGGGTCCAGCGTCTTCACCCAGGAACTGATGGTTCTCGACAAGCGGCCGGACGGTTCCATACGGCGGCGCTCCATGGGCGGGGTGGCCTTCGTTCCCATGGTGCCAAAATAGAAGCGTGCCGAGGAGAGGCGCGGCCCTCACTACCGCCGCGCCGCTGGTGCCGAAGACGCACGAGTGGAGCGCGCTGCGCGACGCCGCCGCCGGCTGCAAGGCCTGCGAGTTGTGGCGCCGCGGCACCCAGACCGTCTTCGGCGAAGGCGGCAGCCGCGCGGCCGTCATCTTTGTAGGGGAGCAGCCCGGCAACGAGGAGGACCTCGCCGGGCGTCCTTTTGTAGGCCCCGCGGGCAAGCTGTTGGACAGGGCGCTCGAGCAGGCCGGCATCGACCGCGAACTGGCCTACGTCACCAACGTGGTCAAGCACTTCAAGTGGGAGCCGCGGGGCAAGCGCCGTATCCACGCCAAGCCGAACGCCCAGGAGATCGCCGCCTGTTTGCCGTGGCTGAACGCCGAAATCGACATGGTTCAGCCGCGCGTGATCGTCTGCCTGGGCGCCACCGCGGCGCAGACGCTGCTGGGCAGGCAGTTCCGCGTGAGCCGCGAGCGCGGCCGCTTCATCCAGTCGCCGCTGGCAGGATACGTGATGGCCACCGTGCATCCTTCGGCCATCCTGCGCGCGCCGGATTCCGAAACCCGCCGCGCCGAAATGGCCCGATTCGTGGAAGACCTTAAGAAGGTGGCGCAGGTGTTGGGAGCGGGCGCCGCCGGCTAGCGCGAGCCTCTACAATGGCCGTATGTTCCGCCTCGTACGCGCCGCGCGCCTGAGTGCGCTCTTCCTGGCCTCGATGATTCCGCTGCTGCCCCAGTCGCCGGGTTTCGAAGGCCGCTGGCTCGGCACCCTGGATGCCGGGCCCAACAAGCTGCGCATCGCGCTGCGGTTCGAACCCACCCCCACCGGCCGTTTCTCCGTAGTGATGAACAGCCTGGACCAGAACCCCGCGGACATCCGGGCCGAGCGGGTCGCCATAGACGGCCGCACCGCCACCGTGGAGTTTCCGCAAATTGGCGCCGCCATCGAGGGCACCCTCAGCGAAGACGGCTCCGCCATCGACGCCACCTTGCGCCAGTCCGGCGCCAGCCTGCCCATCACCTTCTCCCGGCGGGAAGCGGAGCCCCCGGCGCCCCGGCCGCAGGAACCTAAGAAGCCCTACCCCTACGACGCCGTCGAGGTTGCCTGGGAGAACGCCGGGGTGCGGCTGGCCGCCACCCTGACGCTGCCCCGCTCCGAGGGCCCGCACCCTGCCGTCCTGCTGCTGAGCGGCTCCGGCGCGCAGGACCGCGATGAAGCCATCATGGGTCACCGCCCGTTCCTGGTGCTGGCCGACTATCTCACCCGCCGCGGCATCGCCGTGCTGCGCGCAGACGACCGCGGCGTGGGCGGCTCCACGGGCAACCCCGCGAACTCTACCCTCTACGACCTCGCGGGCGACGCCCTCGCCGGCGTCGCCTATCTGAAATCGCGCAAGGAGATCGACCCGGCGCGCATCGGCATCATCGGCCATAGCCAGGGCGGCGTGGTGGGCGCCATCGCGGCCTCCAACTCGCGCGATGTCGCCTTCCTGGTGCTCATGGCGGGCACGGGACTGCCCGGCGACCGGATCGTGCTGCGCCAGGTCGAAACGCTCTCGCGCAGCGCCGGCGTGCCGCCTGAAATGATGGCCCAAGCGCTTGCCGTGCAGCGCAAGCTCTTCGAAATTCTCAAGACCGAGGCGGACGACAAGGCCGCGCTCCGCAAGATGCTCGCCGAATTACCCGAACCCGCGCGGCGCGCCAAGGAAGCCGAGCTGCGCATGATGACTTCGCCCGCCTACCGCTCCATCATCACCACCGATCCCGCCCCCGTGCTGGCCAAGGTGAGGATCCCGGTGCTGGCCATCAACGGCGAACTCGATACCCAGGTGGCGGCCGACGACAACCTCTCCGCCATCGCCGCCGCCCTCGCTAAAGGCGGCAACAAACACGTCACCACCGTGAAGCTGCCCGGCCTGAACCATCTCTTCCAGAAAGCCGAAACCGGCGCGGTGAGCGAGTACCGCCGCATCGAGGAGACCATCCATCCCGCGGCGCTCGAGACCATCGGGGAGTGGATCGCCGCGCGCGTTCAGCGGTAGAGTTCGTCGATTTCCGCGCGGAAGTTTTCGAGCACGCGGCCGCGCCGCACCTTCAGGGTGGCGGTCAACTCGCCCTGCTCGATGGAGAACTCGCGCGCCAGGACGCGGAACCGCCGCACCTGTTCAAAGGGCGCCAGCCGCGCGTTCACGCGCTCCACGGCCTTACGCAGTTCGGCCATCACGGGCGGGGCCGCGGCCGCCTCCTCCGGGCTTCCGTTGAACTTCCGCATCCCGTTGATGGTTCCCGCCACCGCGTGGTTGATGGTGAACAGCGCGGTGAGATACGGCAGCCGATCCCCTACCAGCAGCACGTGGCTCACCAGCGGCTCGGTCTTGAACAGGTTCTCGATGCGGGCCGGAAAGATGTTCTTTCCGGTGGAGGAGATGATCACCTCCTTCTTCCGCCCGGTGATGTGGACGAAACCGTCGGCGTCGATGTAAGCCACGTCGCCTGTGTGCAGCCAGCCATCGCGCAGCACTTCGGCGCTGGCCGCCGGATCGTTCAGGTATCCCGCAAACAGCGTGGGACTCTTCACCAACAGCTCGCCGTCGGGGGCGATGCGCAGCTCTACGCCCGGCATGGCCTTCCCGATGCTGCCGGCACGCGGGTTGTCAAGCGGGTTGAGCACCACGATGCCGCCCTCGGTCAACCCGTAGCCCTCCACCAGCGGCATCCCCACGGCCTCGTAGAACTCCGCCAGGTCCCTGCCGAGCGGCGCCGCACCGGAAGCCGGTACCCGCAGAGCGCCGCCGAATCGCGCCCGGATCTTGCGGAAGAACACCCAGTCGGCCATCTTGAGCGGCCCCCGGATATACGCCGGCACAGACTTGCCCGCGCGGCGGTAGCGTGCCGCCGCCAGCCCCAGCGCCAGCGCCGCCCAGAAGGATTTCTGGACCGCCGCCGGCCGCTTCCGGATCTCCGTGCAAACCGTCGTGTAGATGCGCTCCCACATGCGCGGCGGCGCCAGCAGCAGGGTGGGCCGCACCTTCCGGATCTCGTGCGGGAGTTGCAACAGGCTCTCCGAAAAGGTCACCGGCATCCCGCCGAGCATGGGCAGCAACTCTATCACGAGGCGCTGCGCGACGTGGGCCGAGGGCAGAAACGCCACCGTGCGATCTTCCGGTCCCAGCGGCAACACCTTCGGCCCCATCTCCAGGTTGGCGAGCAGAGAAGCGTGCGAAACCAGCGCCATCTTGGGCTCGCCCGTGGCGCCGGAGGTGAAATAGAGGATGGCGGGGTCGCACGGCGCCACCGCTCCGGTGATGCGCTCGATCAGGGTGGGGTCTTTTTCCATGGCGCGCCGCCCCAGGGCGCGTAACTCATCCAGGGTAATGGCGCCTTCGGCCTCGCCCTTGATCAGAATCCACTGCTCCACGGGAGCTTCCCGCAACGCCGCCAGCCTCCCGGGGTTCTCCACGAAAGCTACCCGCGCACCGCAGCCCCGGATGGCCGCCACCAGGTCCGCCGGCGGAAAGCTGGTGTAGAGCGCCGCCGACACCGCCCCGCAGGCCATCACCCCCAGGTCGGCAAAGTAGAACTCCGCACGCGTCTCGCAGTCGATGGCTACAATCTGGCCCTTACCGACGCCCAGGCCGCACAGCCCCGCGGCGATTTCCTCAACCGCCTGCCGGTAGGCTTTCCAGGACCACGTCGTGTAACCGCGCCCTGCCGCGGGCTGGTGCAATGCGGCTGCATCGCCGTATCGAGCGGACGCTTCTGCCAGGAGACTGTAAATGTTGCGGGGATGCACTTCTTTGCATGGTAACCCAACAGCGGGCCCGGCTTCACAAGCCCTGGCACGCCGGCTTGGGCCCCCGGCGCCCGGGCAGTGGGCGGCCGGTCGTGAGTCGGCACGTACTCCCTGCTTGCGCGACGGCGTCCCGCTACACAAGTGCAAACTGAGAAGGTACGGCGGCGCATGGGGCGCCCGAACCAGCGCGTGGGAGCATGGCTACCAGCATGGCTCGCGACGCGCCGGCGGAATCGACAATACGATGGGCCAAGCGGCAAACACCCCGCGTCCCGGAATACCGCCGCTGCCCTGACATGCAGCCATGCCGCGAGCGCACAGAGGATGTCATCAAGATGACGCCAGCCCAGTGTCATCCGTCAGTTATCATTGCTGACTCGTTGTTTCAAGCGTCCACATACTAGGAGCAATCTTATGGGCAAAGTTCTTGGTCCACCGGTCGGCCGGGGGTGGGTTGCTCTCCTTTGCACGTTCTTAGTGATCTCCGGAGCGACTGGAACCTACGCAGGACAGGCTCAACCTCCGCCGCCGGCGAGTGCGCCACCCGCGGCGGAGACGAAGCTGCCACCGGAACAACTCGACTCCCTCGTTGCACCGATCAGTTCCTCCGGAAAGAAGGACGGCCTGTACTGGCTGAATCCGGATGGAACCCCTGGAGGGCCGATTGGCCAGGCAGTGGCTCGCGCGATCCACGAGGGATACCAGGCACAGGCCGGCTCCGGATATCATGGCTACTATTTTCGTGTCCTAAAGGGGCAAGGTCCCGCGGCGCCGCTCGGTCAGCTCGACTACGTGGTTGACGGCGTGATGATCGGCGGCTTCGCCCTGATCGCCGTTCCGCTGCATTACGGCGTGACTGGAATCAAAACATTCATCGTCAGTCACGATGGCATTGTCTATGAGAAGGACCTGGGACCGAAGACAAACGAGGTGGCGAAATCGATAGAACGCTACAATCCCGACAAGACCTGGCGCCGTACGGACGATGAATGGCCCGCCGACCTCTTCGCCGCAAATTGACCGCGCCCGTTGCTGGCGTCACACCCCGGGGCCCGCGTGCGACTTGCGCCGGCACCGCCATCGTCGGGTGGAATGGTAGCCACTGGCTCCTGGTTTGGTGGACAAGCAATGATACAGGTACACGCTCTTGTCATGGCGTTGTCGGCCGTTCTCTTCGTGGCGATGGTAGTCTGCTTCGAAGGCGGCTATCGGGTAGGCCGGCGTTCCTCCGCACAATCGGAGATCGCGCACAGGGGTATTGGGCCTGTTGAAGCGGGAGTCTTCGGGCTGGCCGGCCTCCTGCTGGCATTTAGCTTTGCCGCCGGGCTGTCCGATCTGGATATGCGGCGCCGTCTGATCGTAGAAGAAGCCAACGCCATCGAACTGGCCTATTCCCGCATAGACCTGTTGGCCGCCGCGGACCAGGCGGAAATGCGCACTCTGTTTCGACAGTATCTCGACGGGCGTCTCGCCGCTTACCAGAGACTCCCGAACTTTGCGGCCTTTGAACAGGAATCAGCCCGAGTCTCGGAACTCGAGCAGAAGATCTGGTCCGCGGCACTGAAAGCCATCCAGGCGCCAATTCAACCAGCAGCGCCCGGGCTCGTGCTGCCCGCCATCAACACGATGTTTCATGTGGCCAGATCCCGGAAGGTCGCGCTATATACGCATGTACCGGTACTGATATTCGCTCTGCTGATGAGCATAGCTCTCTTGAGCGCTTTGATTGCGGGCTATACCATGGCTCAGCGGGGGAGTCGGAGCTGGCTTCACATGATCGTGTACTCGGTGGTCATCAGCATCACGATCTACACCATCTTCGACTTGGATCACCCCCGTGGCGGATTCATACGGATCGATGCGGCTGATGCGGCCCTAATAGAGGTGCGGAACTCCATGCGATAAGTGTGTCCGCGGTTCAATCCAGTTTTCGTCAGCCGGTTCCGCGCTTACCGCACCAGCACGATCCGCACGTCCATCACGTTGGTGCCGGTAGGTCCCGTGAGGACCAGGTCGCCCAGCGGCTCGAAGTAGTGGTAGGCATCGTTGCGGGCCAGGAACTCGGCCGCGCACGGGTTCCGTTCCAGGGTGCGGCCGTCGGCGATGGCGCCCGCGGCGTCGGTGGGGCCGTCCGTGCCGTCCGTGCCGGCGCTGAGCACCACCACGCCCTCGAGCCCCGCGATGTCGATGGCCGCCGCCAGCACGAATTCCTGGTTGCGTCCGCCCTTGCCGTCGCCTCGCAGCGTAACGGTCGTCTCGCCGCCCGAAATAATGCAGGCGGGGCGCCGCACCGGCCGTCCGGTGGCCACAATTTCCCGCGCGATGGCGGCGTGCATGCGGGCCACGTCGCGCGTTTCGCCTTCGATGAAGGTGGAGAGCACCAGGCTGCGGTAGCCCAGCTCCCGCGCCCGTGCCGCGGCGGCGTCCACCGCCAGGCGGTTGCTGCCGATCACGCGGTTGCGCGTGCGCCGGAAGACGGGGTCGCCCGGCTTGGGGGTCTCCGGTATGTCGCCTGCCGCGCCGCGCTCCAGCCGCTCCCGCACGCTCTCCGGCGCCTTCTCGCGAATGCCGTAGCGGTCCAGAATTTCGAGCGCCCGCGCGAAGGTGGAGGCGTCCGGCGCCGTGGGGCCGGAGCCGATCACGTCCAAGTCATCGCCGATCACGTCGGAAAGCAGCAGCGACTCCACCGCCGCCGGCGCCGCCAGCCGGGCCAGTTGTCCGCCCTTGATGCTCGAAATGTGCTTCCGGACGGCATTGATCTCGTGGATATTGGCGCCGCAGGCGAGCAGCAGCCGGGTGGTCTCCTGCTTTTCAGTCAGCGTAACCGGATCGGCCGGCAGCGGCAGCAGCGCCGACGCGCCGCCCGATACCAGGCAGATCACCAGGTCGTCCGCGCCCGCGCTTTCAGCAATGGCGGCGATGCGCCGCGCGCCCTCCACCCCGCGCTCGTCCGGCACCGGGTGGCCGCACTCGTGCAGCTCGACGCGCCGCAGTTTCGCCACGTGCCCGTACTTCGTGTTCACCAGGCCCGCGGCGATGCGCCGCCCCAGCACGCGTTCGGCAGCGCGCGCCATGGTGGCCGAGGCCTTCCCCGCCCCGATCACGAAGATGCGCTGGTAGCGGTCGTACCGCCCCTTCTCCAGCGCGCGCGCCACGGCGCCCGCCGGGTCCGCCGCCTTGAGCGAGGCGCGGAAAATCGCCAGGGCGTCTTTTCTCAGCTTGGCTTCCTGCTTCATCGGAATATCGGGAGCGCCAGCACGGCTTCCACCGCTTCGGCCGGGTCGTCGCCCGTGGCTTCCACCCGGAAGTCCGCGCGGCTGTAGTAAGGCCGCCGTTCCTCATACAGCACTTTGAATTTCTCCGGGTCGCGAGCCAGCGGCCGGTGGGTCTCGCGCTCCACCCGCCGCTTCAGCACTTCGAACGGGCAGTCCAGCCAGATGCTGACGCCGTTTTCCTGGAGCATCTCGTAGTTCGCCTGCTGGACAAAAGCGCCGCCGCCGAGCGCCAGCACCATGGGGCTGCCGCACCGGATCTCCCGGACGCGCTTCCTGATAGCTTCCGTCTCGATCCGCCGGAACTCCTGCTCGCCGCGGCTCTCGAAGATACAGGAGATGGTGCAGCCCTCGGCCGCCTCGATGTCGTCGTCCACATCCACGAACCGCCACCCCAGGCTTTCCGCGAGCTGCCGGCCCACGGTGGTCTTGCCGCAGCCCATGAAACCCACCAGGTAGATGCCCGGAGTGCGTTTCAATCTGAGGTCCATAACGACTGGTTGATCTCTGCCATGCGCGCGTCCATGGGGCCCGGCAGGATATGCCTTCCGGCTACCAGCACCCAGTTGAACCGGGGAACCATAACGGTGCGGGCGCCGCGCTCCACGCCCCGCACCACGCCTTCGGCCACGCGCTCGGCCGTGGTGCCGAACATCTTGAGCGAACTCAGGCGCACCGGCGGCCTTCCCGTAGCGTTGCGATGGAAGTTCGTCTCCACGTACCCGGGGCAGACCGTGATGGTGTGGATGCCGGTGCCGCGCAACTCCATCCGCAGCCCTTCGGTCAGGGCGCCCAGCGCGTACTTGGAGGCGCTATAGAGCGTCAGCCAGGGCAGCGGCACCCGGCCCCCGATCGAGCTGATGTTGACGATCGTGCCGCCGCCGCGCGCCCGCATGTGCGGCACCACCAGCCGCGCCAGGTCGAACGGCGCGAAGAAGTTCAGCGCGAACAGCCGCTCGGCCTCCTCCACCGTGGTCTGCCACGAGGGATGATAGTGGCCTCGGCCGGCGTTGTTTACCAGCACGTCGATGCCGCCGAAGCGTTCCAGTGTGCGCTCCACTACCGCGCGCCGCACCTCCGGGTCCGTGATGTCGCCCGGAGTGGCCAGTCCCTCGGGCCCCGCCACCTCGGCCAGCTTCTCCGCCGAGCGCGCGTTGACGGAAACCAGCGCACCGCGTGCGCGAAAAGCCGCCGCACAGGCTGCTCCGATACCCCCCGATGCCCCCGTAATCAGCACCACTTTGCCTTCGATCCTCATGGCCGCGCAATAATAGTATCATGCCCTCGCGGATGCTTCCGCTCTTCCCGCTGCAGGTGGTGGTCTTCCCGCGCACCCGCCTGCCGCTGCATATTTTCGAAGAGCGGTACAAGGAAATGATCGGCGACGCCATTCGGGAGAACTCCGAATTCGGCGTCGTGCTGGCCAAGGAAGAAGGCATCGTCAATGCCGGCTGCACCGTGGTGGTGGAGCGCGTGGTGAAGCGATACCCCGACGGCCGCATGGACGTGATCACCTCCGGGCGCCGCCGCTTCGAGGTCATCTCCCTCAACCAGGATCGCGACTACCTGCAAGGTGAAGTCCAGTACTTCGACGACGACGATCCCGGCCCGGCTCCGCCGGACCTCCAGCACAAGGCCCTCAGCCAATACAAGGAACTGGTGGATCTCGGCATGGTGGATGTTTTCAACGAGCCGGACTTCGACGATCCGCAGCTCAGTTTTCAACTCGCCCAGATCATCGGCGATCTGGACTTCCTCAGCCTGCTGCTCCGTTCCCGCTCCGAAACCGCGCGCATGAAGGAGCTGAACCATTACCTCTCGGGATACGTGCCCCGCCAGCGCGAGGCGCTCCGCATGAAGACCCTGGCGCCCTTGAACGGCCACGGCCGGAAACTGGAGGGTCTCGACCGCACGTGACCCGCCAGCACCTGATCATCGATGCCGACGATACCCTCTGGGAAAACAACATCTACTTCGAACAAGCCTTCGAGGATTTCGTCGCCTACCTCGACCATTCCACCTTCACGCCGGAAGAGATCCGCCAGGTGCTCGACGAGATCGAGTTGGTGAACATGAAGGTGCACGGCTACGGGTCGCTCAACTTCGGGCGCAACCTGCGGCAGTGTTACCGGCGCCTGGCCGAGCGCGAGGTGCGGGAGGAGGATTTGCGCACTGTGATGTCCTTCGCCGAGCGCATCATCGAGGCTCCCATGGAAGTGATCGACGGAGTCCCCGAGACTCTCGAATATCTCTCCATGCGGCACGACCTGACGCTCTTCACCAAGGGCCACCCCGAGGAGCAGAAGCTCAAGATCGACCGCTCCGGGCTGGGCATCTACTTCGGCCACACCGCGATTTTCAAGGAGAAGGACGCCGCCGCCTACCGCCAACTGGCGCGCGAGCGCGGCATGTGTCCCGAACGCGCCTGGATGATCGGCAACAGCCCGCGCTCCGACATCAACCCCGCGCTCGAAGCCGGACTGAACGCCGTCTACGTGCCCCACCCGCGCACCTGGGTGCTGGAGCATGAGGAGATCCGCGCCACAGGCAACGGCCGCCTCCTGCGCGTGGAGCGGTTCAGCGATCTCCGCCGGATGTTTTAACACCACTCGTGTAACAGTTGCTACCTGCCGCGCAATAGTCGGCTCTGTAACTTAATTAACGCTATTTAACTTGACCCGCCGCACTCGGTTTGCGAGAATCCCGATTATCTGAGGGAAAGGGTGAACCAGTCCGCCGCACTCTCGCCGCGGCTCTCGCTGATTTCCGCACTTCTATTTTTGGAGGAATTCCAGGAAATGTCCCAGCCGAGTTCCGCTTTCCGGTTTTCGATCGGCCGTTTCTTCGCTCTGCTTCTCCTGGCTGCCGCCGGCGAATTCCACTGCCACGCACAGATTGTCTATGGTTCGCTGGTCGGCAACGTCAGGGACGAGAGCCAGGCCCGCGTCCGAGGCGCCGAAGTCGTCATCACCAACACCGACACCAACTTCACCCGCCGCACCACCACCAACGACGAAGGCATCTACACCTTCCCGAACATTCCATCCGGCACCTACACGGTCACGGTGAAGATGTCCGGTTTTGCCGAGTTCACCCGCGCCAATGTGCCGGTCTCGGTGAACACGACGGTTCGGGTGGATGCCGTAATGGCTGTGGCGGGGGTCACCGAGGCCGTGACCGTCACCGCCGCCAGCGAGATTGCGCCCCTGCAGACCGACCGCGCCGAAGTGCGTCATGAGATCGGGCAGAAGGAGGTCGAGAACCTTCCGGTCCCGGTGGGCCGCAACTACGAAAACCTGTTTCAACTCATCCCCGGCTTCGAACTGGACGGCTCGCCGCGTGAAGGCCGCCTGGGAGGGACCAGCCCCGCCCGCTCGCAGTACTTCAACGTCAACGGCACCAGCCGCTCCACCATATCCCGAAATCTCGATGGCGCCAGCAACATGCACGTCTGGGCCGTGGGGCAGAGTGCCGTGGTGCCGAACCTGGAATCCATCGAGACGGTGGATGTCACCACCAACAGCTTCGACGCCGAGCAGGGAATGGCCGGAGGCGCGGTCATCAACGTGCAACTCAAGAGCGGCACCAATCAATTCCACGGTTCGCTCTTCGAATTCCACAATAATCATCACCTGAAGGCGCGCGATTATTTCCGGCCGCCGGGCCAGAACAAGGCCAAGTACATTTCCAACCAGTTCGGCGGCACCATCGGCGGACCCATCAAGCGCGATAAGCTCTTCTTCTTCTCGAGCTGGGAGGGCAGGCTCGAGCGCGACAACGGCAGCACCACCCTCTCGCTCCCGTCTCCGGCGGCCCGAAGCGGCAACTTCGCGGATTTCGACGTCACCATCTACGACCCCACGACGGGCAACCCGAACGGAACCGAAAGGCAGCCGTTTCCCGGCAACCAGGTGCCCCAGTCGCGCATGGATCCCATCGCCACGAAACTGTTGGGCCTGGTTCCGCTCGGAAACCTTCCGGGCCTGCAGGATACCGACAGCAACAACTATTTCGCCTCGCAGCCCTTCACGGCGAACAGTTGGCGGTCGGATAACAAAATCACCTGGCACGCGCACGATAACTTCAACTTATTCGGCAGCCTGAGTTACTTCGATTTCCGGACACTCCACCGCACAGCTTACGGCGATGTTATCGACGGGCCGCGGGTGGGCGGCGGCAACGCCGGCGATTCCTGGGGCTATAACGCGCGCGCCAGCACGGGCGCCAACGTGATCTTCAGTCCCACGCTGCTGATGGACATGTTCTTTGGATGGACCCGCCAGACCACCAGCGTGGAGCAGCCCGGCATCGGGGAAAACTACGGGACCGAGTTCCTCGGGATCCCCGGAACCAACGGCCCGAACCGCTTCCAGAGCGGCTGGCCGCGTTTCGACGTCAGCGGCTATGCGGTGTTCGGGACGGAGGAGCACTGGAGCCCCTATTACCGCGACGACGACCAGTTCTCCATCCGGGCCAACATGACCAAAACGCTGCAGAACCACGAGATCCGCTGGGGCGCGGACTTCAATAGCGAACAGATGAACCACACCCAGCCGGAGTTTCAGGGCGGAGCCTCCATGGGCGCGCGCGGCCGCTTCCAGTTCGCCACCGGGCCTACCCGGGCCTGCCTGGCCGCCTCGGCAACCGGCGCCTGCCAGACCCTCAGCCCCACCGTCACCCAGGCGAACTCCCTGGCCACCTTCCTGCTGGGTCTGCCGACGCAGTACGGCAAGAATCTGCTGACCGTGGCGCCCTATACCACCCGCACCTGGCGCTACAGCCTCTACCTCCGCGACCGCTGGCAGGCCACTCCCCGCCTGACCGTCTCCTATGGCCTGCGCTGGGAGTACTTCCCCATGTCCACCCGCAGCGACCGCGGCTTCGAGCGTTACAACCCCGAAGACAACATGATGTACATCGGCGGTGTCGGCTCCGTGCCGAAGGACCTGGGCGTGCGGATGAGCAAGAAGCTCTTCGCGCCGCGCTTCGGCATCGCTTATCGTGCCACCGATACCTTCGTCGTGCGCGCCGGATACGGCATCAGCTACGACCCCTACTCCCTCTCCAGGCCGCTGCGCACCAACCACCCCATCCTGATCGAACTCGTCATTCCCGCGCCGAACAGCCTCTCGGCCGCCGGCCGCCTCTCCGACGGTATCCCTCCCATCGAACCGCCCGGTCTCGGCGACGGCATCATCCCGGTCCCCGGCAACGTCTCCACCCAGACGATCCCCATCGATTTCCAGCGCGGCTACATCCAGTCGTGGAACTTCACGCTGCAAAAGCGGCTGGGCTGGGGATTCGTCGGGGAGGCGGGATACGTGGCCACCCGGCAGATCCGGCAGCTCGGCTATCGCGAACTGAACTGGTCTCCGATCAACGGCGGTACGGCCGGCCAGCAGCTCAATCGCCTCTTCGGCAGGACGGCCAACACCCGCGAAGTATCGCCCATCGGCGGCAGCCACTACGATTCGCTCCAGGCGCAGTTGCAGCGCCGCTTCGCGCGCGGCTACTCCCTGCAGGTGGCCTATACGTTTTCGAAATCCATCACCACTTCCGGATCGGGCGCCAGCGACTCTTCGCTGCCCATCAACATCCCGGAGTACTACGGCTTGAACCGCTCGGTAAGCTCGTTCAACCGGCCGCATAACCTCCAGGTCGCCAACATCACGAGCCTGCCCTTCGGCAGAGGAGGACGGTGGCTGAGCGACAGTGGTTTCCTCACCGCCGTCGTGAGCGGCTGGCAGCTCAATAACATCGTCAGCCTGATGAGCGGGCGGCCGTTTTCCGTCACTGCGTCCGGCGCCTCGCTGAACGCGCCGAACAACAGCCAGCGCGCGGACCAGGTGAAGCCGGAAGTCAAAAAGCTGGGCGGCGTAGGGCGCGGCCAGCCCTACTTCGACCCCACCGCCTTCGCCGCCGTCAACGAGCCGCGTTTCGGCAACGCCGGATTCAACACCTTGCGCGGACCCGGGCGCGTGAACTGGGACCTGGGCATCTTCCGAAACTTCGAAATCAGCGAGAAGGTGCGGATGGAGTTCCGCCTGGAATCCTTCAACTTCACCAACACCCCGAAGTTCGGCAATCCCGGCGCCAACGTGAGCAATCTCCAGTTCAACCCGGACGGATCGATTCGCAACCTGAACGGTTTTGCGGAAATCACCAGCGCCTCCGAAGAACGCCAGTTCAGCATCGGAATGCGGCTTAGTTTCTGACCGCTCACCGCGGGCCGCGCTTCTACCGCACCCTGCAGCGCGGCCCGCTCCCTGCGATCTCCTGCCACACCCGCGGTTCGCTCGACACCCACTGCTAAAATGGAGGGCGCACCGATAGCCGATGATCCCATTCTTTTCAAGAATCGCCATCACTGTGCTGCTCGGCGGCACGCTCTTTGCGCAGGAGAACACGGACCCGAATGAATTGATGGAACGCGCCCGCAGCGCACCCGCCGAGTTCGCGGCCGATGCGCTGCTCCGCCTGGCCGGATCCGGCAAACTGGCCGCGGACAAGCAGCGCGAAGCCATCACCGAGGCCTTCCAGCTTGCCGCCGGCGCGCAGCAGCCGCTGAAAAAGCGCGCCATCCCGACGGTTCGCGGCGGCGGCACGGCCGGCTTCCTCGATCGCGCCTTTGCGCAGGACCTGGACGCCATGAGCCTCCGGTGCCGCGCCGTGCGCGCCATGCTACCGCTCGATGGCGCGCTGGCGCTGCGCATGTTCCGCGAAATTCCGCCGCCCGCTCTCCCGCGCGTCACCTGCGAAGACGCGCTGGTCTACGACCTTTCGGCCTACTACGAAACCCTGGCGGAGGTGGCCGGCAAGTCTTTTACCCCGGCCGAAATCGAAGAGGAAGAGCCTTTCAACCTGCTCACCGGCCACGTGCGCGCCATCTCCGCTCCGGCGCAGGTGGCGCCGGTGGCGCGCATGTTGGCCGGCGTATCGCTCAGCACCCCACAACTCGAAGCGCTGGCCGCAACCTTCGCCGGCATGCTGAAAGAGATTTCCGGCGACTACCGCTCCTTCGCCCAAAGCGTCTCCAGCCAGGGCGGCGCCGGCCCCGCCATCGGGGCGCTGGTTGCCCGCTGCAAGAAAATGGAAGTGCCCTGGGTGCCCATCCTGGAAGCCTACCGCGCCTACCTGGTGCGGCATTTCCGCGCCGCGCGCTGCGCCGATGGCAGCGACACCGCGGCCGTCTCCTTCGGGGTGGCTGCTTCCCCGGAGACCCAGATAGCGGGCGACCCCGCGCGCTACTTCAACGAACGCCTGCGCGAAGACCCCGTGCGGCCGCTCGAAGCCGAAGACCTGGTGCCCGAAACCGTGGAAGGTGAAGCCGCCGGCCTCCGCCCGTGCGAAAGCCAGGACTGCCGCCGCCTGGCCGGCCAATTCCGCTCTCTCCTGTTCGGTCCCAACGGGCTTCCCCACAGCGCCGAGACGATGTCCGGCGGTGAGTGGCAGGCGCAGGTGAAGGAATATCTCGCCGCGCTGGCCGCCTGGAAAGACGATCCCGAAGGTTCGGCCTCCAGCCTGTTCCGCTACAAGTGCTCCTTCTATAACGAACTGTCCAAGACTGTGCCTGCCGCAGCCGGCCGCGTCGCCGTGCTGCGTGAGTACCTCGATTTTTTGAAACAGAACAGCTTCCAGCAGGAGAGCCGCATGGAGTGGCTCCTTCCGGTGAACAGCCTGATCGCGCGCGCGTCGCTCGACCGGCGCGGGCTGGCGGAGCTGTGGCACGAACTGCGCGGCTCGGGGGATCCGGTGATCGCCCTCTACGCCGCGCTCGAAGAGATTGCGCCCCGTTCGCCCGGCAGCCGGCTCTCCATCTTCTGAGCCGCCCGGCCGGGGCGCCCAAGGAAATCCATGCTGCGCCTTTTTGCCTTCTTGTTGATCTGGTCCGCCGCCGCGCCGGCCGAGATTCGCGTTTTCCCCCCACCGCGCGAAGTGAAGCCGTCCGCCGCCCAGTTCCTTCTCGACGGGGCTGCCATCGCCCTGCCCGCCAACGCCGCGGCTTCCGACCGCCACCTCGCCCGCACGCTGCAGGCCGAGCTGAGCGACCGCTACGGCCTGGCCGTGCCGGTGGTGCCCGCGGACAAGCTCCAATCCGGCGCCCGCGCCATCCTCATGGGCGAGGCCTCGAACGCGGCCATTCGCGCGCGCATGACGCCGCTCGGGATGCGCACCACCGAAGCCGAGGGCTATACGCTGGACGTCTCCCGCTCCCTGGTCCTGGTGGCCGGCACCGATACCCGCGGCGCATTCTACGGCTTGCAGACGCTCCGGCAATTGATTGCCCCGGACGGCAAATCCATCCCCGGAGTGCGCATAAACGACTGGCCCGCCACCAGCTTCCGCGGCCTCCGCATCTACCTGCCCGGCCGCGAAAACATTCCCTTCTTCAAACGCTTCGTGCGCGACTTCATGGCGCTTTACAAGTTCAACCACCTGGTGCTGGAGATGAACGCCGCCATGCGGTTCGATCGGCATCCCGAGTTAAACGCCGGGTGGTTGGAATTCGGCCGCAGCCTCAACCTCTCCCGGAGAGATCGCCCGCTCGGCCCCGGCGCCGCCTTCCAGGATTCCGCCCACCACGACACCGGCGACGGCGGCGTGCTCGAAAAGGAGGAGGTCGCCGGACTGGTCGACTGGGCGCGCCTCCACCACATCGAGGTCACCCCCGAGATTCCTTCCCTCACCCATTCTTATTACTTGCTGACGCGCCACCGCGAACTGGCCGAAATTCCCGCATCTGAGTGGCCCGACACCTACTGCCCCAACGCGCCGGGCGTCTACGAACTCCTCTTCGATGTCTTCGACGAATACATCGAGGTGATGCGGCCCCGCATGGTCCACATCGGTCACGACGAGTGGCGGATGCCCTGGGGCCAATGCCCGCGCTGCCGCAACCACCACTTCGGCGACGTCTTCGGCAGGGACGTCCAGAAGATTTACCAGCACCTCACCTCCAAGGGCGTGAAGGTGGCGATGTGGGGCGACCACCTGATAGCGCGCCTGCGCGGCGAAAACGGCCAGCCGCGCAAGACCCCCACCGGCTTTGAGTACCGCACGCCGGGTGGCCTCTCCCCCGAGCAGGTGAAGAAGTGGATCCCCAGGGACATCCTCATCTTCAACTGGTTCTGGAACGACCGACAGCCGGGACAGGGCGAGGTGAACGACCGCGACCTGTCGGCCTGGGGCTTCCAGCAGGTCTACGGCAATCTCGAACCTTCCATCCAGAATTGGGAGTCGCGCATCCGGCGCCGCGGCGTGTTAGGCGGCGCGCCTTCGGCCTGGGCCGCCACCACCGAACTCACCTTCGGCAAGGACCTGGTGGGGCAGTTCACCGCCGGCGCCGCCATGCTCTGGACCGGCGCTCCCATCGACCGCAGCCAGTTCACCCGGCAGCTCCAGGAGATGATGCCCGCCATCCGCCGCAATCTCAGCGGAACGGCGCGACCCAGTGAATTCGGCGACCAGGTGGCCCCGGTACGGCTCCCCGGAGGCGATGCCGCGGCAGCCGTAAAGGCCCTCTCGATTCCCGCCTGGAAACCCGGCTCCGCCGCCGCCGGCCGCGTGGGCTTCCAGGTGGCCGACCCGGTGGTGGTGGGTTCCGGCGGGACATCTGCCCCCATCCCACTGGGCGAGGACCCCACCAGCATCGTGTTCCTCCACGCCCTGGCCAAGCGCGCCGGCAACACCATGTCCTACCACACGATTTACAACTTCGCCGATAGCGCCGACCTGCTGGGCTGGTATGAAGTCCTCTACGAGGACGGCTTCGTCGCCACCATACCGCTCCGCAACGGCGTCAACATCGTCGACCACCGGCTCTCGCGCTATTGTTACGAAACCGCGCCCGTAGCAATCGAAGGCGCGGGCATTTTCCAGGCCTTCGAATGGACCAACCCGCGGCTTGGCAAAGTGATTAAGGAGATCCGGCTGAAGGGCACTTCCGGTTTCATCGACGCCCGCGGCCGCAAAATCGGCGACAACAACATCATCCTGGCCGCCATGAGCGTGGTCAAGAAGCGCCCCGTGCCGGACCCCGGGCGGTAGAGCTGGCAGCGATTAGTGGCTGACTGCTCTCCCCAACCACGCCGCAGGCGCGGTCGGACGGCTGACGGCCTCCTCTGTACACGCCCATACGGACCTCCGGGAAACCATGCGCGACAATGGCTTGCTGATCTCCCGGAGGTCCCATGGACGATGTCGCGTTGCTCTCGCGCATTCAGTTCGCCCTCACCATCATGTTCCATTACCTCTTCCCTCCCCTCACCATAGGGATGGGCGTCGTGATGGTCTACCTCGAAGGCATGTACCTGAAGCGGCGCGAGCCCATCTATGAAACCGCGGCACGCTTCTGGACCCGCCTCTTCGCCGTCACCTTCGCCATAGGGGTGGCCACCGGGATCGTCATGGAGTTCCAGTTCGGCACCAACTGGGCCCCCTACTCCCGTTTCGTGGGCGACGTCTTCGGCTCGGCGCTCGCCGCCGAGGGCATCTTCGCCTTTTTCCTGGAGTCCGGCTTCCTGGCGGTGCTGGTCTTCGGCTGGGACAAGGTGAGCGCGGGCTTCCACTTCTTCGCCACCCTGATGGTCTCGCTGGGCTCCATCTTTTCCGCCGTGTGGATCATCGTGGCCAACAGTTGGCAGCAGACGCCCGCCGGCCATCACATCGTCCAGTTGATGCGGGACGGCGCGCCCTGGGTGGTGGACGGCAAGCCTGTCATGCGCGCCGAGGTGCTGGACTTCACCCAGGTGCTGCTCAATCCCTCCACCATCAACCGCCTCACCCATACCCTGATCGGGGCCTTCATCCTGGGCGCCTTTTTCATCATGAGCATCTCGGCGTATTACCTGCTGCGCGGGCGGCACCGGGATTTCGCCATGCGCTCCTTCTCCGGCGCCCTGATCTTCGCCACCGTCTTCAGCGTCCTGCAGTTGTTCTCCGGAGATCTGAACGCCCGCATGGTGGCCCGCTACCAGCCCGCCAAGCTGGCCGCCTTCGAAGGCCACTTCCAAACCGGGCGCGCCGACCTCAGCCTCTTCGGCTACGTCGACCGCGAGGAACGCCGGCTGCGCTACGCCCCCACTATCCCCGGAGGCCTCAGCTTCCTCCTGCACCGAGACTTCGATGCCCCGGTGATCGGACTGGACCGTTTCCGCCCCGAAGACTGGCCGCCCCTGAACCTCTCCTACGCCAGCTTCCATATTATGGTGGCGCTGGGGGTGTACTTTGCCGCCCTCACGCTCTACGCCTCCTACCTGCGGCTGCGCGGCAGGCTGTTCGAGAAGCGCTGGCTGATGTGGATCTTCGTCGTCTCCGTCGTTGGGCCCTTCGTTGCCAACGAGCTGGGCTGGGTGGCCGCCGAAGTAGGCCGGCAGCCCTGGATCGTGCACCCTTCGGTAGTGCGGGACGCCTCCGGCGCGGTGGTCTTCGACCAAGCCGGCATGGTCCAGTATCGTCTGGAAGAGGGACTGCGCACGGTCGATGCGGTTTCGGAGAACATCACCGCCCCGCAGGTGTGGACCGCCATCATCGGCTACAGCCTGATCTACATCCTGCTCTTCTGGGTATGGCTGTTCGTGCTGAACCACAAGATCCATGCCGGCCCCGTGCCGGTCGCCATGCCGGAGCACACCACCCGGCGCGGCCTGGACGAGGCCGCCGCCGCCCGCACGCTCCACGAGGACTCCATGTCGGAGGCCAAGCAGCCCGACGAGGAGGAGCGCTAGCCCCATGTTCGATCTGCATCTGTTCTGGTTCATCGGGCTGGGCGGGCTGCTGGCCGGTTATGCCGTGCTCGACGGCTTCGACCTGGGGGTGGGAATTCTCCATCCGCTGGCCCGCGAGGACCGCGAGCGCCGCATCTTCCTCAACGCCATCGGCCCCATTTGGGACGGCAACGAGGTCTGGCTGGTCACCTTCGGCGGCGCGCTCTTTGCCGCCTTCCCCAACGCCTATGCCACGGTCTTTTCGGGCTTCTACATGCCCTTCACCTTCCTGCTGTTCGCCCTGATTTTCCGTGGGGTCTCCATCGAGTTCCGCGGCAAGATGGAGTCGCGCGCCTGGCGCCGCACCTGGGACACAGGCTTCTTCCTCGCCAGCCTGCTGGCCTCCTTCCTGTTCGGGGTGGCGGCGGGCAACGCCATGATCGGCATCCCGCTCGACGAACGGGGCGTGTTTACAGGCTCGCCGCTCGACCTGCTGCGCCCCTACCCCATCCTGGCCGGCCTGGTGGTGGTGAGCATGTTCGCCATGCACGGCGCCCTCTATCTCTACCTGAAGACGCCGGAAGGCCCGCTGCTCGAACGCCTGCGCAACTGGATGTGGCACTCCTGGGGACTGTTCCTGGTGCTCTGGGTGCTGGGCTCCATGTACACCCTGGTGGCCATCCCGCGCGCCACCGCCAACTTCGCCCACTTTCCCTGGGCCGTAGCCATCGTGATTCTGAGCGTGCTGGCGGTGGCGAACATCCCGCGCTCCATCTACGCCGGCAAGCCGTTTCAGGCGTTTTTCTCGTCGTCGGTGGCGATCCTCACCCTCATCGCGCTCTTCGCCATCGCCCTGTGGCCCAACATGGTGACGGCCAGCAACGACCCGGCCAACAGCATCACCATCTACACCGCGGCTTCCAGCCCCAAGACCCTCGGTATTATGGCGATCATCGCGGGCATCGGGATGCCCTTCGTGCTGGCCTACAACGTGATCGTCTACTGGACCTTCCGCGGCAAGGTGGAAGTGGACGGCGGCGGGTATTGACACGCTTACCGGCCAGTCCGGCGGTACTCCGCGCGGAGGAATTCGCGCCACGTACCGTCGTCGCCGAGCGCCGCGGAACGCATCACCCGGCGGTCGGCGCCGTCGAATTCGATGATGTCGCGGTAGCGGCCCGTCTTGCCCTCGTCAGACATCGCGGGACCCTCGGTGTCGAGCGTCAGCACCCGCCCCTCCTCGTCGAGCGTGCCCTCGTACACCCACATGTTGCTCATCATGGAGCCGATCCACGTGCCCACGAAACGCTTTTTGCGCCGATCGTACCCCAGCGACATCACCGACTGGCCGGCGCCGCTGCCAGGCATCTCGATCTCCGCTTCGGCGATGATCCAAAGCCCGCCGAGCGGGCGCACACGCTCGGTTCCCCGGCTCTTGGCCGGCGGCTTGCCGGGCCCCATGTCAGCCTCGCCCTCAAGCACCCACTCCCCCGTAAGACGTTGTAACCATGCATGTTCGCGCTGTGATTTCTCTTGCATCCCACAAATGTTAGCAGTTGCCCGGCGCGCTCACGCACCCAGTGAAATCCACATCTGTACGAAAAACCAACACCCGTTTCGGGGTATACTGAAAAATCAGAGGGCTCGTATGCGCCGATACGGCAAATTCGCCGTTTTGATCGTACTGGTCATCGGAACCCTGGTCTGGCTGGCCGCCGCCGGGATGAACGAAACCAAGACCTATTACAAGACCGTCGCCGAACTCGAGCAGATGGGGAGCCAGGCGGAGGGAAAGCGCCTGCGCGTCGCCGGCGATGTGGAGGGCGGCTCCATCAAGCGGGTGGGCAACATGGTGGAGTTCGTGCTGGTGCAGGACCAGCAGCGCCTGCAGGTCTGCTATCAAGGCAGAGACCCGCTGCCCGACACCTTCCGCGACGGCGCCCAGGCTCTGGCCGACGGCAAGCTGGGACCGGACGGCGTCTTCCAGGCAAGCAGGATTCAGGCCAAGTGCGCCTCCAAGTACGAACCCAAGCCGGGGCAAACGCATCCCGCGCAGATTCCCCTGAACAATAACCAGAAGGGCAGTATCTAGGGGCGTGGAACCCCTTCGCCCGGCAGCCGCGGATACCTCCTCATAGAAGGGCACGAATTTATGGAAAACCTTGGGTCGCTGGCTCTCCTGTTGGCGTTCACCATCGCGGTCTACGCCGCGGTGGCCTCGGTCGCGGGTCGCCTCAAGCGAAATGCTTTCCTGATCGTCAGTGCCGGGCGGGCAGTGTACGCCATCTGGGCGCTCACGACCCTGGCTTCGGCGGTGCTGGTCTGGTGTCTCATGACCGGCGACTTCCGGCTGGCCTACGTGGCATCGCACAGCAACCGCGCCATGCCCGCCCTCTACAAGTTCGCCGCCTGGTGGGGCGGGCAGGAAGGCTCGCTGCTGTTCTGGAGCTTTCTGCTCTCCTCCTACGCCGCCGTCGTGGTCCGGACCAACCGCAGGCGCCACCGCGACATGATGCCCTGGGTCACCGCGACGCTCTCCGCCGTGCTGGCCTTTTTCCTGCTGATGAACGCCTTTGTGGCGAGTCCGTTCCAGGTGCTGGCGGTAGACCGGCTGGTCACCGCGGTGCCCGACGGCAACGGTCTGAACCCGCTGCTGCAATACCCCGCCATGGCGCTGCATCCGCCGTTCCTCTACCTGGGTTATGTAGGGTTCACGGTGCCCTTCGCCTTCGCCATAGCCTCTCTCATCACCCGGCAGCCGGGCGACGGTTGGATTCACACCACGCGCCGCTGGACCCTGTGGACCTGGCTTTTTCAATCGGTCGGGATCTTCCTGGGAATGTTGTGGGCCTACCACGTGCTCGGCTGGGGCGGCTACTGGGGATGGGACCCCGTGGAGAACGCCTCCCTGCTCCCCTGGCTGAGCGGCACCGCCTTCCTCCACTCCGTGATGATGCAGGAGAAGAAGGGGATGATGAAGGTCTGGAACATGGTGCTGATCTCCGCCACCTTCTTCCTGTGCATCTTCGGGACCTTTCTCACGCGCTCGGGAATCGTCAGCTCCGTCCACGCCTTCGCGCAGTCGCCCATAGGGATGTACTTCCTGGTCTTCCTGGCTATAGGGATCGCCGCCACGGTCTACCTGATTCTGGACCGCCTGGACTACCTGAAGTCGGAAGCGCGTTTGGAAAGCGTCGTCTCGCGGGAATCGAGCTTTCTGTTTAACAACCTGATTCTGCTGGCGAGCTGCTTCGCGGTGCTCTGGGGCACCATGTTCCCGGTCATTTCGGAGAAGTTCACCGGCGAGCGGATCGCGCTCGATGCCGTGTGGTTCAACCGCCTCATGATCCCCATCGGGCTGTTCCTGCTCTTCCTGACGGGCGTGGGGCCGCTATTCGCCTGGCGGCGCACTTCGGTCGAGAGCCTGCGGCGCAACTTCCAGTGGCCCGGCATCGCCGCCCTGGTGCTGGTGGCCGCCCTCGTGGCCGCCGGCGTCCGCCACTTCTACGCCCTGATCTCCTTCGGCTTCTGCCTGTTCGTGGCCCTGACGGTGCTGGCCGAGTTCTGGAAAGGCTCCCGCGCTATCGCGGCGCGGAATAAGACGAGCCTCGCCCGCGCCGCCGTCGAGCTGACCCACCGCAACACCCGGCGCTACGGCGGTTACCTGGTCCACATGGGCATCGTCCTGATGTTCGTCGGGTTCACCGGCACGGCCTTCAACCAGAGCGATACCCAGGAGGTGAAGGTCGGGGACCATATGCACCTGGCCGGCTACGACCTCCGGGTGATGGACATCCAGCAGGGCGAAAACGAAAACTACGTCTGGCACCGCGCCTTGATGGCGGTCGTCAAGGGCGGCCGCGAGGTCGCCACCCTGCGGCCCGAACGGCGCTTCTACAAGGCCAGCCAGCAAAGCACCTCGGAAGTCTCGGTCCGCAAGCGGCTGAATGAGGACGTCTACCTGAACTTCGCCGGCATGAGCGAAGATAACCAGCGAGCCATCGTGCAGGCCTACATCTTCCCGCTGGTCTCCTGGATCTGGATCGGGGGCCTGGTGATGTTCGGCGGAACCCTCATAGCGCTGGTGCCGAGCAAGGTGAAAATGCAGTATCCCCGCACCCAGGTCGTGGGGGTTGCCAATGCGTATGCGCGGTTGGAAAAATAGTCTGCTGCTGATTCTGTTGGCAGTGGCGGCGCTGGGGCAGGCCCCGGCGCGCAAAGCTACGGTCGACGTGCTCCGGGTGGGCCATCGCCTGGCCTGCCAGTGCGGCTGCATCGACACGGTGGCCACCTGCTCCATGCTGGAGTGCCACTTCGCCAAGCCCGCCAAGGCGCGCATCGCCAAAATGCAGGCGGCCGGCATTTCCGACCAGGCCATCATCGACCAGTTCATCGCGGAATACGGGCCGGACATCTACCGCGCCGCACCGAACGCCTGGGGCTGGGTGGTGCCCTACGCTTCCATCGGCTTCGGGCTGGCGGCCATCTGGCTTTTTGTCCGGCGCTATTACCGGAAAGCTCCGCAGCCGGCCGGCGCGCCGGACGACCCGGCACTGGCACGATACAACGAGCAGATCGAAAAGGACCTGGCGCAACTGGATTAAATGATTATCGCAATCAGTTCCCTCGTCGCCGTTGCGGCGATCGTCTATGTGCTCGGGGTGCGGCCGAACAACCTGCCCCAACCCGAGCCCGTCTCCCCCTTTCAGCACCTGGATGAGCGGAAAGCCGCCATCTACGACAACCTGCGCGACCTCCAGTTCGAGTACCGCGTGGGCAAGCTCTCCGACGCCGATTATCAGGCCACCAAGCAGGATCTCCAGCGCGAACTCGCTGCCGTGATGGCCGAAGTGGACCGCCTGAGCGTCTCGCTCGGCTCCGGCTCCGGCGCCGCACCGCCGGCGCCCGCCGCTCCGCCGCCGCCCGACCAGCACGTCTGCCAGGAATGCGGCGCATCTTTCACCCAGCCCCTCAAGTTCTGCGGGGAATGCGGCAAACCCATGCAGGCGGTGCAATCATGAGGCTGTTTACGCTGGCGCTGCTCGCCGCCGCGCTGCCCGCCGTAGCCGCTGTGGAGGGCACCGTCGTCAACCAGACCACCGGCAAGCCCGCCGCCAACTCCATGGTGACGCTCTTCCGCCTGGATCAGGGCGGCATGACGCCGGTCGAAACCCTGCGCACCGATAACCAGGGCAAGTTCGCCTTCGAGCAGGACGCCCAGGGCGCTAAGCTCCTCCAGGTGATCTTCGATGGCGTGGTCTACAGCCACATGCTGACTCCCGGGATGCTCTCGGAAGGAATGCGCGTGGAGGTCTACAACGCCTCCTCCAAGCCCGGCGCCGCGCAGATCGAACAGCACATGGTGCTGCTCGAACCCGCGGGCGGGCAGTTGAACGTCACCGAGGCTTACATCTTCCGGAACGACGGGAACAAGACCTATAACGACCCCGATAACGGCACCCTGCGCTTCTGGTTGCCGCCTGCGGCGCGCGGAATCGTCCAGGTGAGCGCCACCTCTCCGGGTGGTATGCCCGTCGACCGCTCCGCCGTCCAGACCTCCGACCCGAACGTCTACAAGGTCGAATTCCCCATCAAGCCCGGGGAGACCCGCATCGACCTGCGCTACCTGATGCCGTTTTCGAGAGACTCCGCCTATGAAGGCAAGGTGCTGCACGACGTCACCACGCGCCTGGTGACGCCCGCGGGCGTGACGCTGGCCAGCGACCACGTCCGCCACATCGGCGAGGAACCGCAGACCCACGCCAACATCTATGCGCTTGACGCCGCCGAATTCAAAGTGGCGCTCCAGGGCAGCGGAACCCTGCAACAGGAAGCGGCGCAAACCGGCGGCGAGCCCCAGATCCAGCAGATCATGCCCAAGATCTGGGAGCGCGTCCGGTTGATCACCGCCCTGGCCTTCGGCATCCTGGCCCTGGGATTCGTGCTGCTCTACCGGGCGAAACCGAAGACATGAGCCAGGCGGTAGCGGTCGAAGGCGTCTGGAAGTTCTACGGCGATTTCCCGGCGCTGCGGGACATTCAACTGCGTGCCGAACCGGGCGCCTGCCTGGCGCTGATCGGCCGCAACGGCGCGGGCAAGACCACGCTGCTGCGCATCATGGCCGGTTTCTCGCAGCCGGGCCGCGGGCGCGTCTCCATCTTCGGCCGGACCCCGCGCGAGGCGGAAGCGCGCCGCCGCATGGGCTTCATCGGGCACGGCATCTCGGTCTACGACGAACTCTCGGCGCTTGAAAACCTGGTGCTGTTCGGCCGCCTCTACGATCTTCCGGACCCCCGCCGCGCGGCAGAGGAGTGGCTCGAGCGCACGGGTCTCGCTCACGTGCGCGACGGCCTGGTGCGGGAGTTCTCCCGCGGCATGCGGCAGCGCCTGGCGGTGGCCCGCGCCTTCCTCCACGAACCGGATCTGCTCCTGATGGACGAGCCCTTCACCGCGCTCGACGACCGCGCCATCGCGGTGTTGCAATCGCTGTTGCGCCACGCCCTGGCCGAGGGCCGCACCATCGTCATGTCCACCCACCAGTTGCGCGAGGCGCTGGAACTGGCTACCGACGTGGCGCTGCTCAGCCGCGGGCGCGTTGCCTTCACCGGCGAGCGCACCGCCGAGATGCTGGCCGACCCCGGCTGGGTCTACGCGCACTACGGGGAGAGCTGATGCCGGCCATCGAGACCCGCCCCAGACGCCGCACCCGCCCCGCCGCCCGCTCCCTGTGGACGGCGCTGCCGCGCCAGGTCGCCGTCATCGCCTGGAAGGACCTGCGGGCCGAGATGCGCACCAAGGAAGCCGTCAACGCCTCCTTCGCCTTCGCCCTGGTGATCCTGCTGCTGTTCAGCTTCGCTTTCGATCCCGCCGAGGAGCAGACGCGCCTGATTTCCGGCGGCCTGCTCTGGATCGTGTTCGCCTTCGCCGGCACCCTGGTGCTCAACCGCAGCTTCGCCCGCGAGCTGCCCAACGACTGCCTGGACGCCCTGGTGGCGGCGCCCGTCTCCGGCGCGGCCATCTTCCTCGGCAAGGCGCTGGCCAACTTCGTGCTGTTGACGGCGGTCGAGTTGGTCTCGCTGCCGGTCTTCGGCATCTTCTACAACGTGCGCTGGACGGAGCAGTTCTGGCCGCTGCTGCTGGTGGTGGCACTGGCCACCTGGGGGGTGACGGTCATCGGCACGGTCTTTTCCGCTCTGACGGTCAACATCCGGCTGCGCGAGGTGATGTTGCCGCTGCTGGTCTACCCGGTGCTGATTCCCGCGCTGATGGCGGCCATGCAGTTGACCACCGCGCTGGTGGCGGGAGAGCCGCTGGCGGGCGATCTGCTGGCCTGGCTGCGGCTGCTGGTGGGCTTCGACGTGATCTTCACCGCGCTGGCGCTGCTCCTGATGGAGACGGTTTTGGTAGCTTAACGGTAGAGTCTTATGAGGGAAAAGCTTCTATACGCCCTGGGCATCATCGCCGCCCTGTTGATTGCGCGGAACCTCTTCCACATCTTCCTGCGCTTTCCGGACGAGGCCAGCCAGGGGGCCATTTTCCGCATCATCTTCTTCCACGTGCCGGCGGCCATGGCGGCCTTCGTGGGCGCCCTGGTGGCGCTGGGGGCGAGCATCGGCTGGCTCACCACGCGGCGCATGCGCTTTGATTCGCTCGCAGTCGCGGTCACGGAAGTTTCGCTGGCCTTTCTGGCGGCCAACCTGATCACCGGATCGATCTGGGGCCGCATCATCTGGGGGATCTGGTGGACCTGGGACGCGCGGCTCACTTCCGCGCTGGTCTGCTGGCTGCTGTACGCGGGCTACCTGATGCTGCGCCGCGCCATCGAGGAGCCTACCCAGCGCGCCACCATTGCGGCGGTCTACTCCATCTTCGCCTTCGTGGATGTGCCCATCGTGATCTTTTCGATCAAGTGGTGGCGCACCCAGCATCCCCAGCCGGTCTTCTGGGGCGGCGGCTCCTTCCCGGCGGAATGGTACGTGACGGCGCTGCTCAACCTGCTCGCCATGGTGCTGCTCGGGGTGGTGCTCACCGCCGTGCGGCTGCGCCAGGAGGAGACGCAGCGGGAAATCGACGCCATGCGGCGCTACGCCCACGCGATGTAAGAGGTTTTCATGGACGCACGCAATTTTACTTACATGTTTTACGGCTTCACGGCCGCCTGGGCCGTGCTGGTCTTCTATGTCCTGATGCTGGTGGCCAGAGAACGCAACCTGCGCCGCCAGCTCGACGGCCTGAAGAAGCTGCTGGAGTACCAGGAGAAAAGATAGCTTTCAGCTATATTCAACCCTTCACTCGCTGGCGGTCCTGATCCCACTCGATCCGGCGGCCCTGCTTCAGTGACAGATTCGCCAATTGCGTCACCAGAGTGGCCTGGAACCCGATGCGCATGGGAGCGGTTGGGGTCTTCCGCGTTCGCACGCAATCCAGAAAGTTCTGCACGTGCAGATCGGT
>JAWLGN010000358.1:0-4927 GCA_041685075.1 Bryobacteraceae bacterium
ACGGAAGATCGAACCGGCGCTAAAATTTCCATGAACTCCCGCTGAAAACTCCCGCCGGCCCTCGCCCGGGGCGCTGGTACCAAGGGGCCGGGCGGGCTGAAGCGCTTACATTTCCCGCTACGCCCCATCCATAATGAAAGAAGACATGGGTTATTCATTTTTCGAAAGCGCGGAGGCAAGCCGGAGACGCGTGAGCCCGGCGGCCGTAGTGGCCAGCCGCCGCGCCCTCGCCCGGGCCGCCGAGCGGGCCGCGCACCTTGCCGCAGATGCTCTTATCTCCATGCAGAAGCCGCAGGGCTACTGGTGCGGCGATCTACTGGCCGACACCACGCTGGAGTCCGACTACATGCTGGTGCAGCTCTGGCTGTACCCGCCCAGCGGGGATCGCTGGGAGCCTCCCACCTGGGACCGTATCCAGAAGGCGCGGCGCTCCATACTCCGGCGCCAGTTGCCCGACGGCGGTTACAACATCTACCCCGGCGGGCCGTCCAACGTGAACGCCTGCGTGAAGGCCTACACGGCGTTGAAGCTGGCCGGGGAGGAGGAATCCGGGGAGGTGCTGACCCGCCTCCGCGAGCGCATCCTGGCGCTCGGTGGTGTGCAGGCGTGCAACAGCTACACCAAGATCAACCTGAGCCTGTTCGGTCTTTTCCCCCGGCAATACGTCCCCACCGTGCCGCCGGAACTGGTGCTCATGCCCGGCGGGGTGCTCTATGAAATGTCCTCCTGGACGCGCGCCATCCTGGTGCCGCTCTCGGTGGTACAGGCCCGGGGCGGCAGCCGCCCGGTGCCGAAGGGCTTCCACATCCAGGAGTTAACACTGCCCGGCAAGGGCTTTCAAATGCCCCGCAGGGAGCGCCTCTCGGTCTTCTTCCTCCAGCTCGACCGGGCGTTCAAGTTCTGGGAAAACAAGGCGCCCGAAACCGTGCGCAGCCACGCCATCCGGGAGGCCGAGCACTGGATGCTGGACCGCACGCGCTACAGCGAGGGCCTGGGCGCCATCTACCCCGCCATGATGTACTTCATCATGGCGCTCGATGCCCTGGGGTATCCATCCGACCACCCGGACCTGGTGCGCGCCATCAGGGAATTCGACGACCTGATCGTCGAAAAGGACGACGACTTCTACTTCCAGCCCTGCCTGTCGCCAGTGTGGGACACCGCCATTTCCATGTTCGCGCTGGGCGAGTTGGGCAATCCCCCGGCGGAGATCATGACCCGCGGCGCCGACTGGCTGATCTCCAAGGAAGTGCGCCACCGCGGCGACTGGTCCTACAAGCGTCCCGACCTGGAGCCGAGCGGCTGGGCCTTCGAGTTCCAGAACGAACACTACCCGGACATCGACGACACCGCCATGGTGCTGATGGCCATGGAGCACGCGCGGGCCTCGGACCACGAGGCACAGGTCCGCTGCGAGCGGCGCGCGCTCAACTGGCTGCGCAACATGCAGTCGCGCGACGGCGGTTTCGCCGCCTTCGACGTGGACAACGACTGGGCCATTCTCAACCTGGTGCCCTTCGCCGATCACAACGCCATGCTCGACCCCACCTGCCCGGACATCACCGGCCGGGTGATGGAAAGCCTTTGCCGCCGCGGCAGCGACATGACGGATCCATGCCTCCAGAAGGCCGTGCGGTACCTGCTGTCCTGCCAGGAAAAGGACGGAAGCTGGTACGGGCGGTGGGGCGTGGCCTATGTCTACGGCACCTTCCTGGCCTTGCGGGGGCTGCGCGCCAGCGGAGCGCCGGAAGCCAAGGCGGCCATGGAGCGCGCCGCCGACTGGCTGCGCGCCGTGCAGAACGCCGACGGCGGGTGGGGTGAAAGCTGCGCCAGCTACGTGCATGACCACTTCGTCCCGGCGCCCAGCACGGCTTCCCAAACCGCCTGGGCGGTGCTCGGGCTGCTGGCGGCCGGCAAACTTGATACTCCGGCCTTCCGGCGCGGCGTGGATTACCTGATCGCCAACCAGACGGAGGAGGGGACCTGGAAGGAAGACTTCGCCACCGGCACCGGCTTCCCCAACGTCTTCTACATGCGCTACACCCTGTATTGCCAGCATTTCCCGCTGATGGCGCTGGCGCTGGGCACGCGGGCGCTCTCCGGGGCGTGACGCCAGGGCGCGTCCGGCCCCGCCGGTCCGGCTCCGCGAGCGCCGGCTGGCGTCGGCGGCGTTCTCCCCTTGACGCCAGTGAACGGCCGCCTCGATTTAGTGGTATTCTGCTGGATTACATTTGTAAACCGGCGTAAAGGGCCGGCGCGTTCAGGAGGAAAAACCAGATGGCTTTTTGTACCAACTGCGGTGCCGAAGTTCGGGGGAGTTTCTGCGTGCAGTGCGGATCGCCGGCCGGAAGCGCCGGTCCCGCGGCAGGCGCGCCGCCGGCTGCGTCCGCTTCGGGATCTCGGCCGCCCGCGCCGGCGGCAGGTGCGCCGCCGGCTGCGCCCATTTCGGGCTCTCAGCCGCCCGCACCCGCGAAGAAGAAGAGCCGCTTGCTGATGTGGGTCCTGGTGGGTGTGTTAACGCTGGTCGTGCTGGCCGGGGTGGCGGTCGTGGGGGTCGGGTTCTTCGTCGCCAGTAAGGTCAAACAGGCGGGTTTCGATCCCGAGTTGATGGAGAAAAACCCCGGCTTGGCCATGACCAAAATGATCGCCGCCGCGAATCCCGATATCGAAGTGGTGAAGGTGGACGAAGGCCGCGGGCGCATCACCCTGCGGGAGAAGAGCTCCGGCAAAGTCACCACCGTGGACTTCGAGGACGTGAAGCAGGGGCGCATCACCTTCCGGCAGGAGGGCGAGGAGGCCGTCACCGTGGATACCGGCGGCAGCGGCGAATCCGGCGCTTTCGAGATCAGATCCGGCGATCAATCCATGCGCTTCGCCGAAGGCGCCAGTGCAAAAAGGCCCGACTGGCTCCCCACCTATCCCGGGGCGGCGCCCGGAGAAGCGTTCACCCGGAATATCGGCGGCAACGAAGAGGGCGTTTTTACTTTCACCACCTCCGATCCGCCGAGGAAAGTCTTCGACTTCTACCGCCAAGCGCTCGAATCGGCGGGGATGCAGATCACCTCGGAGTTCGACGACTCGGGCGCCGCACCAGGAGGCACACTGGGAGGCGAAGATGCCACCCGGAAAGTTGCCCTCATGATCAGCACCGCTGATGGGAAGACCTTGACTGCGGTGACGTTTGGAACCAAAGATTAGGCAAGCCGGGAGTCGTCCCGGCGTACGACTATGATGCGGTGGCGGCCTTTACCGCGGATCCGGCTGCCATAAGGGCCGACAATTGTGCGTCCAGATCGGCCAGCGCGTGGTTCAGCATCTCCTTGTACCGGGCGTTCTGGCTGTTTTCGAGTTCCCGCAGCACACGGGTGCGGGATAACATCAGAATCTCTTGTTTGCGAAGGATTGCGAGTGATGCGGGGTCTGGCCCCTCGGCATCCGGTTGCTGCTGACGGCCGTTGGCCGCCTCGGTCTGTTGGGACTCGACCGACTTACTTTCCCAACCTCTAGCCATACTTCCATTATAAGAGCCCCGGACGCCGCCGGATGGGATTTTATGGAGCGGGAATTTCGGCCAGCGGCAGGGTGACGTGCCGGATTCGGCGGCGGTTCCAGGTATAGGTGATGTGCACGTCGCCCGCCGCGCTCTGGATGACCGCGGGGTAGGAGAATTCGCCGGACTCCTCCTCGAGCGTTGCGAACATGCGCCACTCCCGGCCGTCGCCGCCCACAGCCACGTTCAACGGGCTGCGGCCCTTGGCGGTGTGGTTATAGACCAGGATGATGCGTCCGTCGCGCAGCGCCACCGCGTCGATCCCGCTGTTGGGGTTGGGCAGCGAGGTGGGGCGCGGCGCGGTCCAGGTGAGGCCCGCATCCTCCGAATCGGCATAGCAGATGCGGCCGATGTCGCTCGTGGCGCGCACGAACATGCGCAACCGCGTGCCGCCTAACGGCACGATGGCGGGCTGGATGATGCCGCTGGTGCGGACCCCGGGTGCGGCGGGCGGCATGGCGATCGGGCCGATGCGCGTCCACGTGCGGCCGTGATCGCGGCTGCGCTCCACCCAGCAGGCCCATGACCGGTAGCTCTCCACCGAAGTGCCGCTCACGATCACGCCGTCCTCGAGCACCAGTGGCTTGTTCTTGATGGGCCCGTATACCCCCGCGGGCAGGTGCTCCACGGGCGACCAGGTGCGGCCGCGGTCGCGGCTCGACATGCGCGCCGCGGTCCAGGTCTGCGGGCTGGGGCCGAAGTTGTAGTACAGCCACAAGACGCCATCACCGCTGAAAAAGAGCACCGGGTTATAGGTGGCAATCTGCGGCTCGCGAGCCAGTTCAAACGGCTCGGACCACTTCCCTTCCCGCAGCCGCGCTCCCCAGATGGCGACATCCGGGCGGCCCTCCGCGGCGCCTCCGAACCAGGCGGCCAGAAACTCGCCCGGAGCGGTCTCCACGATCGTCGAGGCGTGGCAGGATGGAAAGGGAGCCTGCTCGAAGATGAACCCCGCTCGGGGCGCGGCGAAACACATGGCAGCGGCAGCGAACAGTGTCAGCAGTCGGCACATGGCAGCCATCCAGCGTACCACGCGCGGGGGCGGTCCGCCGCCGCCCAGGCCCAACCACACAATCAGCGTTGCACGGGTCATCAGACATGCCACACAGTGCCCGATTCAGAGAGGAGTTGCACGTGCCCGAAGATCCAGAAGTGAAACGCATCGAGGAGAACCTGCGGAAAGCGCTCGAGGCGGCCAGGAAGGGGCCGGAAGCGTTCGGGCAACTTTTTGACGAGTTGTTCCCGCCGGAGCCATCGGAGGAGACCCCGGAGAACCGTTGAACGCTGCCGGGGCGGCCGTGCATATCTGAGGCCGCCCCCACGCGGCAGAGTTCAGACTTTCTCGGGCACTTCGAAGCCGGCGCGGTACTGGCGCTT
>JAWLGN010000359.1:0-4923 GCA_041685075.1 Bryobacteraceae bacterium
CGCCATCCGCCCACCCGCGCGTTCCCCGCCCGTCGCGCGTTCCCGATCGCCGGCGCGCCATCCGCCCACCCCGCGCGCTACCCGTTCGCCCGCTCGCCTCCCGCCGCCGCGTGCCATTCACCCGCGCGCGTGCCTCCCCCGCCCGCTCGCCAGCCGCCCTCCCGCGCGCGCGTCATGGTATCGTACGACTCTAATGGCAGAGACTTTCTCCCGCGACTTCTCCCGGCGCCGGATGCTGGCTGCTTTCGGCGCCCTGCCGCTGGCCGCCGCCCAGCGCGACCGCCGGCCGCCCAACGTCGTCGCCATCCTCTCCGACGACCAGGGCTGGGGCGATCTCTCCATCCACGGCAACACCAACCTCTCCACTCCCCACATCGATTCCCTGGCCCGCGACGGCGCCCTGTTCGAGCGCTTTTACGTCTGCCCCGTCTGCGCCCCCACCCGCGCCGAGTTCCTCACCGGCCGCTATCACCCCCGCTCGGGCGTGCGCGGCGTCTCCACCGGCGCCGAGCGCATGAACCTGGATGAAACCACCATCGCCGACACCTTCCGCTCCGCCGGCTACATCACCGGCGCCTTCGGCAAGTGGCACAGCGGTTCTCAGCACCCCTACCACCCCAATGCCCGCGGCTTCGACGAGTACTACGGCTTCACCTCCGGCCACTGGGGCCACTACTTCGATCCCCCGCTCGACCACAACGGCCGGCCCGTGCGCGGCCGCGGCTACATCATCGACGACCTCACCGACCGCGCCATCGGCTTCATCGAGCGCCGGCGCAACCGCCCCTTCTTCTGCTACGTGCCCTACAACTCGCCCCACTCCCCCATGCACGTGCCGGACCGCTTCTACCGCAAGTTCGCCGATTCCCAGCCCCGGATGCGCCACCGCGACCCCGCCCGCGAAGACCTCCTCATGACCCGCGCCGCGCTGGCCATGTGCGAGAACATCGACTGGAACGTGGGCCGGCTGCTCGCGCGGCTCCGCGAGCTGGACCTGGAGCGCGAAACCATCGTGCTCTACTTCAGCGACAACGGTCCCAACAGTTGGCGGTGGAACGGCGGCATGAGGGGCCGCAAGGGATCGCTCGATGAAGGCGGCCTGCGGGTGCCCTTCTTCATCCGCTGGCCCGGGCGCATCCGTCCCGGCTCCCGCGTCAGCCGCATCGCCGGCGCCATCGACCTCCTCCCTACCCTGGCCGACCTGGCCGGCGTCCCCCTCACCTCTTCGAAGCCCCTGGACGGCCGCAGCCTCCGCCCGCTGCTCGAAAGCCCGGGCGAGCGCGACTGGCCCGACCGCATGCTCTTCTCGGCCACCGCCAACGGCAAGTCCGTCACGGTGGTTACCCAGCAGTACCGCCTGGACGCCGCCGGCCGCCTCTACGATCTCGCCGCCGATCCCCGCCAGGAGCGCGACATTGCCGCGGAAAAGCCCGCCATCGCCGCCCGCCTGCGCGAAGCCGCCGCCCGCTGGGCCAAAGAAGCGCTGCCCCGCGGACCCGACACCCGCCCCTTCACCGTGGGCTACGCGCCCTACACCGTGCTGCCCGCGCGCGACGGCGTCCCCTCGGGCGGCATCGAGCGCAGCTCCCGGCACCCCAACTGCTCCTTCTTCAGGCAGTGGACCACCACCGAAGGCCGCATCACCTGGGATATCGAAGTGGCCGAGGCCGCCGACTATGTGGCGGAGATCTACTACACCTGCCCCGCCGCCGATACCGGCGCCACCGTGGAGTTAAGCTTCGGAGACGCGCGCATCACCGGCAAGATCGCCCCCGCGCACGATCCGCCGCTCCGAGGAGCCGAGGCCGACCGCGTCAAGCGCACCGAGTCGCTCGTGAAGGACTTCCGCCCCCTGCGCCTGGGCGCCATCCGGCTGCCGAAAGGCCGCGGCACCCTCACGCTTCGCGCGCTCGAGATCCCGGGGAAGCAGGTGGCCGATATCCGCTCGGTGGCGCTCACGCGCCGCACCTGAGCGGCCCTCCCCGCCTTCGGCGCTCTTCAGCGTACCAGAGATGCCGACTCGACGGATGGCAGCGGAAACCATCCATAGGTGCAGCAACCCGATCGGCGGATCAAAGCGTTGCCGTCTATCCCAAAGAGGCCGCCAAAGCTACCCAACAAGGAGTAAGCCGGGAGCGGCGCCCAACGATGGGCAGACCTTTCAAACCGGTAGATGCCAAAGAAGGGAGCCTGCGTCGAGCCTGCGGGGCGAGCGACGACGAAATAAGCGTAGACCTCGTTGTCATCTGACATCACCAGGCGCGCTAATTCAGCCACGCTTCCGTCCGGGGCCGCAGGGGGATTTACAGTGAAGCGATCCAACACCTCTCCGGTAGGGCTAAGTTCTGCCCACGCCCGCGCGCCCGGACTTACTACCCCAACCCTTGTCGCCGACGCAACTACTCTTGGCTCGCCAAAATCGTGCAGTATCGCCGGATCGAACTTCACACCGAAACTCGATCGCAGCAATGCGCGCGACTTCAACTTTCCAGTAGCGTCGTACCGCTCCAAAACTTCATAATCCTGTTTTGGGTCCAATGGGTGCCTGAGACGGGAACCAAGCGACCAGATATCCCCATCAGGAGTTACTGCGAGGGACCGGCCTATAAACTTGTCCGTCCTTGCTACAAAGAGCACCTCGCCGGAGCGGCTGATCTTGCAAAGAGCCGGCGCCTTCTCTCCAGGGCTGCTCCATACTTCGGCCGACGCAATCACGTCCCCGTCGCGTGTTGCGGCGGCGGCATGAACAACCGTGTGATATGCGCCGGGAAGTGATAGCGGCGTGGCGCGGAGCACCTCATTACCATCGCGATCGAAGGTTCGAAACTCAGGGAGTTGGCCCGGCGCCAGCCCTCGCTTGTATCCGACCCAGAAGCCGTTACTCCAGCCGTCGGGCGAATGGAGAGGATCAAAATCGACCGGGATAGAAACCGTCCTCAGTGGCGCTGCATCTGAGGCAGAACATGGCTGGGCACAACAAAGCCAAAGCAAAGCTACTACGGGAGCAGCCAACAAAGTAACAGGCCTCATGCGAACACCTCACGCAGTCGAGTCCAGTATGACCTCGCCTGACCGGCACGGTCAAGCCCAATCAGGTGGCCGATTTCCGCGCGGTGGCGCTCATGCGCCGCGCATGAGGTCGCGCCGCCGCCGCTCGCTCAGCCGCAGTAGCGCGTACATCAGCACGAAGAGCAGCGCCGCAACGCCCGTCAACGTCCAGGCGTGCTCGCGCAGGAAGCCCTCCGCCTCCTGCCCCAGCAGCACCCCCAGCCAGGCCAGCCCGAAGTAGCGCATCACCCGCGCCGCCGTAATCACCGTCAGGAAGACCCGCAGCCGCGTCCCCAGCACGCCTCCGGAAATCACGAAGATCTTCAGCGGCAGCGGAATCGGCACCAGCGCCGGGATGAAGACCGTGGTCATGCCGTAGCGCTCGAACCAGCCGCGCAGCCGGAGCGTGCGGCCGCCGGCGGGCGCGCGCTCCAGGAACCGCTCCCCGCCCTTGCGCGCCGCCAGGAACAGCACCACGTTCCCCGCCACCGATCCCACGACCCCCATCGTCGCTCCCAGCCAGGCCCGCTCAGGAGCGCTCACCGCCAGCAGCACGATCAGCACATCCATCGCCACCGCCACGGGGATGCCCGCCGAGTCGATAAACCCGAGCAGCAGGATGCCCCATGGACCCCAGGAGGCCAGTGTGGCGCTCAGCGCCTGTAGTGCGTGCCAGATGTTCTGCAATGATTCAATTGTAACGTGCCGGCCTTCAAAGGATATCGGCGAACGAGCGCCGCAGCTTGTAGAACCAGGCGTGCCCCCCCACGAACACCGCCGCCGAGAGCGCCCACAGCTTCCACAGCGGTCCGAAGGCCGGCGCGCTGCCCTCCAGGAAGATATCCCGCCAGCCGCGCACCAGCACATAGATCGGGTTCTTCGAAAGCGCCGGCAGGGCCCATCCCGGCAGCGAGGCCTCCGGATAACAGATGGGCGTCAGGAAGAACCACAGGGTCAGGATGAACCCTATGAACTGCCCCAGGTCCCGCACGAAGACCCCCAGGGCCGCCAGGAACCAGCACACCCCCGCGGTGAACAGCACCTGCGGCACGACGAGCGCCGGCAACCAGACGATCGAAGCCGGCACCCCGCCGCGCACCGCCCAGAAGCCCGCCGTGAACAGCAGCACCGCGAACGCCTGGCTCACCAGCCCCGCGGCCACCAGGTTCACCGGCAGGGTCTCCACCGGAAACACCAGCTTCTTGACGAAGTTGCGATGCTCCAGCATCACCGATGGCGCGCGGCCCACGGCCTCGGAGAACGCCAGCCACGGCAGCATTCCCGCCAGGAAGTAGAGAGCGAATCCGGAGCGGCTCGGGTCCCCCGCAAAGCGCGCCTGCAACACCACCCCGAAAACGAAGAAGTAGGTGAGCATCAACAGCAGCGGGTTCAGCACCGTCCAGAAGACGCCGCCGAAAGAGCCGCGGTAGCGCCCCAGGATGTCGCGCCGCACCATGGTGCGGATCAGGCTGCGGTTACGCCACACCGTGCGCGCGGGGTAGTACATCGCGCGGCCGAGCGAGCGCACGAAGTCCCGCCGCGCGAGCGCCGCGCGCGTGGTGATGCCCACCCGCTCGATGCGCGCGCCGGCGCCCTCCACCGCCGCTTCCACCAGCACGAACGGCTGCCCGGCTTCGTACTCCCAGCGCACGTTTTCGCGCAGCGGCGAGATGAAGACGCGGTAGCGGCCCGGCTCCGCAGGCAGTTCACACTCGACCGACACCTTCCGCCAGCCGTCGCCCTCGGGCGCCACCCGCGGGCCGTCGTCGATCACGGTGCCGGTCTCGGCGTCGAACAGGTGCCAGCCGAGCACCAGGCCGTCCCGCGCTTCCCACTCGAAGGCCGCATGGACGCGCCCCTCCCGCAGCCCTGCGT
>JAWLGN010000360.1:0-4877 GCA_041685075.1 Bryobacteraceae bacterium
CCGGTGCTCGACCGCGGCGCGGAGGGCGCGTGGGATGCCGTGGACGCACTGAACCCCTCGGTGGTGCGGCACAACGGCCTCTACTGGAACTTCTACTCGGGCTTCGACGGGCGCGCCTGGCATACCGGCGCGGCGGTCTCGCCCGACGGCATCGCCTGGACCCGCCGCGGGCGCGTGCTCTCGCCCGATCCCCACACCTGGGAAGGCGACTACATTGCCGCCAACGGTTCCGCGCTCGTCCACGGCGGCGAGTTCCTTTACTGGTACCAGGCCGGCGGCCGTGACGTGCCCAGCCTGGGGCTGGCGCGCTCGCCCGACGGGCTGGCCTGGAGGAAGCACGGCGCGCCCGTGCTTTCGCCCGGACCGCGCGGAAGCTGGGACGAGCGCGGCGTGGCCGACCCGTACGTCATTCGCGTCGAACCCTGGTTCTACATGTACTACCTGGGGCAGGACCGCGCGCGCCGCCAGCGGCTGGGGCTGGCGCGCTCCCGCGACGGCGTCCGCTGGGAGAAGCTGCGCGCCAACCCGGTGATGGAACTGGGCGCGCCCGGCGCCTTCGACGAAGTAGGGCTCGGGGAGCCGGCCGCCTGGCGCGCCCATGGCTGGTGGTGGATGCTCTACACCGGGCGCGACCGCAGGGAGCACCGCCGCATGGGGCTGGCCCGTTCGCGCGACGGCGTGGCGTGGGAACGGGTGGGCGGCGCCATCGCGGGCCATCAACCCTGGAACAGCGTGGTGGTCTGTGATGCCTCGGTCGAGCCGGCCGAAAACGGCGAGGTGCGGGTCTGGTTTGGCGGCGGCACTCGTCCCTCGCCGGATGAGAATTTACAGGGCCGCATCGGAGCGGGGATTCTGCGTCCCGCCGGGAGTGTTACCCTCGAAAAGTGAACGTCGGCATCACCTGCTATCCCACATACGGCGGCAGCGGCATCGTGGCCACGGAGCTGGGGCTGGAACTTGCCAACCGCGGGCACCACGTGCACTTCATCACCTATTCGAATCCCATTCGCCTGGACCCCGGGATTCCGCGTATCCATTACCACGAGGTGGAGGTTTCCAACTACCCGCTGTTCCAGTATCCGCCCTACTCCCTGGCCCTGGCCTCCCGCATGGCGGAGGTGTCGGAATCCTATGCGCTGGACGTGCTGCACGTGCACTATGCCATCCCGCACTCGATCTCCGCGCTGCTCGCCCAGCAGATGCTGGCGCGCACGCGGCGGCTGCCGTTCGTCACCACGCTGCACGGCACCGATATCACGCTGGTGGGCACGGACCGCTCCTACTTTCCCATTACGAAGTTCTCCATCGAACAGTCCGACGGCGTGACTTCCATCAGCGAGTACCTCCGCAGGCAGACGGTGGAGGTGTTCGGGATTGCGCGCGATATCCGGGTGATCAGGAACTTCGTCAACTGCGAGCTGTACCGGCCGGACCGGCAGAAGGCCCGGGCCAAGATGTTCGCTCCGGGCGGCGAGAAACTGCTCATCCACGTGTCGAACTTCCGCCCGGTGAAGCGCGTGAGCGACTGCATCCGCATTCTGGCCGAGGTGGTGCGCAAGGTGCCCGCGCATCTGCTGATGGTGGGGGACGGTCCCGACCGCGGCCCGGCCGAGCACCTGGCGCGCGATCTGGGGGTCCACGAACAGGTTACGTTTCTGGGCAAGCAGGATCACGTGGAGCGCCTGTTGCCGCTGGCGCACGTGCTGCTGATGCCGAGCGAGCTGGAGTCGTTCGGGCTGGCGGCGCTCGAGGCCATGGCCTGCGGGGTGGTGCCGGTAGCCACCAGGGTGGGCGGCGTCGCGGAGTTGATCACCCATGGCGCCGACGGCTACCTGGAGGCGGTGGGAGACATCGCCGCACAGTCCGCCCGGGTAACGGAGCTATTGGCGAAGGAACCGCTGCATCGGAAGATGTCCCAGGCTGCCCGCCGCACCGCCACCGACCGTTTCTGCGC
This sequence comes from Bryobacteraceae bacterium, assembly GCA_041685075.1. Lineage (GTDB taxonomy): Bacteria > Acidobacteriota > Terriglobia > Bryobacterales > Bryobacteraceae > JAMCRM01. The sequence continues at coordinate 1,955 of JAWLGN010000360.1, forward strand.
CGACCGCATCATCCCGCTCTACGAACGCTTCTATGAAGAAGTAGCCGAAGGCCGCGCCGCCGGGGCGGGGTAGAGAGCTTGCCCCAGCCTCGTGTGTCCAGAGAAACGAGAAAAACGATGGAGTGCTTTCAGTGTAACAAGGGCAAGATGGCCGGCAAGCTCGCCGCGCTGGTTGCCGATGTACGGGGAGAGCAGGTTCCTGTAAGAACGGCAGCCATGGTCTGCGCTCGCTGCGGATTCCAGGTGCTGACGGATGAACAGTCGAATGCTTACACCATTGCGAGCGCGGATGCGTACCGCCGGAAGCACGGATTACTGACGTCACGAGAGCTGAAGGACCTACCCGCGCATCTTGGAATGAGCCGGCGATCGTTTGCCGCGTTTCTGGAGGTCGAGGTTGCGAGTATCAAACGTTGGGACGCCGGTCTCGTTCAGGATGAAGCGATGGACGAACTCATTCGGCTGAAGTCCGAGCCGCGGGATTCGAGAAACCGTTGCGTCGGCAATTTACGGTAGCTTCATGCCGTCCGGTGGCGCTTGCGGCTGCGGCGCACGGGTTCCGGTTCCACCAGGGAGAAGTGCATGCGGCGCTCGACGTCGTCGACGCGGTCGAGGCGCACGCGCAGGCGGTCGCCGATGCGGAAAGTCCGGCGGGTCTGCTGGCCGATGATCTGGCGGACGTTCTCGTGGTAGTAGTAGCGGTCGCCGGGGAGCAGGTCGATGGGCACCAGCCCCTCGATGAACAGGTCTTCCAACTCCACGAAGATGCCGTACTTGGTGGTGCTGATGGCCAGGGCGTTGAACTCTTCGCCGACGCGGCCGGTCATGAACCGCACCTTTTTCCACTCCACCAGTTCGCGCTCGGCGTCGTCGGCGCGGCGCTCGGTGGCGGAGCAGGCGTCGGCGATCTGAGCCAGCTCCGCTTCGCCGGGGCCCTCGACGCCTTCCAGCGCCGCCACCAGCAGCCGGTGCACCATCAGGTCCGGGTAGCGCCGGATGGGCGAGGTGAAATGCGTGTAGGTCTTGGCGGCTAAGGCGAAGTGGCCGGGATTCTCCGTGCTGTAGCGCGCCTGCCGCAGCGAGCGCAGCATCAGGTAGCTCAGGATGCGCTCCTCGGGCTTGCCGGCGATCTTCTCCGCGAGCTTCTGATAGTTGCGGGAAGAGAGCGCCATGGGCTGCGGCACCAGAATCTCCTTGCGCGTCTTCCTGCCGTCGCGGTGGCGGCTGGTGAAGCCGAACCGCTGGACCGGCACGGCTCCCGCGCCCAGCGAGTAGCCGAAGGTGGCGGCCACCTCTTCGAACTCCATCACGCGCTTGGGATCGGGCGGCTCGTGGATGCGGTACAGAAACGGCAAAGCGGCCATGTGGGAGGCTACCGCTTCGTTGGCGGCCAGCATGAACTCCTCGATGATGCGGTGCGCGATATTGCGGACGGCGCGGGTCACGCCGGTCATCTGGCCCCACTCGTCGAACTCGATGATGGGCTCCGGCAGGTCGAAGTCGATCGAGCCGCGGCGCGTGCGCTTGCGGTTGAGGATCAGCGCCAGCTCCTTCATGAGTTCGAAGCGCGGCGCCAGATTCCGGTAGCGGCTGCGCAGCGCGAGATCGCCCTCCAGCAGCGCGTGCACGGCCGTGTAGGTCATGCGTTCGGCGCTGCGGATGACGCCCCGCACGAACTCCTGGTGCACCACGTCGCCACTATGATCGAGTTCCATAAGGGCCGAAAGCACCAGCCGGTCCACCTGGGGGTTTAGGGAACAGATGCCGGTGGAGAGTTCCACCGGCAGCATGGGGACGGCGCGGTCGGGGAAGTAGACGCTGGTGCCACGCAGGCGCGCTTCCACGTCGATGGGGGTGCCGGGACGCACGTAATGGCTCACGTCGGCGATGTGGACGTGCAGTTCGTAGTTTCCGTTGGGCAGCCTGTCTACCCACACGGCGTCGTCGAAGTCGCGCGCGGTTTCGCCGTCGATGGTGACGGCCTCTTCGTCGCGGAAGTCGCGCCGCCCTTCCAACTCCCAGGAAGCGATCACCTCCGGAATGCTGGCGGCCTCCTCCAGCACCTCCGCCGGAAAGCGGTGCGGCAGGTGGTGCTTGCGGATGATGATTTCGACGTCGATGCCGAAGTCGTCCGGCCTTCCCAGCACTTCGATCACGCGGCCGGAAGCGCGCTCGCCGCGGCCGGGGAATTCGATCAGCTCGACGTTGACGATCATGCCGTCCAGGTCGACGGGGTCTGTGATCACCACCGGTGGGGCGCCCACGCGATCGATCTGGCGCCCGGCCGGAGGGATTTCCATGCCGTCGGGAATATCGATCCACTGCTGGATGCGCTCATCGTGCGGCACCACTACGGAACCGCGGCGAGTGATGCGAAATTCCCCGACCACGGTGGGGTGCGCGCGTTTGATCACCCGCAGGATTTCGCCCTCGGCGCGTCCCTCCGCGTCGATGTGCCCGATACGCGCCACCACGGTATCGCCATGCATGGCCTTTTCAGCCGACGCCGGAGGAATGAAGAGATCCCCCGCCATGCCGTCGACGGGCCGGTAGGGAATGACGAACCCGTAGCCTTCCCGGTGCACCTGGAGGCGGCCCACGGCGTACTCGCGGCTGCGAGAGGTGGCCACGTAGTGTCCGGCGCGGACCCGCACGAGGTCGCCCCGGGTTTCCAGCCGCTCGATGGCGGACTGAATCGAGGCGCGGTCCATGCCACGGCTTCCCAGTTCCCGCATGAGCTGCTTGAGGTTTGCCTTGCCGTGGGGAAGGCGCGTGATGTGGTCGAGCACGGAGGCATCGGTCATACTTCGATTCTAGCTGCGCGCCGGATACCAAAACGCCGCACGGAACGGCGGAAAACGCACCAGTTGCCGGCGCTGCGCATGCCGCGGTGAGCGCCAGCCGGCGCCTAATCCAGCCGCAG
>JAWLGN010000361.1:0-4865 GCA_041685075.1 Bryobacteraceae bacterium
CAGTGGGACAGCAAGAACGCCCGCATCACGAACAATCCGGAGGCCGACCGGCTGGCGCGTCCGGCGTTTCGCGAAGGCTGGGAGATGAAGCTCTAGCGGAGTTTCACCGCGCCGGCGGGCTGCTCGAAACGCCGCAGATCGCCCGCAGTTCCGCGGCCAGCCGCTCTTCGACCTCGGCCGGCAGCTTGCCGCCTTCCATCCTCAAGTAGAAGACGTCGATGGCCTTGTGCGCTTCGGTATCGACCAGCACCACGTCGATATCGCAGCCGGCGGCGGAGATGGCCGACGCCAAGTCGTAGAGCAATCCCGGGCGGTCCTCCGCCACGATCTGTAGCAGCGTCGCGGAGCCGGATACCTCACCGTCGAACGCCACCGAGGGGCGCAGGCGCGGGCGGCGCGGCGCCACCGCGGGTTTGGCGCGCTTGGCCAGCAATCCGGCGACGTTCACCTTGCCCAGCGCGGCGCGCTCGGCTGTCAGGCGCAGCCGGTTCACCTCGCTGGGATTCAGCTCCAGGGTGCGCAGAGGGTCTTCAAAGACGAATTCATCGAGCACCCCGCCCCAGCGGTTGCTATAAGCCTCGGCCTTCCGGATGTTCATCCCGAAAGTAGCCAAAGTGCCGGCGGCGGCGGCGAACAGGCCCGGGCGATTGCGCGCCACCAGGGTCATGCGCCACGCGCCGTGCACGCGGCACAACTCCGCCGCCGCCCCACGCGCGCGGCTGCGCTCTTCGAGAGCCAGGTGCGCGCGGATTTCCTCCTCGCTGTGTGTACGCAGGTAGCGCGCCGGGAAGCCCTCCAGAAACGGCGCCTCCGGTGCGATGCGCTCGGTCTGGAGTTCGCGCGTGAGCTGGTTGTACGCCGCCATGTAGAGCTGCCAGAGTTCGCCGGCGCGCCACGGCGTCATGGCGCCGGGATAGACCGCGCTGACGTCCGCATAGCTCACCAGCACGAGCGCCTTCAGCCGTTCGACGGTGCCCACGAGGGCGGCCAACTCGCGCGCCGTGGCGGGGTCGCGGATGTCGCGTGTTTGCAGCATGGCCGGCATCGCCAGGTGGTTCCGGATAAGCAGTTCCACGGTTTCGCGGTCGTGCTCCGGCATTTGGATGCGCGCCATGGCCGCGGCGGCGGCATCGAGCGAACCCGGCACGTGCGGAGCATCCGGCTGGGCCTTGCCCACGTCGTGGAACAGGAGCGCAAAGACCAGCGGTGCCAGGTCCTCGATTTCGGCCAGCAGGTCGGCGAAACGGCGCTGCGGCTCCTCCCGCTCCGCGCGCAGGCCCACCAGGTTGCGCACCGCGGCAAGGCTGTGCTCGTCCACCGTGTAGCGATGGTAGAAGTCGCGCACCACCAGGCAGTCGATGGCGTTCAGTTCGGGAAACAGCGCGCCCAGCACGCCGGTCTCGTGCATGGCGGCGAGCGCCGCAGGCGTGTCCGGCAGCGTGCAGATGCGGCGGAGCAAGGGCCAGAGCGGGCGCGGCGCGGAGGACCACTCCGCCAGGCGCGGCAGCGCGTCGGTGAGGCGATGTTCGGCCTCCGCCGAGAGCCGCACTCCGTGGCGCGCCACAAATTCGAAGGCCGCCAGCGCCAGTTCGGGCGAGGCCTCCAGTTGGAGCGGCGCGCGAAAATAGAGGCGGTCGCGCGAAACGCTGAAATCGGCATTCGAGAGACGCGCGCGCCAGTCGCGAAAGCCTGCCAGCAGGGCGCTGCGCCGGCCCTCGGCGGCGTCCAGGGCCCGCTCGGCGGCGCGCGCCACCGTGCGGGCGTGGCGGAAGTACTCCCGCATCCACGCGGCCGGGTTGGCGCCCCATTCCGCCGCCGCGCATTCCTGCGCTTCGAAGGTCAGCAGGTTATGGTCGCGCCCGGCGCGCTCGTGCAGGAACAGTCGCAGGCGCACCAGGAAAGCGAAGGCCGCGCGCAACTCCGGCGCGGGCTCCTCATCCGACTGCCGGATGCGCGCCAGCCAGCGCACCACGTTGTAGTCGCGCAGGCCGCCCGGCCCATCTTTGATGTTGGGTTCCAGGTGATGATAGGTCTGCTGGAAGCGCGCGTGGCGCTCGCGAGTGAGCTTTGCCAGGTGCCCCGCCAGCCTGTCGCGCTGCGCCCGCCAGGTGCGCGGCAGCAGCGTGGCCAGGCGGTCGTAGAGCGCGCGGTCGCCGCACAGGAAGCGCTGGTCCAGCAGGCTGACGCTGAGTTCGGGGTTGTGGTCCGGGAGAGAAGCGCAGGCGGCGGGTGTCTGTACCGAGTGGCTCAGCCGCAAGCCCTCGTCCCAGACGCGCCGCACGAAATCTCCCACTGCCCCCTGCGCCGCGTCGGCCGCATTGTGGGATGCGAATAGAAGCAGCACGTCGACGTCGGAGGCGGGGAACAGTTCCCGCCTTCCGAAGCCCCCCACCGCCACCAGCGCGAGGCCCTCTGGCATGGCCCGCAGCAGTTGCGGCCCGGCCGCGGCCACAACCTTCCGGTCCGCCTGTGCCGTGCGCTCCTCGAGCGCCAGCGCCCAAGCCTCAGAGTGCCGCTTCTCCGCGGTCATCGTTGCGGATGCGAATGGCCTGCTCTACCGGGTAGACGAAGATCTTGCCGTCCCCGATTTTGCCGGTCCGCGCGGCGAAGGCCAGCGCCTGGAGCACTTCGTCCGCGCGAGCCTCCGGCACTACCAACTCCAGTTTCACCTTGGGCAGCAGGTCCACCTTGTATTCCTGACCGCGGTAGATCTCCTTGTGGCCCTTCTGCCGCCCGTGTCCCCGCACTTCCGTGATGGTCATGCCGTCCACCCCGATCTCTTTCAGGGCTTCTTTGACCTCCTCGAGCTTGAACGGCTGGATGATGGCTTCGATTTTCTTCATGGTTTCCGCCAACACGCTACCCCTCCAGGATGTATCCTTCTTCCCCATGGAGGCTGAGGTCCAGCCCCTGGATTTCCTGTTCCTTGTCTACGCGCAAGCCGACCACGGCATCGCAGATTTTGAGGATCACGACCGTGCCCACCAGTGCCAGCAGCCAGGCGACGGCGGCGCCGCCCAGTTGATAGAGCACCTGTATGGCGTTGCCGTCCACCAAGCCGAGCGGCAGGGGGTTGCCGGCGGCATCCCGCAGGCCGTCGTTGACCGCGCTGGTGGCGAAGACGCCGGTAAGCAGCGCACCCAGGGTTCCGCCGGCGCCGTGCACCCCGAAGGCGTCCAGCGAATCGTCGTAACCAACGGCCCTTTTCACCTTAGCGACCATGTAATAACACACCACGCCGGCGGCGAAACCGATCGCCAGCGCCGGCAACGGCCGGACGAAGCCGGCGGCCGGTGTGATCGCTACCAACCCCGCCACGGCGCCCGAAGCCGCTCCCAGCACGCTTGGTTTTCCGAGCTTCCACCACTCCATGATCATCCACCCCAGCGTGGCGGCCGCTGCGCCGAAGTGCGTGGCCACAAAGGCGCTGGATGCCAGGCCGGAGGCGCCCAGCGCGCTGCCGGCGTTGAAGCCGAACCAGCCCACCCACAGCAGACACGCTCCCATCACCGTAAGCACCAGGTTGTGGGGCTTCAGCGCGTCGCCGGGATAGCCCAGGCGCCGCCCCAGGTATATCGCGCAGACCAGCGCCGAAACGCCGGAGGTGATATGCACCACCGTGCCCCCCGCGAAGTCCAGACATGGCAGCAGCCCGCCGGAAAAAGCGTTCAGCAGCCCGCCCTTGCCCCACACCATGTGGGCCATAGGAAAGTAGACGAACAGCGCCCACAGGGTGGTGAATAGCAGCATGGCGCTGAACTTCATGCGCTCGGCGAAAGCGCCCGAGATGAGCGCCGGGGTGATGATGGCGAACATCAACTGGAAGATCATAAAGGTCTGCTGGGGAATGCCCGCGGCGTAATCGGGGTTGGGTTCGCTGCCCACGCCGTCGAGGAAGGCGAAGCGCAGCCCCCCCACCACGGGATTGCCTTCCGAGAAGGCCAGGCTGTAGCCCACCACCGCCCACAGCACCGTCACCAGGGCCATCAGGGCGAAGCTCTGCATCATGGTGCCCAGCACGTTCTTGCGGCGCACCAGCCCACCGTAGAACAACGCCAGCCCAGGGCCGGTCATCATCAGGACGAGCGCCGCGCTCATGAGCATCCAGGCGTTGTCTCCCGCGCTCTGGGCCGCGCCCGTCGCCGAGGCTAACTCGTCCAGCCTGGCCTCGAGTTCGTTTACCGCCGTCGCAGGCACAGCTTGGGCAAGTAACACGAGATGCGTACTAAGAATCACTTAGATATCTCCTCCCTAGCGGGGTAACTGCCGGATCGTTCTTCCACTCCATTCTGCACCCGGCCGCCGCGGCCGCCAAACGGAACGTTTCTATGGAGGGAATTGAAATTTTCTATGGACTTGCGGACAGCGCCGGCCCGGAGCGGGTGGCATGATACACTACCGGGTTCACAATGCTCCACCCGGCGGCTACAACCCGATTCTTTACTCTGGCGCTACAAAACGGAGACTGCGATCTGTTGATCCGTAGTTTCACCGGCGAGGAGGCCGTATCCAGGCTCTTCCAATTCCATCTTCTGGCGCAGAGCCGGACTTTCGTTCCGGCCTCCAGCCTGCTGGGCCAGGATGTCATCTTCACCATCGAACTCAGGAACTGCCCGCGCAGGCTCCTCGCCCAGATATCCTCGGTCGACGAACTCGGGGTGGACGAGCACGGCCGCCACCTCTACGGCATCGAGCTGGTTCCAAGGGTCTGGGCCATGACCCGGACGGTGCGGGCCAGAATCTTCGAGGACCTCGACGCGCTGGATATCGTGAAGGCCGTGTTCTCCGAGACCAGGGCCACCGTGCTGATCGACCGCCGGCCCGATAGCGAGCACACCCGTCCCTACTGCGTGCAGTATTTCGAA
>JAWLGN010000362.1:0-4864 GCA_041685075.1 Bryobacteraceae bacterium
GTACACCGCGCCAGGCCGCGGAGGCGCGCCGTTGAGCCGCATCTATCTCGTTCGCCACGGCCAGGCCGGCACCCGCCAGGCTTACGACGAACTCTCTCCCCTGGGCCGCACCCAGGCGCGCCACGCGGGCGACTACCTGGCCGCCCAGGGCATCTGTTTCCGCGCGGCCCTTTCCGGTTCCCTGCGCCGCCAGCGCGAAACCGCCGCCGAAGCCGCCTGCGCCTACGCCGCGCGCGGCCTGGAGTTCCCCGAAATCGTCACCGACCCCGGCTGGAACGAATTCGACCTCGACACCGTCTACCGCGACATCTCCGCCGCCATCGCCGCCGAAGACGCCCAATTCCGCCGCGAGTTCGCCGAACTCCAGCGCCTGGCCGCCGACGGCAGCCACGAGGTGCACCGCCGCTGGTCCCGCTGCGACGCCGCCATCGTCGAGGCCTGGGTCGAGGGCCGCTACTCCTCCCGCGCCGAAAGCTGGGAAGCCTTTATCGCGCGCGTCCAGGATCGCCTCAACGCCCTGCCCCGCCTTGGTCCCGACGAATCCATCGTCGTCTTCACCTCCGCCATCCCCATCTCCATCTGGGTGGCGATGGCGCTGGGCGCAGCGAACGACCACATCCTGCCGCTTGCCGGCGTGATGTACAACAGCGCCATCACCACCTTCCGGCTCCACGATGGCGTACTCCTGCTCTTCGAGTTCAACGGCGTCCCGCACCTGCCGGGCGCCGCCCTGCGCAGCTTCCGTTAGCCTATGCCCACCATCGATGAGTTACGCCGCCACGTAGGACGGGAAATCGGCGTCAGCGATTGGATTGAGATCACCCAGCGCGATCTCGACCTGTTTGCCGAAGCCTCCCGCGACCGCCAGTGGATTCACGTGGACGCCGGACGCGCCCGCCGCGAGCTGCCCGGCGGCCGCACCCTGGCCCACGGTTTCCTTACCCTGGCGCTGCTCAGCCAGCTTTCCCGCGAAGCCGTAGACATCCAGGGCGACTTCCGCATGCGCCTCAACTACGGCGTCAACCGCGTGCGCTTCCCCGCGCCCGTGCCCTGCGGCTCCCGCGTGCGCGCGCGCTTCACCCTGGCCTCGATCGACGATGTCTCTGGCGGCGTCCAGATCACCTGGTCGGCCGTGGTTGAAATCGAAGGCGGCGCCAAGCCCGCCGCGGTGGCGGAATGGATCGTGCGCTACGTCTGAGCCGCGCTATACCCCGCGGCAATGGCCCCACAGCTCGACGTGCAGCCTGGGAGTAAAGCGGAACCCTTCCCGCTTGCAGATCTCCACCAGCCACGCGCCGCGCTCCCGCAGCGCCGCCGCATCGGTCCCCTCGGGCATCAGGACCACGCGCTCCCGCGCCGCCGCGAGCCGCTCCACCAGCTCGCGCACCTCCTCCACGTCCTCCGGCCGCGCGATCACAAACTTGAGCTGGTAGTCGTAAGCCGCCATCAGCCGCCGCAGCACCTCCGGCTGGATGCGCCGCTCTTCGTGCCGCCGGGCCCATTCGCCTTCCGGCGTCGAATTGGAGAGCTTCGGGCTGATGCTCATCAGGTCGCAGGCCACCGGCGCAAAGACCGTGCCCGCCGTCTCCACCGTGATGTGCATGCCGCGCTCCCGCAGCGCTTCGGTCAGCGGCACAATCCCCGCGGCCAGCACCGGCTCCCCGCCGGTCACCACCACGTGCCGCGCGCCGTAGCCCGCCGCGGTCTCCACGATCTCTTCGCGGGACATCTCGCGCCCTTCCGGCTCCCAGGAGGTGTACGGCGTATCGCACCACCGGCAGCGCAGGTTGCAGCCGCTGGTGCGCACGAAGACCGACGGCACTCCCACCAGCACGCCCTCGCCCTGCACCGAGTAGAAGATCTCAGCGATCTTCAACTCCTGCCTCCTCGAAGCCCTTGCGCCTGAGCAGGCAGGAATCGCAGGCGCCGCACGGCTGCCCCTCGGGCCCGGGGTCGTAGCAACTGCGGGTCAGCCCGAAGGGCACCCCCAGTTCCTTCCCCAGCCGCACGATATCGGCCTTGCTCATCCCGATCAGCGGGGTATGGATGCGCACGCGCATGCGTCCCTCCACCGCTGCCTTGAGCGCCAGGTTGGCCATCCGCTCAAACGCCTGAACGAACTCCGGCCGGCAATCCGGATAGCCCGAGTAATCGAGCGCGTTCACCCCGATGAAGATATCGCCTGCTTCCAATACTTCGGCCCACGCCAGCGCCACCGCCAGGAAGACCGTGTTGCGCGCCGGCACATAGGTTACCGGGATCTCGCTGCCGATCTCCGCTACGCTGGCGTGCTTGGGCACCGGCGCATCTCCGGTGAGGGCGGAGTGCGAAAAGGCCGCGAGCGTCACCACCTTGTGGTCCGCCGCTCCGAAGTGCGCGGCCAGCTTCCGCGCCGCCTCCAGTTCCACCCGGTGCCGCTGCCCGTAATCGAACGAGAGCGCCCAACACTGGTAGCCTTCCCGCCGCGCCAGCGCCAGGCAGGTCGAGGAGTCCAGCCCCCCGCTCAACAGGCACACCGCGCGCGGCGTCATCGCGGCAGCCTCAGCGCCAGCAGAAAGCCGATCAGCGGAAAGGCCACCAGCGCGGTGAAGGCCGCCTGCATCGAGAACAGGTCGGCGAACCAGCCCATCAGGGGGATGAAGACCATCCCCGCGGTGCCCCAGGCGAACCCCATCATCAGCGCGGAAACCGTCCCTTGCTGCGACGGCGCCAACTCCTGCGCCATCACCACGTTCACCGGCAGGGTAAACAGCAGCAGCAGCCCGCTGGCAAACAGGCAGGCCGCCGAGAGCGGCCCCTCGGTCAGCAGAAACAGCGCCAGAAACGGCACCGATCCGATCATCGATATCAGAATAATGCGCCGCCCGCCGAAGCGGTCCGCCAGGTTGCCGCCCGCCAGCCCGCCCAACGTCCCGCCCACCAGGTACACCGTCAGGCTCAGGCTCGCGCCGGCCAGCGTGTACCCGCGCTCCGTATGCAGAAACAGCGGCAGAAACTGGGTGAAGGTAATCTGCACCACCGAACGCAGGAACACCAGGAAGAACAGGATCGTCATGGGCTTCCAGACCGCTCGCAGCGGCGCCCAGTCGAATCCCCGCCGCGCCCGCGGCTCCAGCGCCGGCGGCGGCATGATGGCCAGCAGCACCAGGGTCAGGAGCACGCCCGGCAGCGCCGCCAGCGGCATCCGGTCCAGCCCGCCCCACGACCCCACCCACGAAAAGTACGCCGGTCCGCAGGCGAACCCCATCGATCCCGCGCAGATGAAAATCGCCATCGCCCGGCCCCGCTTCCGGGCCGCTACCCCGGCCACCGCGTTCGCCGCCCCCTGCGGGTGGAACGACGCAATCCCCGCGCCGCCCAGAAACACTATCGGCAGCAGCCACCAGAACGACGGCACCCATCCCATCCCGGTGATAAATATCGCGGCCACCGCAGGCGCCAGCGCCGAAAACAGCCGCGAATGATAGCGGTCCGAAAGAAACCCGTAGAGCGGCTGCATGGTGGACGAGGAGAACACCATCATGCCGCCCAGAATGCCCGCCTGCGTGAAGTTCATCCCGAAACGTTCGGCCAGCAGCGGCTGCAGAGCGCCCATGGCGCCCGAGTACAGGTCCACGAAGAAGTGCCCGGCGCAGAACAGAATCAGCGGCAACACCGCGCGGGTGGCGTGTTGCCGCGCGGCCGCATCCGTGGCTATGGGTTGGGAAGCCATCCGGGGGTGCTTTGTTATTATAGCGGGCGGCCATGAGGCTTCGCTTCATCACCGCCACTCCGCTCGAGGTGCGCCGCGGCAGCGGTACCTTCGTGGGCATCCGCAGCCTCACGGACGCGCTCGCCGCGCTCGGCGCCGAAGTGCACTTCCTCACCCCCCGCCTGCATCTCCCGGTCTTCACCGCCGAGCGCCTGCTGTTTAACGAAACCCTGCGCTGGCGCGCCGCGCCGCCCTGCGACCTCCAGGTGGGTTTCGATATGGACGGCTACCGTCTGGCCGGCCGCACCTCCGTGCCCCACGTGGCCGCTCTCAAAGGCGTCATCGCCGATGAGTTGCGCTTCCAGAAGGGACTCACCTACGCCAGCATGGCGTTGCAGGCGCGCTGCGAAGCCCTCCACGCCCGCCGCGCCGACCTGGTGATCGCCACCAGCCACTACTCCGCCGCCCAGGTGCGGAGCCACTACGGCGCCGATGCCGCCGTCGTCCCGGAGTTGATCGATCTCGCCTCCTGGCGCCGGCTGCTGGCCGCCAACCCCGCCCCGCCCGACGCGGCGAAGTTCACCGTGCTCTCGGTCTGCCGCCTCTACCGCCGCAAGCGCATCGACGTGCTGCTCCGCGCCGCCGCCATGCTCAAGCCGCGGCTCCCGCAGCTCGAACTGCGCATCGTCGGCGACGGTCCCGAACGCGGCGAATTCGAGCGCGTCTGGCGCGCCGAGCGGCTGGGCGATACTGTCCGCTGGCTGGGAGATGTCTCCACCGAAACTCTGGCCGCCGAGTACAACCGCTGCGACGCCTTCTGCCTGCCCAGCGAGCAGGAGGGCTTCGGCATCGTCTTTCTGGAAGCCATGGCGGCCGGCAAGCCCATCGCCGCCGCGCGCGCCGCCGCCGTCCCGGAGGTCCTGCCCCAGGGATTGCTCGCCGAACCCGGCGACCCCGCCTCGCTCGCCGAAGCGCTTTATCGTCTGGCCTGCGACCAGGCCCTGCGCGCCTCGCTCGCCGCCGCCGGCCGCGCCCGCGTCGAAACCTTCGACGCCCCCGCGGTGGCCCGCCGCTTCCTCGACACCGTCAGCTCCCTGGTCCGCCGCTAGCCGCCTACGGCTGCTCCCCCGGCTTCAACCTGCGCCAGCCGCGCGGCTGCTCCTGCTGGGCCGG
>JAWLGN010000035.1:0-28037 GCA_041685075.1 Bryobacteraceae bacterium
CTTCTCCCTGCAACATCTGAAGCTGGGCAGGCGGGACAGGCGGACCCTTGTGCTGGTCAGCGACGGGGGCGACAACAGCAGCATTCATGGAGACGACGATGTGAGGCGAAGAATCCTGGAGTCGCGCGCGACCGTATATGCGATCGGAATACACGACGAAGCGGATCCGGAGAGGAACCCCGCGCTGCTGCGGCAACTCGCCCGGGTGAGTGGCGGCCAGTCGTTCTTGGGGGTTCAGCTCTCCGCCCTCACCGGGATTTGCCACCAAATCGCGACGGACATTCGAACCCGGTATACGATCGGCTATGTGCCGGTCCGGTCCGGCGACCACCGCCCGTTGCGGAGAATCAAAGTGACCGCGTCCGCGTCCGGCGGGCACAACCTGGCGGTTCGGACGCGCACGAGCTACGTTCTTCCGCCCAATCGGGATGACGGGCCGGGCCGAAAGCGGGGCTTATGAAACTGACCGTAATCCGATACTGCTTTTTGGCTCTCGCGGTCGCCTGCCTCGGGATCTACGGCTATGCGTATGTTGAGCGGGCGCTGTACCAGGCCCATGAGAGCCGGGAGTTCGACCGGATGCCGGAGCGCGGCGCCGGCGCCTTCGCCGCCCCCGAGGACATCGTCGCACCAGTTCCCCCCGCCGGGCGTCCGGCCCGGAAATCCGCGTCATCGTCGAGCCTTAAGGATCCAACTGCCCTCATTGGGCGGCTCTCGGTTCCAAGACTGAATCTGTCCGCAATGGTGCGTGAAGGCATCGACCGCCACACCCTCCAGGTGGCCGTAGGCCACATTCCAGCGACGGCGCTGCCCGGGCAAGCCGGAAACGTCGGTTTGGCGGGTCATCGCGATACGTTCTTTCGCGGGCTAAAGGACGTGAGAACCGAGGACGAGATTCAGTTCTCAACGTTGAGCGGCGATTTCGGGTACGTAGTCGAGTCGCTCATCGTCGTCGAGCCGGACAATGTCGGGGTACTCGCTCCCTCGTCCGAGAACGTGCTGACGCTGGTGACCTGTTATCCCTTTTCCTTTATCGGAGCCGCGCCCAAACGATTCGTCGTAAGGGCCCGGCAGGTGTCTTCGCCGACACCGCAACCAGGGGACGCTGTGAGGTAACGCGTATGAGCACGCCGGCCCGGCCCAAGGCCGCACCCCAAGTCGATATCGAGCAACTCCGGGCCCGCCTTGCCACCCTCGCGGGGGAGGTCGCGCAACTCAAGGCGAGGCTGGCGCCGTCCATAGACGCCGAGAGCCTGCTCGAAGACCGCATTCTGGTCCCGGCGGTCGACACGACCGAGCGCAAAAAGCAGGAGAACCGGCTACGAAGCAGTGAGGCGCATCTAGCGCGAGCGCAAAGGATGGCGAGTCTCGGTTGCTGGGAACAAGACGTGGAAAGTGGAGATCTCCAGCTATCGGAAGGCGCGTGCCGGATTCTGGGTATGCAGCCCGAGCAGTCGCGCACCACGATGGAGTCAATGTTGTCTCTCGTCCATCCGGAGGACCGGGTGTCAGTTCGGGAGACGATTCAAGACGCACCCGCTCGGGGAGGATGCTCGCAGATCGACCATCGAATCGTCCTCCCGGACGGAACGGAGCGCGTTCTGCGGCAATACACGGAGCCGTTCGACCATGAGGCCTCTCCAAGCGTCCTCTTGGGCACCGTCCAGGATGTCACCGAATACAAGCACCTCGAAGAAAAGTTCCGGCGCGCACAGAGGCTGGAAGCGGTCGCCCGGTTGGCCGGCGGTGTCGCCCACGACTTCAACAACCTTGTCACGGTGATCTTAGGCTACGCCCAGATGATCCTGTCCGACCTGAAACCCGAAGATCCTTTGTGGGACCGGGCGCAGCAAATTATCCATGCGGGAAATAGCGCGGCGGCTCTGACGCGCCAGCTCTTGACGTTCAGCCGAAAGCAGGTCATGCGCCCTCGCGTGATCAATCTGGACAGCCTGCTGACGGATCTCGAAAAGATGCTCCAACGGCTGATTCGCGAGGACATCGAAGTCAAGCGGCGCCTGACACCCGGACTCTGGAGCGCGAAGGCCGACCCCGACCTGGTCGAGCAGGTCGTCATGAACCTCGTCGTGAATGCCCGTGACGCCATGCCGAAAGGAGGTGTGCTGACGATCGGCACTTCGAACGTTGAGGTCGGCGAGCAGGAGGCCGAGGGAGTATCAGACCTGAAGCCGGGCAGGTACGTTGCGCTGACGGTCGCCGACACGGGGACCGGCATGACAACGGAGACCAAACGGCGCCTGTTCGAGCCCTTTTTCACAACGAAACCCTCGGGGGAGGGTACCGGCCTCGGCCTGAGCACGATCTTCGGCATCGTGAAACAGCACGGCGGCGAGGTTCTCTTCCATAGCGATCTCGGACTCGGCTCAACGTTCAACGTTTATTGGCCCGCCGCCGATCACCCCGGCGAACCAGCGGCCAGCCCCGTGGATCTCCGGATTCCCTGTCACAGAAATGAGACAATCCTGCTGGTCGAGGATGATGAGGAGATGCGGAAACTCGTTCGCCAGATGTTGTTGCTGCAAGGGTACAAGGTCCTGGCAACAAGGCAGAGCGCCGACGCTGTCGGCGTGGCCGGCAAGCATGACGGTCAGATCGATCTGCTGCTCACGGATGTTGTTATGCCACAGATGAGCGGCCAGGATCTCGCGAAACAAATCGCGGCGCTTCGGCCGGACATCAAAGTAGTCTTCATGTCCGGCGACCCGGGAGGCATTACTTCGGAGCACGGCATGTTCGATCCGGGCGCATTCTTTCTGCAGAGGCCCTTTGGAATGCACACGCTTGAGCAGATCCTTCGCCGGGTCTTAGGTCCCGCGAGACCGGAAGCCGCACGGCCGGAGCCCAGGGATTGAGAGATAATAGCTTTTGGAGCCTCCAGACGGCGCCACGATCCGAACCGGTAGATGACGAGCGGCCGGCGGTGGTGAACCCGTGGGAGGCAATTTGAAACGCGCTTCGGACGTGCCCGTATCCCGGATTCTGGTCGTTGAAGACAATGGCTCCGACGTCTTTCTTCTGGAGCGGGCGCTAAAGAAGCAAGATCTCCGATTTGAACTGATTCACCTGCCCGACGGTGGTGAGGCCCTGGCATTCATCCGCCGGCAGGGGACCTATGCCGAGGCGGCTATTCCGAACTTAGTCCTGGTGGACTTAAACCTCTCGAAATACAACGGCGAAGACATCTTGCTCGAGATTCGGGCGGCGAAACACCTCGTTGGTGTCCCCGTTTGCGCGTGGAGTTCTTCTCATTCCCGGCGAGACCAGTCCCTGCTGAACAACCTTGGAGTCTGCCGATTCATCACCAAGCCTTCCGGCCTGGATCAGTTCATGGAGATCGGCAAAATCATCAAGGATCTGCTCGCAGATCCCAGCGCGGGCTGACAGTTCTGTCAGCCGGCTGGCCGGGAGCAAGAATGGCACGGCGCGTGCATTGTTGGGTGGCGCTCCAGTGATGAAGCCCGATTGTCCCGGCGAGAAAGGTAGTGGTGGCGTATGGCAAAGAAAACCGGAAAGCGCCGGCCGGGCGGAGTCGCGCGTCCTCCGCGTGCGCCCGACTCGCCCCGGTCAAAGCGGCCGGTTCGCGCGGTGGCTATCGCGCGGCCGGCCGCCGAGGAACACGCCAAAGGCAGTTCTCCCCCGATTGTCGGCATAGGCGCCTCCGCCGGCGGACTGGAGGCATTCACGGAACTGCTCAGCCATCTGCCGGACGACACTGGCATGGCATTCGTGCTGATTCAGCACCTCGACCCGAGCCACGAGAGCCATCTGACGGAGTTGCTTTCCAAGGCGAGTAGAATGCCTGTCTCCGAGGTGAAGGGCGAGACTCGCGCCGAGGCCAATCACGTTTACGTGATTCCGCCGCGATGCAATCTGGGCATATCCGATGGCGTCCTTCATACCCCGCCCCGGCCAGGCACAGGCCGCAACATGCCTGTCGATTCTTTCTTCCGCGCCCTGGCAGCGGACCGGGGCGGCAGAGCGGCCGGCGTGGTTCTGTCGGGAACCGCTTCGGATGGGACGCTTGGCCTCAGGGCGATCAAGGCCGCGGGCGGTATCACCTTCGCCCAGGAAAAGGGAACCGCGAAGTTCGACGGCATGCCGGCGAGCGCCATCGCAGCCGGCGTAGTGGATTTTGTGCTGCCGCCGGCCGGAATCGCGCGTCAACTGGCGGCCATCGCGCGCGATCTTCGTGTCCCGAGCGAGGTTCGGAAGGCGCCCGAGCCGCCGGAGGAAGCGGAGCTGAACAAGATATTCCGGCTATTGCGCGGCGCCACCGGAGTGGATTTTACGCACTACAAGCACAGCACGCTGAAGCGGCGCATCAAGCGGCGCATGGCCATCCGCGGATTCGAAACGCTGGAGGACTACACCCGGGAGCTGGAGCGCAACCGCGACGAAGCAAAAGCGTTGTGCGAGAACTGTTTTATCACCGTCACTCAATTCTTTCGCGAACCGGCGGTCTTCGAGGCACTGAAAAGAAGGGTATTCCCCGCTCTGACCGAGAACAGAGGGCCGGAGGATCCCATTCGGATCTGGGTGCCTGGATGCGCCACGGGCGAGGAAGCTTATTCGATCGCCATCTGCCTGATGGAATTCCTGGACGAGGCTGGAAAGAGCCTTCCGTTCGAAATTTTCGGCACCGATATCAGCGAAACGGCGATCGAAAAGGCCCGCGCCGGCATATACACGGCCGCCGCGTTGGCGCATGTCTCGCCGCAGCGGCTGGCGCGGTTCTTCACCCCGTCGGAGCGCGGCTACCAGATCGCGAAAATCGTCCGTGACGTATGCGTGTTTGCCAGGCACAACCTGGCGCAGGACCCGCCCTTCTCCAGGCTGGACCTCATCAGCTGCTGCAACGTGCTGATCTATCTTGGAGTTGTCTTACAGCGAAAGGTGTTGTCGATCCTGCATTACGCCCTCAAGCCAACGGGTTTCCTGGTGCTCGGTCCTTCGGAGAGCATCGGCACGCTGTCCGACTCATTTCATCAGGTGGAGCATACTCACAAGATCTATTGCATGCGGCCGGTCGCGAGTGCGCCGGCGCCACCCCCGGGCCTTGGCCGCCGCGCCGAAGGCCGGGTGGATCTCCGGGAGAGAACTGCCGAGGGCCGAACCGGGCCCGACGTGCAGCGGGAAGCCGACCGGCTGGTGCTGGCGGAATACGGCCCCCCCGGCGTCATCATCGACGACCATATGAATATCGTTCAGGTACGGGGCCACACAGCTCCGTACCTCGAGCTTTCGCCGGGCGAGCCGACCCATAACCTCCTGAAACTGGCGCGCGAGGGCTTGATTGCGGGCCTGGGCAAAGCGATCCGGGCCGCCCGGCGAACGAACGCCATAGCCCGGAAAGACGGCTTTCGGATTGAAGACGGCGGCCGGTTGAAAGAGATCGCCATCAAGGTGATCCCGTTCACGGAAGGGACCTCTTCCAAAGAACGCCATTTCCTGGTCCTGTTCGAGGAAGTTGAGCGGAGCGGCGCCCCGCCGGCGCTGCAAAAGCCCCCGGCGCCCGACGGCCGGGAAAGCGCCCGGCTGCGGCACGAGCTTGCCGCAACTAAAGAGTATCTGCAATCGATCGTCGATGACAACGTAAGCGCGCTGGAAGAGCTGCGAGCGGTGAACGAAGAGGCGCAGGCGAGCAACGAGGAGTTGGAGACCGCGCAGGAAGAGCTGGAGTCGGCCAATGAAGAGCTGAACACGCTCAACGAAAACCTGAAGATCAGCAACACGGAATTGAGCCAGGTCAACCGGGACCTCACCAATCTTCTCGAGAGCATCAGCATACCTCTGGTGATGGTTGGGCGGGACCTGCGCATTCGCCGTTTCACCCGCGCCATGGAGCCTATGTTGAATCTGATCGCCTCCGATGTCGGCCGGGCGATCACCGATCTTCAGCCTCAAATGGAACTGCCCGACCTGCGGCGGCTGCTGTTGGATGCGATGGAGGGCGGCAGCCGCAAACCGCGCGACATCCGCGACCCGCAAGGCCACTGGTATTCACTGCGCATTCTCCCGTCGGTGGGAGCGGACGGCAGAATCGACGGCGCCGTGCTGATGTTGATCGACATCGATGCCGCAAAGCGCGGTCTTGCCTTCGCGGAAGCGATTGTTGAAACGGTGCGCGAGCCCCTGGTGATTCTAAACCAGAACCTGCGAGTTCTGAAAGCCAACAAGGCCTTCTACGAAACGTTCCAGACCGTTCGGGAGGAGACGGAAAGTCGCTTTATCTACGACCTGGGGAACCGCCAGTGGAATATCCCTAAACTGCGCGAGCTGCTGGAGAGTATTCTGCCCGCTCACTCCACGTTCCGGGACTTCGAGGTGACGCACGAATTCGAACGTACCGGACGGAAAGTGATGGTGCTCAACGCGAGCGAGATTTTCGATCCGAATGCGCAGGCGCGGACAATTCTCCTGGCGATTGAAGACGCAACAGACCGCAAGCAGGCTGAGGAAGCGCTCCGGACAACCAATGCCGAACTGCGGAATTTCGCCTACGCGCTCACGCACGACTTGCAGGAGCCTCTGCGGATGGTAGTGAACTTTACCGAACTCCTGGGACGGGAGTATTCGGGGAGGCTGGGCGGAGAAGCAGACAAGTTCATTTCCTATGCCGTGGAGGGCGCCTTGAGGATTGAGGCCCTGCTGAAGGCCCTGCTTGCCTATTGGGAGGTTACCGGGGAGGAACACGGCAGCGTTGCCCTGGATAGCGACGCTGTTTTCGCAAAGGCACTGTTGAATCTGCAGGCGGCCATCGCGGAGAGCGGCGCCATCGTGACCTCCGATCCGTTGCCAACCGTGGTAGCCGAAGAGGCCATGCTGCTGCAAGTGTTCCAGAACCTCATCTCCAATTCGATCAAATACAGAGGCGAGGAACCGCCGAGAATTCACGTCTCCGCGGAGACAAACGCGGAGGGCTGGGTGTTTGCGGTGCGGGACAACGGAACCGGTATCGACGCGCAAGACAGCGACCGGGTGTTCGGCATGTTCAAACGCCTGCATGGAAGCGAAATTCCCGGCAGCGGCATCGGCCTCGCGCTTTGCAGGAAGATTGTCGAGCGCGGGGGTGGACGAATCTGGGTGGAATCGGAACCAGGACGGGGCGCTACGTTCAAGTTCACAATTCCTCCTCCTCCGGCCGCCCAGCGCCCGGATTCCGGCGCGCGGATTAGAAATGGGCAACTCTGACCCAAACCGCATAGAGGAAATCGAGCGCCTGCGCGAGGCGCAGGCCGCGGAAGCGCGGAGGTGCATCGAGGTTCAGCGGCAGTTGGACCGGGCGAGCGCAGAGTTTGAAGAGTTTGTCTCGCTGGCGGCTCACAACCTGCGCGAGCCTCTGCGGGATGTAGCCTCGTTCAGCCAACTGCTGGCCGAGACCTATGCCGGCCGCCTCGATCCCGAGGCCCGCGTATTCCTCGACCGCATCCGGGAGGGGGCGGCCAGGGCGCAGGCGCTGCTCGCCGCCGTGGTGGACTATTGGGCCACGGACGCGGGTGACGTGCAGCCTTCCGGGACGGAGATGGAGGCGGTCCTTAGCCAAACGCTCCTTTTCACGGGCAAGGAGATAGCAGAGCGGAGCGCAATCGTCACCCACGATCCTTTGCCGCGGGTGCGCGGCGACTTCGAAATATTGAGCAAGGTGCTGCACCATCTAATCAGGAATGCCATCGAATACTGCGTCGCGCCTTCTCCGCGGGTTCACATTTCATCCAGGCGGGAAGGTCTCGAATGGGTGTTTTCGGTGCACGACAATGGGCCTGGTATCGAGCCGGCATTCCAGGAACGCGTATTCGGGGCGTTCAAGCGCCTGCACGGGAAGGAACACCCCGGGAGCGGACTTGGACTCGCATTCTGCAGAAGGGCCATCGAACGGCATGGCGGCCGCATGTCGGTGGAATCGGCGCCTGGGGCGGGATCGACATTCTATTTCACTCTGGCGGCCGCCGATTGACACCGTCCGGAACCGGCGGCCCGAGCCGGCCTCCTTACCGGCGCTTCACCTGGATCGAGTTGATGTTGCCGTTGTCCGGGTTGACCCTGCAGCCGATGTCGAAGTCATAGGCGCGCCCGTTGTTGCCCCGCTGCGCCCTGGCGGTCCCGGTAATCCTGTCGTTGGTGCGGTTGCCGGCGTCCAGTTCGCCGAATTGCACGTTGCGGTATCCGTCGCGCTGGATCTTCCGCTCGACCGCTTCCCGGCATGCCGGGGCAGCGTTGTACCCGCGGGTATAGCGATCGGCAGCAGCCGCGCTTCCCTGCGAGATGTCCACTTGCCGGACTCTGCCGGTGGCCTGGTCCACGGCGCACGAGAAACTGTACGTATCGCGATAGTCGCCCCGGCGCGCATCGAAGGATCCCGCAACCGTGCCGCCGCGGTCCAGGCTGCCGCCGGCATTCTGGTTTCCGAAATCGATGTCCCGAAGGCCGTACTGCCGGTTGGCTCTCACCCTGACGGCATTCTGGCAGGCGCGGACAGCCGCGTCAGGCGACCCCCGGCGATTCATGTTGCCCCGTGACCGGCCCGCCGGGCTGGGGCTGAGAGTCCCTCCGCGCCACACCATGTCGAAGGTGTAGCCCTCGGCGCCGCCACGCGGGTCTTGAATCGTCACGACGGCCGCTCCGCGTCCGTTTCTCGGGTCCTGGACCAATTCCTGTTTTCCGCGCCCATCCACGCCGGTAAACCGAAACTCGGCCGGATCGCCGGGCATGGGCCCGGAACACTCGAAGCGGCGCCATCGCGCGGGTTGTCCCGATCGTGTGCGCAGATAGCCGCGGTCGCCGCGAATTTCAACATCCGCGGCGCCGTCCACGTAAACCTCTATGGTGCACTTGCCGGTGTCGTCACCACTGCCGCCTGTGAAAGTGGCCCGGCGCTCCGCGGTTTGCGCGAATACCGGCGCGGCCAGGGCGGCAGCGGCCGTCAAGGTCAGAAAACAACGTACCAGGGTCTTCATATTTCGATACCTCCTCGCCTCCCGGCAGGTCCGGTGAACCTTGCCGGCACTGAGCGACGCCATAATGGCGCGGGCTCGGCATGTCGTTCGAACTCATGGACCGAACGCGCGCGCCGGGCAGGCGATGCAAAGTTCGCCCGGGGGAATCGCCGTTCGTCGAGCTATTCGCCTTCACGTCAGCGCGCTATACGATGGATCGGCGTCCCCGAATCAGATTGACGAGGACCACTACCACCGCCAGGATCAGCAGCGCGTGCACGAAGCCGCCCATGGTATAGGACGTGACCATTCCCAGTAACCAGAGCACGAACAGAACCACCACAATCGTCCACAACATGTTGTTACACTCCTTTTACTTTGAGTCAGCTATCCCTGTCTAGCCGGTGTGACAACAGCGCCGTTTGCGAATAGGGTATGATTTGCCGCCCCATTTCGAGCGGCTCTTTCTAAACGCACCGCCTTCAGGGCTCGGCGCGGCGACGGTCTTACTGCTGTAATCGAACGGAGTACAGCATCTGCTGGAACGTGCTTTCGTAGCCCTGGAACTCGCGCTCCGGGGCGGTAAAAACGATGAAGAGCAGGCCCTCGGATCGCGGCAGGGTTACCAGCCAGTTGGTCTCGCGGCCCTTACCCTGGATGGGTGAATCGTTGGAGAGATACGTCGAAAGCCCGCGTTGACCGCTGACGTCGATACTCCCCTGGCGGCGAAGTACACGCATATTCGGGTTTGACTGGCGAAGCTCGTCGATCAACTGGTCGGTGGCTTGTTCGGCGGAGATCGAGGATCCCTGCCCAAAGCCCGGTCCCTGCAATTGCCGGCCGTAGCGGTCCGCATGCGGTTCGTAGATATTCACCACAACGCCGTAAGCCAGGGCCTGATTGCCGCTGTTGTCGTTCACCATCCCGCCGCGGGGCGCGATGGTCGCCGCATCGCCCTGTCCGTAAGCCTGCCAATTGTCCGGGTGGTCGATGCGCAGCACGGAATTTTCAAAGGTTACCAGGCGCCCGGAGGTTCCGTCGGGCCGGCCAGGCGCGCTCTGCTGTTGCTGGGCTTGGAGCTGGTTGGGCCGCGGCGCGGGCAGAGACTGGACGTAGCGCTTGATCTGTGCGAATTCCTGCGCGCCGCTTTGCGAGATGCGCTGCGTGCCGAGCCGGGCCACTTCCTCGCTGGCGCTCTCGATGCGTCGATCCGGGTTGGGGTGAGAGTTGAAGAACGCGACGCCACTGCCGCCCTCGATCTTTTCGAAGAACTGGCCCATGCCCCGCGGGTCGAGGCCGGAATCGAACAGGATCTGCGTACCCATGAGGTCGGCCTGGCTTTCCGCGTCGCGGGAATACTTGAGGAGGATGGAGTTCACGGTAAAGCCCGCGCCGAGTTGCGCCAGAGCGGCGCCGGTGGAGTTGCTGCCCAGCAAGCCGCCCAGGATTGCCAGCGGCATCTGCGCGGCGGACGCCTTGCTGGCCTGGTTGGTGCCGTGGCGCAGCGCCACGTGCGAGATCTCGTGCGCCATCACGCCGGCCAGTTGCGATTCGTTGTCGGCGGCTTCAATTACGCCGCGGTTGATGTAGACGTGCCCGCCGGGAAGCGCGAAGGCATTGATTCCCCGGTCGTTGACGGTTTTGAAGGTGTACGGAAACGTGAAGCCGGGCGCATTCCCCGACAGCCGTTGGCCCAGCTTATTCATGTAGTTGTCCACCCGCGAGTCGTTCAGCAGGAGCACCTGCCGCGCGACTTCGGCTGAAGCCTGCTCGCCCAACTCGACGTCTTGCGCCGCCGAGAACATGTTCCAGCCCGGCTTCAGTGCGGTCCGGCCGGCCCCCGAATTGGGGACCACGTAACCGGGGCTGACGTCGCGGCTGGCAACGCCGGTGGATCTCACACTCCCACTCGAGCCGCCGGCCCGGTTGCCGTCCACGCGCCGAAACTGGAACTGCTGGTTCGAGTCGCCGTTGCGATCGTAGATCTGCACCCGCGCTCCGTCCGAGCTCGTGCCGCCCGGAATATCCAGCGCCTTGCCGTGGCGCGAGACGATCAGCGCGTTGCCGTCTCTGCCCGCAACAAAGTGCCACTGCTGGCCGGAACGGCCGTCGAAACGTGTGGCCTGCACGGGCGTGCTGTTGCGGGTTCCGACGGCTTCGAGGGCGTTTCCGTTCATCGCGTTTTGCAGGGAATAGAAGCCGTCGCCAGCCGTCCGGATTTCCCACGCCTGGTTGTCTGCTTCCCGCGCGGAGAACTGGACCACGCTGGTCTGGTCGTTGCGGTTCAGCTCGAGCGCCTTACCGGACTTCACGTTGACGATCTCGTAGCGGCCCGGACCGTTGAACCCGCCTTGCGCCCCCGCCCGAAACGGGAGATACAGCGTCACAAGGACTCCGGTCACCACCACCACGATGTTTAGGACGGTCCTGATACCGGACACCACGAGGACCAGGCGCTTGATCAGCAACAACGCTGCTGCGGCCAGGATTAACGCAATGACAAGATTCACCAACGGCATGTGCTTGTGCTCCTACGGCTCGACAACGGCAATTCGCTGGCCAATCGGTTTCGGGGACCAACGGCTGCGGCGGTGCGCTTCGCGGGCCGCCATCCACGATGGCCCGCCTCAATCGCGGAGGGATGGCGTAATCCTGTCTATCTGGAACCGGTCCAGGTTAGAAGAAAAGATAGTAAGCAGCGCGTCCCTGGCCCTGACTCAGCCTGCGGTGGAGCACTTCGCCGCCCGCGGACGTTCTTCAGCTCAGGCGATTCATGAGCCGCGGCAGCTTCTGCATTTTTCGGTGCAGTTATTGCACTTCTTGCCTCACCGAAGAACTAAGATTCCGCTCAGAGCGCACACCCGCAAGCGGGCCAAAGCGCGTTTATGGAGTTTGTTATCCTGGTATTAGGATTGCATCGGCTTCGCTGGAACGGGAGAAGGTACGTTTATGGACAAAAAACGGAAATCCGGTGTCCGGTGCGAAGCGGAACCGGCGGGCCTTCGCGCCGTCCCGGCCGAAGCGGCAGAACCCGGCGGTGCGGTTCCGGCCGGCATTCCGGTAGTCTGCATTGGCGCTTCCGCGGGTGGGTTGGAGGTTTTTAAGCAGTTGCTTGCCGATTTGCCCGCCGATACCGGCTTGGCGATCGTCTTCATTCAGCATCTCGACCCAAGTCACCACAGCATGCTGGCCGAGATTCTCGGACGAGCCACCGCCATGCCCGTCAGCGAGGCGGTTGACGGCATGCCTGTCGAAGCCGACCACGTGTACGTGATACCGGCAAACGCCGATCTGGCCATCGCAGACGGCACGTTGAAGCTGACCCCCCGCACGCAAGCGGCGGGGACTCACATGCCTATCGACCGGTTCCTGCGGTCGCTGGCCAGCGACCGCGGAAGCAGGGCCATCGGTGTGATCCTGTCCGGCACGGGTTCGGACGGCTCGGCGGGCGTCGAGGCCATCAAAGCCGCCGGCGGCGTTACATTTGCGCAGGACGCGGCCACCGCGAAGTTCGCCACCATGCCAGAAGCGGCCGTCGCGACCGGCTGCGTGGATTTCATCCTGCCGCCAGAGGGCATTGCCGCGGAACTGGCGAGAATCGGCCGGCACCCTTATATTGCGGATTCCGTACGCCCGGAACAGGCGCGAACGCCGGCCGGCGACGACGAGCAGTTCGGCGCCATTCTGTCCATTCTGCGCGACGCCACCGGCATCGACTTTTCACTCTACCGGGAACGGATGATCAAACGCCGCATCCTGCGGCGTCTTGCCCTGCGCAACATCGAGGGGCTCGCGGAATACAGCGAGCGGCTGAGACACGATCCCGGTGAGCTGATGGCTCTCAGGCAAGACCTGCTCATCAGCGTGACCAGCTTCTTCCGGGATCCGGAATCGTTCGAACGCCTGAAGCAAGCCGTCTATCCGCGCATTTTCCAGGGCCGGGCCGCGGACGATACGATTCGTGTCTGGGTGGCGGGTTGCGCCACGGGAGAAGAGGCATACTCGATTGCCATAACGCTACAGGAGTACATGAACGAAACGGGCGCCGTCTTCCCGGTCCAGATCTTTGCTTCCGACATCAGCCTGGCGGCAATTGAAAAGGCCCGCTCCGGCAGGTACCTCGAGAACATTGCCGCGGACCTCACCCATGAGCGCCTGAACCGCTATTTCACGAGAATCGAGGGCGGCTACCAGATCAACAAAGACCTGCGCGAGATGTGCGTCTTTGCCAGGCATAACCTGATCGACGATCCGCCGTTTTCGAAGCTGGACCTGATCAGTTGCCGCAACGTCCTGATTTACCTGGGAAGCGTGCAGAAGGACATTTTCCCGCTGTTCCACTACGCACTCAAGCCGGCCGGCTTTCTCATGTTGGGTTCGTCGGAGGCGGGGGCGCCCGGCGACCTGTTTTCGGTGGCCGAACGCGAGCAGCGGATCTATGCCAAGCGGGAAACGCCGAGAAAGCCGCACTTTTTCCACGCCGCCGCCCGCGGTTCACGCCGGGGCGCGCCGCCGGACAGCAACGCCGCCGCGCCGCCGCCCAGGGAGCTGTGGGGCAGCCCGGACGTGCGGAAAGAGGTCGATTCCATACTTCTATCGAAGTACAGCCCGGCCGGTGTGGTGGTGGACGAGGACCTGGAGGTCATCGAGATCCGCGGCAAAGCCAGCCCTTATCTCACGCTACCGGTTGGGAAGGTGAGCTTCAATCTCATGAAGCTGATTCCCGACACCGGATTGTTCCTGGAAGTCGAGAGACTGATCCGGCAGGCGCGGAAGAGCGGCGAACCGGCGCGGCAGGAGCGCATACCTTACGAGCATGACGGAAGCAGCGGCGGTTTGAACGTTGAAGTGGTGCCGCTGGACGCCGCTCAAAAGCGAACGGCCCTGGTCCTTTTCGAACCCGTGCCGGGGCAGGCCGGGAGCGAGGGCGGCTCGCCGGACGCCCCGCTCGAAGGGGATATCCGGGACCGCCAGATCTTGCGTCTGAAACAGCAACTTGCCGGCGCGAAGGAGCGGTTTCTGGCCGCAATCGAAGAGCACCAGACATCCCGGGAAGAGAGCCAGAACACGACGGAGGAGGCGCTTTCGGCTAACGAGGAACTGCAAAGCCTCAACGAGGAGCTGGAGACCGCCAAGGAAGAGCTGCAATCCACCAACGAAGAGCTGATCACGGTCAACGACGAATTGCAGGCCAAGAACGCGGCGCTCGCGCAGGCGCGCGACTTCGCCATGGCGATCGTGGAAACGGTCCGCCAGCCGCTATTGGTGCTGGATACGGATTTCCGGATCCGAATGGGGAACCGGGCATTTTACCGGACGTTTCAGACATCACCGCAGCAAGCCGAGGGCCAGGTGATCTATTCGCTGTCACACGGCCGTTGGGACGTTCGCGGCCTGCGGGACTCGCTGGAGGGTCTTGTGCGGGGCGGCGGTTCGTTCCCGGATTTCGAAATCGAGCAGGATTTCTCAGGCGTGGGGCGCAAGAACCTGGTGCTCGGGGGCTGCCGCATCAATCATCTCAACATGATTCTGCTGGCGATTGACGATATTACCGAGCGCAAGCTGGCCCAGAAGGCTCACCGCAAGAGCGAGGAGCATCTTCGCCAGTCACAGAAGATGGAGGCCGTCGGCAGGCTCGCCGGCGGCATCGCTCACGACTTCAACAACCTGCTCACGGCGGTGCTCGGCTACAGCGACCTCCTTCAAGACACGCTCGCCGGCAACGAAGCCGCCATCGAGCAGGTGCGCGAGATCAAGGCCGCCGGCGACAGGGCGGCGTCCCTCACGCAACAATTGCTGGCCTTCAGCCGGCGGCAGGTGCTGCAACCCAGGGTGCTCGACCTGAACGTCATCGTGGCGGAGTTCGAGCGGATGCTGCGGCGCCTGGTGGGCGAGCAAATTAGGGTCGCTATCGATTGCGCGCCCGCCTTGTGGCAGGTGCGGGCCGACCCCGGCGAAATCGGCCGCGCGATCATGAACCTTGCCCTGAACGCCAGGGACGCCATGCCGGACGGCGGCATGCTAACCATCGCAACAGCCAACGTGACCCTCACGGAGACCGACGCGGGCGAACCGGACCTTGCGCCGGGCCGCTACGTTACGCTGACCGTACGCGACACCGGCGTCGGCATGGATGCGGAAATGCTGGCTCGCATTTTCGAGCCGTTTTTCACGACCAAGGGGAGCGGCAAGGGAACCGGCCTCGGGCTGCCCACCGTTCTGGGAATTGTCGAGCAAAGCGGCGGCACCATTCGTTGCGAGTCCAAACGGGGCTGGGGGACGGCCTTCACCGTCTTCTTGCCGGCGGTGGCCGAGGCGGTGGACAAGGGAGCGCGTCCGGCCGAAGGCCTTGGCGAGGCGCCCAGGGGATCCGAAGTCGTTCTCCTGGTGGAGGACGAAGACGCGGTCCGCAAGCTTGCGCGCAAGGTCCTGGAGGCGAGCGGGTACGCGGTTCTCGACGCCCGCGATGGGCGTCAGGGCCTGGCGATGTGCGAAGCCCACAAGGGCCCCATCGATTTGCTGGTGACCGACGTGGTCATGCCGGAACTCGGCGGACGCGAACTCGCTGAGTTCGCCCTCAAACTGCGGCCGGGCATGAAGGTCCTGTTCATGTCCGGACACACCCAGGATGTCGTCCTCAAGGAGGGCGTCCAGAAGGGAGCCGCCTTCCTGCAAAAGCCGTTCACGCCCGCCGGATTGGCGCAGCGAGTGCGCGAAACCCTGGATTCGGATTCCCGCGCCACCGGGGCGCAGTAAGACGGCTCGTTCCGCCGGAACCTGCTCGTCGATCGCGGACCGGCAAGTTTCGCATCTCCAGGTGCAGACTCTGCATTTTTGGCTCCGGTGAATTTCCCCCAACCTCAGGCCGGCGCAGCGGCCCCCCCGATATTCGCGGCCTTTGGTACTGGCCCGTCTCGTGCAACTACCGATAGGCGGCTCGTGCAGGAACCGGGATGGCCATGAAGGCAGCGAGCGGATCTTTCCGGTTTGGAGGAAACGTGTATCTCAAACTTAGTTTCGCTTGTATCTGTATTCTGCTTGTGCCGGCAGGCGCCGGCATGGCACAGACCGCCCATACCGGCAGTGCGGTCGCGGTCGAACACTCCGTCCCATTCGGAACGGTTCCGGGAAGACTGCTTCTGCTCGGCCGCTACCTGGTCTTCGTGGACGACCAGCAGCCTGACGCTTCGTTCGTCGTCGCGAAGAGCGTGATCGAAACCCTGAATGCCGACGGGCCCGCGATCACGGTCCAAACCAGCGAAGGGATTTGGAATCGCTCCGGTGAAGTCAGGCGCCTCAGTTTCCGCGTTGGCCCCGGTGGGGACCCTGCCCTTGTCACCAGTTGGTACGGCGGTGGAGCGGCGATGGATTCCTCCGCCACGCGCGCTGCTCCTTCTGCTGCGCCTGCCGCAGCCGCGGCGATTTATCAGGTGCGCCACGACCATCGCTTCGGCGAGTGCCGCGGGCGGCTCATCATCACTCCCGATCAGGTGAGCTACGAATCCGTCAGTTCCGTCAGCCACTCGCGCCGCTGGGAGTATCGGGAGATCAAGGAAACGAATCTATCCAACCCCTACGACCTGGAAATCAAGACGTTCAACGGGGGGACATATAAACTCCACTTCGACGGCGCGGGTATGGATCCCGCGGCCTACAGAGACCTGGTTGACCGGGTCACCTCCGCGCGCGCAAATCGTTGAAGACCATCATGGACCGTCGCAATATCCAAAGGCCGGGGTCACGCACGCTGATCGGCGGAAGGGCCATTCTCTACCTCTCCGCCGTGACCGCGCTCCTGCTGGTATGTTTGGGCGCCTCGAACGTGCGAAGCGCGACTGCGGAGACATCCGCTGCCGCCGTTTACGTGGTTCCGATAGAGGGCATGATCGACCTCGGCCTTGCGCCGTTCCTGGCGCGCACGATCCGCGAGGCGGAGGAAGCCGGCGCGGCAGCCGTGCTGCTCGATATCAATACGTTCGGCGGCCGGGTGGATGCGGCAGTGGCGATGCGCGACACGCTGCTCAACGCGCCGGTCCGGACCATCGCCTTCGTCAACCAGCGGGCCATCTCCGCCGGCGCCCTGATCGCGCTCGCCTGCGAGACCCTGGTGATGACAGAGGGCGGCACGATCGGCGCCGCCGCGCCGGTGGTCGGCGGCGCCGGCGAAACGAAACCGGCGGACGAAAAGTCGGTTTCGTACGTGCGGAAGGAGTTCCGCGCGACGGCCGAGGTCCGGAGGCGCCCGCCGGAGTTTGCCGAAGCGATGGTGGACGCCGACGTGGAGATCGCGGGTGTGATCGCCAAGGGCAAGCTGCTCACGCTCACGACCTCGGAGGCGCTCGAACACAAGGTCGCGGACTTCACGGCCCCCTCCGTCGATGCGGCGCTGGAGGCCGCGGGACTATCCGGCGCCGCGGTGCGCTACGCCACTCAGACGTGGGCCGAGACCTTTGTCCGGTTTCTGACGAACCCCATTGTCAGTTCCCTGCTGATGACGGTGGGCCTGCTGGGGCTGCTTGTGGAGATCCGGACGCCGGGCTTCGCCGTTCCGGGCACGATTGGGCTGCTCTCGCTCGGATTGTTCTTCGGGGGGCACTGGATCGTCCGGCTCGCGGGGTGGGAGGAATTGCTGCTGGTAACGGCCGGAGTCCTGCTGATCGCGCTGGAGGTGTTTGTGCTTCCGGGGATGACCGTGGCAGGCATTGCCGGAGTTGTCGCGCTGGTGGCGGGTTTGGGAATGACCCTGGTCGGCGCGGGAGCCACGATTCCGGTCATCATTGGCGCGCTCGGCCGTGTCGCCATGTCGCTTCTACTGGCGATGGCGGGAGCGTTTGCGCTCCTCCGTGTGCTGCCCCGCCTGCCGTTCGGCCGGCGCCTCGTGCTCGCGACCGGCATGCAGGCCGGCCTTGGATACGTCTCGGCCCCGGAGAGCGACCTCCGCTGGCTGGGGCGAGCCGGCGCGGCCCTCTCGCCGCTGCGGCCGGCAGGTATCGCGGAGATCGGCGGCACTCGCGTCGATGTCGTATCGGACGGCGGCTTCATTGAAGCCGGCGCCCCCATCGCAGTTACCCGCGTGGACGGCAACCGGATCGTCGTCCGGCGGCAGCCACCGCACCAGGAGGATCAACATGAGTGACTTCGGTTTCACGACGATCGGCGCATTCGGCCTGCTGATCCCGGCCCTCGTCCTGCTGATTGTGATACTTTACATCGTCCCGATTCCGCTCTGGATCGCGGCGTGGTCTTCCGGAGCCTACGTAAAGATGATGACCCTCGTCGGCATGCGGCTCCGGCGCGTGCCTCCGGCAACGGTGGTCAACGCTCGGATCAGCGCGGTCAAGGCGGGGCTGGAAATCTCCATCGACGATCTCGAGGCGCACTACCTGGCCGGCGGAAACGTCGTGCGCGTCGTCAACGCGCTCATCTCGGCGGACAAGGCTAACATCGAGATGCCCTTCAAGCGCGCGGCGGCGATCGACCTGGCGGGACGCGATGTTCTGGAAGCCGTCAAGATGTCGGTGATCCCCAAGGTCATCGTAACCCCACGAATCGCCGCCGTGGCGAAGGACGGGATCCAGTTGATGGCCGTCTCGCGCGTCACCGTCCGGACGAATATCGACCGCCTGGTGGGCGGCGCCGGCGAGGAGACCATCATCGCCCGCGTCGGCGAAGGCATGGTGAGCACGATAGGCTCCGCCGCGACCCACAAAGACGTGCTCGAGAATCCCGACCACATTTCGAAGAACATCCTCAGCCGCGGCCTGGATGCGGGTACCGCCTACGAGATTCTGTCGATCGATATCGCGGACGTTGACGTAGGCGAGAATATCGGGGCCAAGCTGCAGATCGATCAGGCGAATGCGGACAAACAAATCGCGCAGGCGAAAGCGGAGGAGCGGCGCGCGATGGCCGTGGCGCTGGAGCAGGAAATGCGCGCACGCGTCGTCGAGGCCGAGGCGGAAGTCCCGAGGGCCATGGCCGAAGCCTTCCGTCAGGGCAATCTCGGCATCATGGACTACTACCGCATGAAGAACATCCAGGCGGACTCTTCGATGCGCGATGCGATCGCCGAAGACGGCGGGGGTGAACGAACCTCGCCACCTCGGTAAATTACCGGTTGCCGTGTCGGGAGTGCGCTCCATGTCCACCGAACAAGTCCTGCTGATCGTCGCCATCCTGGTGCTGCCGCTGATTCAGTCGCTGCTCCGCGCGGTGCGCAAGCGGCTTGAGCCGGCACCGGTCGAGGGGCAGCAGCCGTCCGCTGGCCGGCCTGCGATGCGGGAGCGGCAAACGCCTCCGGCAGCGGAGGATCGCACGCTGTCCGATGCAGTGACTGCGCCCGAGTCTGAGCCGGCACGAAATGCACACGGGCCAGTGGCGCCGGCGAGTCCGGGCCCGCGGCGAGGCGCGGCGGCCCCGGGCCTCCACGGTTCGCCCGGCCTTCGCCGCACCATCGTGTTAATGACGGTGCTTGAGCCCTGCCGTGCGATCCGTCCGCATGACTGACCGGAGCGCGCGACGCGGCAACTTTTGCAGTTCCGGGTGCAACCTTTTGCATCCCGGCTCCGGTAAATTTCCCTGCGGCCCCATGCGAACTCTGCCGGCCTCAGCCCCTCCGCGAGAGGTACTACTATGGACCATCTCGTGCAAAGGAGGGTGGACAACCTGAGGCACGAAAGGGATTTACATGAAGAGAGCGGCTACCGAGATAGGCGGGGTCCAAGAGATTCTTGAGAGCAAAGAGGCGGAGCTGGTTCGGGTATTGCGGAAACGGGACGGCATCGCCATTGAGAAGAGCGCGGATCAAATGGATGAGAGCCAGTATGCGTCGGAACGCGATCTCGCGATTCGAAACGTGGATCGCGAGTCCACCCTGCTGCGTCAGGTGAGGGCAGCGTTGCGCCGGATTCGCGACGGCAGCTTCGGCACTTGCATTGAGTGCGACTCGGCGATCGGCCCAAAACGCCTCGCGGCCGTGCCATGGGCGCAGCGTTGTATCCAGTGCCAGGAGGCCGCGGATCGGGCCGGGCAGGACAGATCGGAATTCGCCAGCGAGACTCTCGTCAATGCCGCGTGAGCGGCGGCCCTGCCGGCTCGCCGATTACACCCGTCCCCCACGACGGGGCGGCTGCCCGCCAGGAGCAAAACCTGCACTTTCCGCACGGAACTTGCATCTGCCGCATCCGTTCGCGCTCCTCCGGCAGCAGCCGCCGCTTTGCGCGGCCGGCGGTATTCTCCCCTCAACTCCTTAGCCTGCACAGTTGCGGCGTCGGGGCTGGCCGGGCGGCCGCGGATGGCGCCAACCGTGCACTTAGCGAATGGGTCGCGACGAATTTCGGCGAGAGGGTGCGCCGGGGCCGAAGGCCGGGGTACGGCAAGAAACTGGAGAACGGCCAATCCGCCGCTACCCTGATGGCTCTCCTGAACAAGCACTCGGCGTCAGAGCGCCAGTCAGTGGAAAGAGAACAGAGAGGAAAGACAATGAAGTTCATCAGCGTGTTCCTGACGGTATGCGGACTCGCGGCGGCCCAAGCGCCGCAGGCTCCGGATCCGGTTCGGCAGTCAACCGAGAACGATGTTCGGATGGCCGCCGGGTCGATGCCTATCTACCGCGTCACCGTGACAGAGCGGACCGCGAAGGCAATCAACTACCAGCACCGCAGCGGAGCGACCAAGGTCGATTTCCGCGGCACTGAACTCCTGCCAAAAGCCCGGGGCGAGGCCAAAGTGGAGAGCAAGCGGGGCTACATCGAAGTCGAGGTGGAGTTCGATAACCTGCAGCCCGCCACCAGACACGGGGCCGAGTACCTGACTTATGTGCTATGGGCCATCACCCCCGAGGGCCGCACATCCAACCTGGGCGAGATCCTCCTGAATGGAACGAAGAGCAAGTTGAACGTGACCACGGAACTGCAGGTGTTCGCCCTGGTGGTCACGGCGGAACCCTACTACTCGGTCACCCTGCCGAGCGATTCGATCGTGATGGAAAACGTGGTTCGTGCGGACACCAAGGGAAGAATCGAGGAGATCGACGCCAGGTACGAGTTGTTGCAGCGCGGCCAGTACGAGCGTCTGGCCAACCCGCTCGCGCTGAAACTCGATAAGAAGGTCCCGCTGGAACTCTACGAAGCGCGCAACGCCGTTCAGATCGCGCGCTCCGTGGGCGCGGACCGGTATGCCGCCGAGACCTTCCAGAAGGCCGAGAAAAGCCTGGCGCAGGCCGAGGGCTACCAGGCCCGCAAGGCGGGAAAGAAGCCCGTGACCATGATGGCCAGGGAAGCTGTGCAAACAGCGGAAGATTCGCGGGCCATTGCCGTCAAGCGTCAGGAGGAAGAGGCCCTCGCGACAGAGCGGCGGCAGGCGGCGGAGCGTGAGGCGCTGGCCGACAGCGCACGGGTTGCCGCGCAGTCCGAGACGGATCGCGTCACACGCGAAGCCGAAGCGGCGCGAATCAGGGCGCAGGCCGAGTCTGAGCGCCTGACGCGGGAAAAGAAAGCGCAGGCGGCGTCCGCTCTTGCCGAAGCGGAACGCCTGAAGCGCGACAACGATGCGCTCGCGGCCGCCGCCGCGTCCGAGGCGGATCGTCTGAAACGGGAGAATGAGGCACAAAGGGCCGCCAGGCAGGCCGATTTCGATCGCGCGGCGCAGGAAAAGGCGCAGGCGGAGGCGGAACAGGCGGAACTGCGGGCTCAACTGTTGAGGCAATTCAACGCCGTTCTACAGACCCGCGACACAGCGCGTGGCCTGATTGTGAACATGTCGGATGTCCTGTTCGACACGGGCAAGTATGCGTTGCGGCCTCTGGCGCGCGAGAAGCTGGCGAAGGTGGTAGGCATCCTCTCCGGGCATCCGGGCCTCAGGCTGGATGTCGAAGGTCACACCGACAGTGTCGGCGGTGATGAGTACAATCAGCGGCTCTCCGAACAGCGCGGAGCGGCTGTGCGCGATTACCTGACGCAGGCGGGAATGCCGGTGAACTCAGTCACGGCAAGGGGCTTCGGAGAGACGCAGCCCGTGGCTTCCAACGACACTGTGAGTGGCCGGCAGCAGAATCGGCGTGTGGAACTGGTAATCTCCGGCGACGTAATTGGCGCGGAGATCGGCACGCCGACCGCGGCCAGGTGACCGGAGGGTGAGGCGATACGGGGGCACTCCGCCGGCGTGCTCCCGCAGCCCCGCCGGGAACGGAGGAGGTTGTGAGCATCGTGAGGAATAGACCTGTTGATAGCGTATTCTGCGAAGGCGACGAAGTTGTGCTGGCCGAAGGCACATACCAGGGCACCCCGGGTGTCTTCGTCCGGCTCAGAAAGGACGTCAACTGGGCGGACATCATGGAGCGCAACGGCAGTATCCGCAGCCATCCGGTGTTATGGCTGGATCATGCCAGGGGCACGAACACCGACGCCCGCCGGGCCTGAGCGGCACTGGAGCCGCCCGGCCCCTCCGCGGTCTCGA
The DNA here is from genome assembly GCA_041685075.1 of Bryobacteraceae bacterium. Lineage (GTDB taxonomy): Bacteria > Acidobacteriota > Terriglobia > Bryobacterales > Bryobacteraceae > JAMCRM01. The sequence goes on from JAWLGN010000035.1 coordinate 22,410, forward strand.
TGGGCGGCGCGTTGGCTGGCCGGCGCCGCACATCGAGCAGATCTTCGCGCACATGAAAGCCGGGTAACCGGGAGGAAAGGATGCGGCTCTATCTTGTGAGCCCGGACAATCCGGTGGTCAGCTTGAACAAGGTCCACTGGAATCGTCTGAACACCTATCGAGTCTGGAAACCGGGAGGTGACGCTGATCGACGAGAACCTCGGCCATCCCGATTACGGAGGTCTGCCCAAGCCCGATCTCGTCGGCATAACGGCATTTACGTCCCAGGCGCCGCGAGCGTACGAGGTCGCCGGAACGTACCGCGCAATGGGAGTGCCCGCGGTGATGGGAGGCATTCATGCCACGTTCTGCCGGGATGAGGCGCTGGAGCATGCGGATGCCGTGGTCACGGGAGAGGCGGAATCGGTATGGGGGCGGGTGTTGGCGGATGCGTGTGACCATGCCCTGCGCAGGGTGTATGAGGGAGGCACTAGCGCCATGGACGCAATCTGCAGCTTTTGTAGTGTCACTGCCTTCAATGGAGGAACGTTCCGCCACCGCCCCGTCGATGATGTCATTCGAGAGCTGCGGCTGATTCGGGAAAAAGTCATCGTCTTCGTGGACGACAACCTCATCCGGTACACGACGCGATCATCTCGCATACTCCAAGGAACTCTTTCGCGCGATGATTCGGGATGCCGGCGTGTGTTCATAGGGTTTTGGGTCACATTCTACCCCGGTTGTCGTTCGCCAAAATTCGATCGGCCTGGTTTCCGCACAGTGAGCGCCATTCTGACTCGTTTTGGGAATCTCGCGACGTGGTTCTTCGCGGGTGCGCCCCGCTCCGGCAGGAAGCCTTGGCGGCGGCACGTCAACGGCACCGGGAAGGATACCTTGCAGAGGAACCCGGACGTGGGCCCGGCGTCGCTGGCGCCCGCCGGTCGCGAAAGTGCCGGCACGGCGAACTCTGGATTCACGCCGCCGCTTGCCAGACGTAGCGATGGTGCAGGCCACCGACTCGAGGGAGCGATACCAGCTTCGCACCGGCCGGCTTTGCCTCAACTAACCTGGAAATTGGCGAGTCCTTGTCGAGGCCGAGATGCGTCCGATCTCCGTGGTAGTAAAAAGTCACCTCGCGCCCAAGCCGCCGGACGTGCGCCTCGCTCAGCGCGATCACGTGGTCGAAACAAGCGCGACGCGCGGTTTCGACCCAGCGCTCCGCGATGCCATTTTGCCAGGGTGCCTGCACACTCGTCCGCTTGGGCTCCAGACCGGTCGTCTTCAGAAACTTGATCACCTCAGCATCGAATTTCGAGTCGCGGTCGAGGATGGCTTCGAGCGCCTCGACGCGCCCTGGCTGCGACGCCTTCAGGAACATGACGAGTCCGCGCTCGAAAACGCAAGCGAGCAACTCGGGAACCAGCTCGAGCGACGCTACACCGCTCTTGACGATCAGATCTCGGGAATAGATCGCCATCGAACGGTCCTCGTCGATGAACTGCATGCCGTCGCCGATGAGGGCATGAAGCTGCTGCGCCAGGCCTCGAGCCTCTCCAAGCTTCCGGATTACGTGCCCGGCATCGGCGGCGCGCACTTCCTGCGAATCCAGACGCAAGAGCCCGACGACCCCGACGAGAGACGCGCTCGTCTGGCCGAGCTCATCGATGAGCTCCTCGAAGGCAAGCACGATCTTGGGGGCGTGGCGTTGGTCCAGTCCGCGGTGCGGCGGCTCGCGCGGCCGGCCCAGGTTCGCGTGCTGCACCCGGATCCTGCGCTCGACCGCCGCACAGTAAGCATTCCCGAGATGGCACGCTCGAGCGGCGGCGAGCAGCTCACAGGGGCCATCCTTCTCTACTGCACGCTCGCTCGCGTGCGCGGCCACTCGCGCGGACTCTCCAGGCGTGCCTCCAGTGTGTTGATCCTCGACAATCCCATCGGCCGGGTATCGCGGGTTCGCTTCCTCGAGCTTCAGCGTGACGTCGCCCGGGCCATGGGAGTGCAGCTCATCTACACGACTGGAGTCAACGATCACGAGGCCATCCGGGCTCTCTCCCGAACGTGATCCGGCTCCGCAATGAACGCATCGACCGCAACACGGGCCGTCGTCTTGTCGAGCACGCTCCCGGCGAGACGGGCATCATCGAGGCGGTCCGCATCGGACGCCGCGAGAACGCCTCCGCCGCGGCTCCGGACGAGGTGGAGCAAGGATGATGGTTCCCGATCTCGACGATCGCCGCCTCGATCAGTTCGAGCGCGGTCTTCTTTCCGGCACTACCGTTCGCATTGGCGCGCAGGATCTCTGGCGCGTTTTGGCGACGGTCTTTCCTCACAGGACGCCCGGACCCGCAGAACGCCGGCTCTTGCTCGACGCGCTCAAGTCCATGGAGGCGCGCGGGAGAATCCGGTTGCCGCCGGAACGTGGGAAGCGCTGGAATCGGTCGATGGATCCCGCTGTTCCGATCAGCGTGGACATCGTTCGCGATCAGTCCACGCCGTCACGTCTCCCATCGCGGACCCTTCCCTGGCACCAGAACCTTCACTGGGTGGTCCAGTGCCGGCACCTCTCCACGCAGCAGATGGAGTTCCTGCGCCGCGTCCACGACGGGTTCGTGAACGGGATGTTCCGCGAACCGGCGCCGCTGAGATATCGGTCACTGCAGCTCACGGGCGACGAGAAGATGCTCGCGTCGCTCGCAACCACTTCGCTGTTTGGCCCCTCACGCTTGACATTCGAGCTGCTCGCCTGTCTTCCAGATGCACTTCCGCTTGCCTGGGAGGCGGTCGGCGATGGTGGCCGGATGGTGATCTTCGAGAATGCCGGCCCGTTCGCGGTCGCCCGGCGTGTCCTCGTCGAGATGAAGTTGAGACCCTACGACCTCATCGTCTATGGTGGCGGACGGAGCCTCCTCGCGGCACTTGGGCACATCAAGACGATCGAGCGCAGCGTTGAATCCATCCATTACGTCGGCGACCTTGACCACCCCGGGCTCGACATCGCGTGGAGTGCGCGGCGCTGCGCGAAAGATCTCGGACTCCCAGCCGTAGTGCCGGCCGGCGACCTTCACCGGCAGATGCTGTTGGCGGCCGAATCGTTCGGCCACCCGCAGGGCTGGCCCGCACAGGAGCGCTTCGCTGGTGATGATCGAATCAGGATCCTCGACGCGCTGTCCCCGGACGTGCGCGGGCAGGTCGACGCCATCCTCAAAGCGGGTCGCCGCATCCCGGAGGAGGTCCTTGGGCCCGACGAGCTTCGAAGCGCCTGGGCGCAGTAGCGTCCGCGGGCGCGGACTTCGACTGGGGGGTAGCGTTCTTCGTCCGGTCGGGGACGTCTTTCGGGCGATCGGCGAAGCTGTACTCAGCAGTAACTCCGTCCTGAGTCTGAACCGCGGTTCGTAACGTCCTGTTACGTGCGATCCGGAGCGTTCATATCGTCCCCGGCTGATCTTCCTCACTGCTCCGCGACGCTGCTTTCTGATCGCATACATCGCATTCTTCGACCTGGGTCGGCTGGCTTTCCTGGCGGTACGGCCTCGTGCAGTATTGGCCGCCGAGAACCTGTTTCTGCGAAAGCAATTGGCGCTCTTCCATGAGCGGCAGGTCAAGCTGCGCCGGGCCAACAGCGCCTGTAGGTGGTTGATGGCTGCCGTGAGTCGGCTCATCGATTGGCGGATGGCACTGGTGGTCGTCAAACCCGATACTCTCATCCGCTGGCACCGCAAGGGATTCCGGCTCTTCTGGCGCTGGAAGTCCAAGCCGACGGGACGACCGCGGCTGCCCAAGACCTCCAACAATTGATCCAAGAGATGGCCGCCGGGGATCCGACGTGGGGGGAGGAGCGGATTGCTAACGAGTTGAAGCTGAAGCTCGGTATCCGGGTCTCGCCCCGAACCGTGGAGAAGTACCTGCACGCTGGCGGCCCGCCGCGCACGCCAGATCCAAAGCAGCGGTGGCTGACTTTCGTCCACAACTGGGGTGGGCCCCTTGGGTGAGACAACCAGTTAAGACACTGGTTACCGTTCGATGATAAATCCTTCCATTCGCTGCGCCCAGTATTTTATGATCGGGATGCCGGTGAAGCGGAGACGGGCTCTGCTGGCGAGCAACCCGATCGAGGAATAGCCGGCCGGAACTCATCGCGGACGATGAGCTAAGGCGTGCTCCTTCCGTCGCGCCTTTTTGCCGGGCTTCGGTGCCGACCAACGGGAGGCGGCACTTCACCCCGGCTTGAGATGGTTTTAAGACGACATCGGAGCGATAGATTCCGTCATGCCTGAAAAAACGCATGTCGTCCTCACGCTGGTGCCGCCACAGCCGCCGTCCGCACGCGCTCGAACTCGGTGGGCGGCCGGTAGCCGAGCGCCGAGTGCAACCGTTGCTGGTTGTAGACCTTCTCGATGAAGCGCTCGATCGACGCCCGCGCTTCGGCCATGTCCCGGTATTCCTGTCGATAGACCTCCTCGTATTTCAACGTCTTCATGAATGACTCGCACGCCGCGTTGTCGTATGGGTTTCCTTTGCGGCTCATGCTGATTTTGCCGCCGTGCCCCTTGAGCAAGCTGGTGTAATCGTTGGAGGCGTACTGGACGCCGCGGTCCGAGTGGTGGACCAACCCTGGCGCCGGTGACCGCTTCGCGAGAGCCATCCGCAACGCCACGATTGCCAGATCGTCCTCCAGCATCCGATCCAACGCCCGGCCGATCACCCGTCGCGAGAAGGCGTCCAGCACCACCGCCAGATAGACGAACTCCGTCTCCAGCCGAATGTAGGTGATGTCGGCCACCCATAGCTGGTCGATGCCGGTCAGCGTCATCTCGCCGGCCAGATTGGGATACACCGGCCGGGAGTGATTCGAGTCGGTGGTCACCACGAACTTGCGGCGACGCAAACACAGCAGGTTGTCCTCCCGCATGATGCGGCGCACGCGCTTGTGGTTCACTTCCCAGCCGCGCCGCTGCAACTCCGCCTGAACGCGACGCCAGCCGTAGCAGGGCCACTCCAGTGCGATGCGCTGGATTTGGTCCCGCACGTCGAGGTGGCCGTCTTTGACCCGCGCGGCATCTCGCCAGCGGTAAAAGCCGGCGCGGCTCACTTCCACCAGCCGGCACAGCCGCTTCACGCTGAGCGGGGTAGCCAAGCTCACTTCCTTTTCGATGTACGGGTAGACGAGCTGCGCGTAATCAAGGCCTGCAGCTTCCGCTGCTCTTCGACATGCTGCAGGCAGCGCCGCAAAGAATCGATCTCCATGGCTTGGCGGCCCACCTTACGCTCCAGTTCAGCCAGGCGGCCTTCCTCCGCGCGGCTCTTGCCGTTGCCGGAAAACGCCTTGGCCCCAAGCTCATGCAGTTCGCGCCGCCAGCGGTGCAGCACGTTGGGATTGACCTCGCAGGCGCGGGCCACTTCCGCGATCGAGGCCCCCAGTTCCATACGCCTAATCGCGGCTTCTTTGAACTCCTTCGTGAACGTCCTTCGAGACAAACTCATGACTCTCTTCTCCATTTAACGAAAAGTGAGTCTTAACTGGTTGTCTCAATTTAGGGGCCCACTCCAAACCACTTCCGTCCAAAATAGGCGTTTGGCCTAAAATCTAACGTTGATTGCAAAGGACATGCCAAGCGAATCCCGCTGCTGACCGCGGGTCTGCCCGACACC
>JAWLGN010000036.1:0-27961 GCA_041685075.1 Bryobacteraceae bacterium
CCCGTAGAGATCAGCCTGAGCTACGTGAACGAGGCGGGCAGCCGCGTGGCCCTGGGGTTCATTACCGATATCACCGAGCGCAAGCGCGCGGAGGAACAGCTCCGCCACACCCAGAAACTGGAAAGCCTGGGAGTGCTGGCGGGAGGCGTGGCGCACGATTTCAATAACCTGCTCACGGGCGTGATGGGCAACGCCAGCCTGGCGCTGGATGCTTTGAACCCGGCGCATCCCGCGCGCATGTTCCTGGAAAACATCCTGAGTTCCAGCCAGCGGGCGGCGGAGCTGACGCAGCAATTGCTGGCCTACGCGGGCAAGGGCCGCTTCGTAGTCAGCCCCATCGATCTCACGGCGGTGGTGCGGGAGATGTGCAACCTTATCCATGCCAGCATCCCGAAGAGCGTGGACCTGCGGCTCGGGCTGGCGGAAAAGCTGCCGCCCTTCGAGGGGGACGCCAGCCAGATCCAGCAACTGGTGATGAACCTGGTCATCAACGCGGCGGAGGCTATTCCGGAGGGAACCAGCGGTTCGGTTTCGGTGGTGACGCGCGCGCAGCAGGTGGACGAGGGGTTGTTGCGTTCGCTGCGGGCGGAAGCCGCCATCGCTCCCGGGGAGTACGTGTGCCTGGAGGTGAACGATACCGGATGCGGGATGGATGAAGCAACCGAGGCGCGGATGTTCGACCCGTTCTTTACGACCAAGTTCACCGGGCGCGGGCTGGGGTTGGCGGCGGTTTCGGGGATCGTGCGCGGGCACCGTGGGGCCTTAAAGGTCCACAGCACGCCGGGGCGCGGAACTTCGTTCAAGGTGCTGTTCCCAGCGGCGGTCCGCGATTGCACGGCCGCGCCTGCGAAGACCGGGGTTGAACTGGCGGGCAGCGGCCTGGTTCTGGTTGTGGACGATGAAACCGTGGTGCGGCAGACCGCGCGGGCGGCGCTGGAACGCTACGGCTACTCGGTGCTGACGGCCGAGGACGGGCAATCCGGCGTGGAGATCTACCGCGAGATGGCCCATCGCGTTTCGGTGGTGCTGCTGGACTTGACCATGCCGGGCATCAGCGGCGAGGAGACCCTGCGGCGCTTGCAGGCGGTGAAGCCGGACGTGCGGGTGGTGCTCTCGAGCGGGTATCACCAGAGCGAGGCGGTGCGGCGTTTCCCGGGCCGGGGACTGGCGGGATTTATCCAGAAGCCGTACACGGCGGCGCAGCTTGCCGAGCGGATTAAAGCGGCGCTGCAATGATCGGCGCTAAGCGGCGGGCTTGCAAGGGAGTACACTGAAAAGTGTATCTGGAGTCCGCGCCAATCGGCATTGAAGTGTATCTGGAGTCCGCGCCAATCGGCATTGCCGGAACGGGCCGGCTTGCGCAGGCCCTGGGCCGTATCCTGCGGGAGCAGGGGGAGCCGGTGGTGTCGATCGCGGGCCGCGACGCGGGACGGACGCGCGCGGCGGCGGAGTTCATCGGCGGGGTAGAACCGGCTTCGTTCGGCAGCCTGCCGCGCCATGCGGGCCGTTTCCTGATCGCCGTTTCGGACAGGGCGTTGGAAGAGGTGGCGCGCGCGCTGGCGGCGGGATGCCCCGCGGGCGGCATGGCGCTGCATACCTGCGGAGCGGCGGGAGAAGAGGCGCTGGAGTGCCTGCGGGAGCGCGGCGTAGCCTGCGGCACGCTGCACCCGCTGCAGACCGTAGCCGCGCCGGAGACGGGCGCGGCGGCGCTGGAGGGCGCGGCGTTTGCGATTTCGGGCGATCCGGCGGCGGCAGCCTGGGCGGAACGGATTGCGGGCAGCCTGGGCGGAACGGTGCTGCGCGTCCCGGCGAGCGCGCGGCCGCTCTACCATGCCGCGGCGGCGATGGCGAGCAATTACGTGACGGCCCTGATGGATGCGGCCGTGGCCTTGATGGCGGCGGCGACCGGCGCGGATTGCGAGACCAGCCGGCGCGCGCTGGCGCCGCTGGCGCGAGCGGCAATGGAGAACGTGATCGAGAAAGGTGCGGAGGCGGCCCTGACCGGCCCCATCGAACGCGGCGACGCCGGCACGGTAGCGCGGCACCTGGAGGCGCTGGCGGCGGCGCCCGTTACGGTGAGGGAACTTTATCGCGCCGCCGGCCTCCACACATTGGACCTGGCGCGCCGCAAGGGCCTGGACGCGGGCGCGGCGCAGCATATCGACGAAATGCTTCGAAGAGGAATCGACAAGTGACCCCCATGCGTATTCCCGAACTGGTGGAACGAAAAAAGAGCGGGAAAAAGATTGCCATCCTGACCGCCTACGACGCGACCATGGCGCGACTTATCGAGAGCGCCGGGATCGATGCCATTCTGGTGGGCGATTCGCTGGGCAACGTGATCATGGGCTATGACACCACGCTGCCGGTGACCCTGGACGACATGGTGCGCCACACCCGGGCGGTGCGGAATGGCGCGCGCAATTCGGTGGTGATTGCGGACATGCCGTTCCTCACCTTCTCGGTGAGCGTGCCGGAGGCGGTGCGGAATGCCGGCCGGCTGATGCAGGAAGGCGGGGCCACGGCGGTGAAACTGGAAGGCGGCGCGGCCGTGGCGGAGGTGGTGGAACGGCTGGTGGAGATCGGGATCCCGGTGATGGGCCACGTGGGGCTGACGCCGCAATCGGTACACAAGCTGGGCGGATTCCGGCGCGTGGGCAAGACCGAGAAAGAGGCCGAGGAGGTGATCGAGGAGGCGCGCATCCTGGAGGAGGCGGGGGCCTTCGCGGTGGTGCTGGAAGCCATTCCCGCCGAGGTGGCGCGCGTTATCACGGAGCGGCTCTCGATTCCCACTATCGGCATTGGCGCGGGCCCGCACTGCGACGGGCAGGTGCTGGTGTGCTACGACGTGTTCGGGTTGTACGAGCACGTGCCGGCGTTTGTGAAGCGCTACGCGGACCTGGGCCGCGCCGTGGTGGAAGCCACCGCGGCATACGTCGCGGACGTGCAGGAGGGGCGCTTTCCGGAGCTGAAAGAGGCGCCGCCGCGTAAGAACGAACCCGCGGAGACGCGCGGATGAGCACGGTGGTGGTTCGGGAGATCGCCCGCATGCGGCGGATGGCGGAAGAGGCCAGGCGCGCCGGGCGCAGCGTGGGGCTGGTCCCCACCATGGGGGCGCTGCACGAGGGGCACGCCGCGTTGATCCGGCGCGGGCGCGCGGGGTCGGATTTTCTGGTGGTGAGCGCCTTCGTCAACCCCACGCAGTTCGACCGGGCGGAGGATTTCGCGCGCTATCCGCGGACGCTCGAGGCGGACGTGGAGACGTGCAGCGCGCTGGGTGTGGACGCGGTCTTCGCCCCTGCCGCGGAGGAGATGTACCCTGCCGAGCCGCTGGCGTTTGTCGAGGTGGCCGCGGTTTCCGAGCACCTGTGCGGGGCCTTCCGGCCGGGCCATTTCCGCGGGGTGGCGACGGTGGTTTCCAAGCTGTTCCACATCGTGGGGCCGGACCGCGCGTGGTTCGGCGAAAAGGACGCGCAGCAACTGGCGGTGATCCGCCGGATGGTGGCGGACTTGAATTTCCCGGTGGAGGTGCTGGCGGTGCCCACGGTGCGGGAGGCCGACGGGCTGGCGATGAGTTCGCGCAACCGGCGGTTGAGCGCGGAGGAGCGCGCCGAGGCCCCGGCGCTCTATCGGGCGCTCGAGGAAGCGGCGGGGATGGTGGGGCGCGGCTGCGCCGATGCGGGCGCGGTGAAGCGCGCGGCGCTGGCGCGGTTGGATGGGCATCCCGGGATGCGGCTGGAGTACCTGGAGGTGGTGGACGAGGGTTCCTTCCAGCCGGTGGAACGGATCACCGCTCCGGTGCGCATTGCGGCGGCGGTGTGGCTGGGCCAGACACGCCTGATCGATAACGTCTTCGCGGCCCCGGCGCTCAGTCCTGGTGGGACGAGTACTGCGCCTGGGGCGGGTTCAGCTTGATCTCGATGGTCTTTTCCTCTTCCTCGATTTCGTAGGTTTTGCCGAAGGTCTGGTAGCCTTTGGCGATCACCTGAACGAGTATCTTGCCCTGAGGAATGCTGGGAACCTTCGCGATCCCCTCCTGGTTGGTTCGCATTTCGAAGGTAGTGCGGACTTTTTTCCCCAGCTTGGCGACCGAACGTCCTTCCACGAACCGCACGATGACGCCTGCGCGGTCGATGGGCTTGCCGCCGTGCGTCTTGACCTCGATTTCGAGCTTGGTCATGGGCGCGTCGGCCCGCGCCCCGAGGGCAAAGACGATGAGGGCAGGCAGAAGCAGCAGTCGGATACGCATGCTTCGATTATCCCACTATCGGGCTATGGAGGGCCTGCGCCCGCCCTGGCGGCGCCCGCACGCGGCAAGGGGGTATTATCGCGCGGCGGCCCGGCGCACTCCGTGCCGGCGCCCACGCGCGGCAAGGGGGGGACGTCAGAAGATGGCGGCCCGGCGCCCTCCGTGCGGTACCCGCGCGCGGCAAGGGGGGTATTATCCGGCGGCGGCCGGTGCCCTCCGTGCAGGCGCCCACGCGCGGCAAGGCGGGGTATTATCCGGCGGCGGCCCGGCGCGGTCTCCGTGCCTGGCCGCGTTTACACTGGTTATATCTTCGTAACAACTCACAGCGGCGCTCCCTGTTGACGCGTTTACCGCGTGAGAAGATCACGAGCTACTGGAGGAGGGTCCATGTTACCAGCGAAACTGCTGTTACGCACCGCTGTCGTGACGTTGACGCTGATGGGTACTTCCGGCGCCGGGTGGGCTGCCAATGGAGGCGGCCGGAACGACTGCAGGAATCTTCCCGACCACGCCGCATTGAGAGCCGCCCTGGCAGCCGCGGTGGCGGTGGAGACCAGCGGCCTGAATAACCACATGTGGGGCACTATCGTGGACCGCGACGGCGTGGTTTGCGCGGTGGCCTTCACCGGCGCCGGGCGCGCGGCGCAGTGGCCGGGGAGCCGCGTGATTTCCGCGCAGAAGGCCAACACCGCCAATGCCTTCAGCCTGGATCCGAGTTCCGCAAGCGGCGGATCGGGACAGGCGAGCGGCCTGGCGCTATCGACCGCCAATCTCTATTCCGCGGTGCAACCCGGGGGAAGCCTCTATGGACTGCAACATAGCAACCCGGTCCATACGGAGACCGCCTACAAAGGACCGTCGTCACATTACGGCACTGCGCAGGACCCCATGACGGGCGAAAAGATCGGCGGGGTGAACGTATTCGGCGGGGGCCTCGCTCTGTACGCCGAAGGCAAAGTATTGGTGGGCGCCATAGGGGTGAGCGGCGATACATCCTGCGCGGATCATAACATCGCCTGGCGAACGCGGAATCTGCTGGGGCTGGATCACCTGGCCGGCGTAGGAGGCGTTTCGGGAGATCCGAACCGGCCGGATAACATCGTGTTCGATATTGTTCCCAATCCCGCGGGCGGAACGGGCGCCAGCCCGTCCGGCTGGGGTCACCCGGACTGCGGCGGTCCCCGGCCCAACACCCTGCCCGCGGTGCGGCCTTAGATCCGCGGGTCTCGCTCACGCCGCATCGGGCAGCAGGAAGCGCTGGGGATGGCCGGCGGCGGCGGTGAGGGCTTCAGCGGCCAGATAGCCGCTGCGGACGGCGCCTTCCATGGTGGCGGGCCAGCCGGTGCGGGTCCAGTCTCCGGCGAGGAAGAGATTGGGGATGGCGGTGGCGGCGGGGGGGCGCAGGCGCTCGGTGCCGGGGCGCGCCGAATACGTGGCCCGGAGTTCCTTCACCACGTGCGCGCGCTCGAGGACGGCTCCGGCGGCGGCGGGGAAGAACTCGCGCAGCTCCGCCAGCGCCAGTTCGACCACCTCGGCGCGCTCCATGGGCACCAGGTCGCGCGAGGCGCTCACGACCAGTAACAAGTAGCGCCCGTCGCGTTTGTTGAACATCCACTGGATGGTGCGGTCGAGCAGGGCGGCGTGCGGGAGGTCCGTCACGGGCCGGTCGAACCAGAGGTGGATGCCGGTGATGGGGGAGTGGGCGAAGAGCGCGGGAGGAATGCCCAACTCGGGCGCGATGGCGTCGAGGCGCTCGAAGGGCACCGCGGAGATGTACGCGTCGGCGGTGTGGAGCGTGCCGCCGGCGCGCACGCCATGCGCGCAGCCGTCCTGGATTTCGATACGCTCGACCGGGCAGCGCAGGTGGAAGGCGACGTCGCCGGCGCCGGACCAGAGAGCGGGGTCGTAGAGTTCGCCGAGGGGCACGGCGGGAACTCCCATCTCGTACAGGTCGGCGCGCGCCAGCAGGCTCAGCCAGAAGAACTGCAGGCCGTGGGCGGCGGCGATGTGGGCGGGGTCTTCGTTGATGGCGCTGACCAGGGTGGGGCGCCAGAAGCGGGCGATGGCTCCGGCGGGCTGGCGGCGCTCGCGCAGCCAGTCGAGCATGGAGAGGCGGTCGAGGTCCGGACGGCGGCGGTCGCGGCCGGCGGCGGCCAGGCCGCGCGCCACGGCGAATTTCTCCGCGGCGGTAAGGAAGCGCAGCCGGATGAACGATTCGAGGAAGTGCGCGGGGGCGGGCAGGCGGCCGCGGCCCAGCGTGGAGCGGCGCCCGCCCGGCTCGATGAAGTGGAATTCGCGGTAGAAGCGGATGCGTTCGGCCACGCCGAGACGGCGGTAGAAGTCCAGCAGGTTGACGCAGTTGCGCATCAGGACGTGCTGGCAGTTATCGATGGTCTCGGCGGGGCCGCTGCCGGCGGCGGGGTAGGAGGCGGCGCGTCCGCCGAGGAACGGGCGGGCTTCGAACAGGCGCACCCGGTACCCCGCGGCGCCGAGGGCGGCGGCTGCGGAGAGGCCGGCCAGCCCGCCCCCCACCACGATGGCGGCGGGCACCGCTTAACCTTGTCCGCCCAGGAGATTGTGCAGTCCGCCGCGCTCGTCGCCGCCGCGCGAGGGCGCCAGTTCGCGGCGTATCTTTTCGAGCGTCATGGTCTGGATGACGACGCGACCCGGGCCGGTGAGGGTGGCCAGGAAGAGACCTTCGCCGCCGAACAGCGCGGTCTTGATGCCTCCGGCGAGCTGGATGTCGTACTGCACGCTTTCATCGAAGGCCACGATGCAGCCGGTGTCGACGTGCAGGCTTTCGCCGGCGCTCAGGGTGAACTCGACGAAGTCGCCGCCGGCGTGAATGAAAGCCAGGCCCGGACCGGTGAGCTTTTCGAGGATGAAGCCTTCACCGCCGAAGAAGCCCGCGCCCAGCCGCTTGACGAAAGCCACGCCGAGCTGCACGGTCTGCTGGGCGCAGACGAAGGCGTCGCGCTGCGCCAGGACGCTCTGGCCGGGGGCCAGGTCGAAGACCTGGATACGGCCGGGGTAGGAGCCCGCAAACCCGACCTCGCCCTCGCCGCCCATGGCGCGGAAATGGGTCATAAAGAGCGACTCGCCGGCCATCTTGCGGCGCAGGGCGCCGAGCAGTTTCTGGCCGAGGCTATCGCCGGTCATGCGGGTTTCCCACTGCACGTTGGCGGTCTTGTAGACCATTTTACCGGCCTCGGCGTAGATCTCCTGGCCGGGCTTCAGGCGGGCGCGCACCACCTGCAGGTTATCGCCGTGGATGGTGTACTCCATCGGTTCGGCACGCACGACGGGCGCCGCCGCGGCGGCGGCCACCGCTCCGCCGATGGGCTGCCCGCAGCGAGCGCAGAACTTCGCCGCATCGGGAATCTGCGATCCGCAACTGGAACAGAAGGGCATGCCGATATAGTAGCGCGGCGGACGGGGGCCTGTAGCCCGGGGGGCCAGGCGTGGGACAATGTGGGTTTCCCGGATTATGCGTAAGCTTGCGCTTCTCCTCCTCACCCTTCTCGTCGGGTTCCCAGGCACCGCGCGGCAGATCCCCACGACCTGCGGGACCCGGCCGGGCGCGTGGCGGGAAGAGCGGTTTCTGCACCGGCAGGTCAGGCGCGCCCGCGCGCTGCGGCAGGCGCAGACGGGCGTGCGGGCGGCGCAGCAGGCCGCCGCGGCCGTCCGGACGGTAGGGAATATCGCGCTGCTGGACGATGGGGACGGGGTGGTCTCGCGCCGCAACGCGTTCAACCTGGACCACCGGACGGTGGCTTTTCTGCCCTCCGACGGTGCGGCCACGCGCTACCGTTACCAGGCAGGCGTGGCGAGCTACGACGATGGGGCGGCATTGGCCGGGACTCTCGCACCCCTGACCGACGACGACAGCCGGCTGGTGGCCTTGCCATTTCCCTTCCCTTTCTTCGGCGCCGTCTACCACTCGGTGTACATCAACTCGGACGGCAACTTGACTTTCGGTGCGGGCGACGCGGCCTTCACGGAGCGGTCGCTGGGGCGCATGACCGCGGGGCCGCCGCGCATCGCGCCGCTGTTCGACGACCTGGACCCCACGGCTTCTCCATCCGGGGTGCGCATGCTGGCCGAGCCGGGGCGGTTGGTGGTGAGCTGGGTGCGGGTCCCCGAGTGGATGCAGTTCGGCAGGGGAGCGGAGCAGACCTTCCAGGTGCGGCTGTATCCGGAGGGACGCATCGAGTTCGCCTACGCGGGAGCGAGGCCGTCGGGGGCCGTGGTGGGAATCGCGCCCGGAGGCGCGCAGGGTTCGGCGGCGCTGGTATCGTTCACCGCGGATCCCTCGGGCGAGTACGCGGGTGCGGTGGCGGAGCGCTTCGGGGGATCCACGCCGGAAATCGACATCACCAGCGCCGCGCAGCGCTTCTATGCGGGCCACGAGGACGCCTACGACTACCTGGTGATCTTCAATAACCTGGGGGTGCCGGCGGGCAGCGGCGGCGTGCTGGCCTACGAAGTGACGGTGCGGAACAGCGGCACAGGCTTCGGCGACCAGATGGTGGACATGGGGCGGGAGTACGGCTCGCGCGCGCGGCTGCAGGCGGTCATGAATATGGGACCGCTCGATCAGTATCCGGACGACCCCAACCAGCGCATCACCCAGCGCTCCTCCGGAGATACCCCGCTGACCATCCTGGCGCACGAAGCGGGGCACCGTTTCCTGGCTTTCGCCAGCGTGCGGGACCCGTCCGACCCGTTCGCGCGCCCCATGCTGGGCTACCAGGGCGCGCACTGGTTTTTCGGCTTCAACGCGGAGGCTTCGGTGGTGGACGGCAACCGGGTGCGGGACAACGGCGCGCACACCTGGCCGCGCTTTGAAACCACCGGCGCGGTGGAGGCGTTTTCGCCGCTGGACCAGTACTTGATGGGGCTGCGGGGCCCCCATGAGCTGGCGGAGCACCAGATGTTCTACGCCACCGACGCGACGGAGATCGCGGGCAGGCGGGTGCCTCAGGTGGGGGTTCGGTTCAGCGGCGGGCGGCGCGATGTGGCGATCGAAGATTTGATCGAGGTCGAGGGCCGGCGCACCCCGGACCACACGGTGGCGCAGCGGCGGTTCCGCTTCGCCTTCATCCTGGTGACGGCCGCCGGCGCCGAGCCTCCGGCGGCGGATTTGGCCAAGCTGGACCGCTTCCGCACGGCGTTCGAGGAGTTTTTCGCCCGCGCTACGTCGAACCGGGCGGCGGCGGATACTTCGCTGCGGCTGGACCTGCGGCTCTCGGTGTTTCCCGCGGCCGGGGTGCCGGCAGGGCAGGCGGCGGCGGGCCGGGTGGCGGTGGATACGCCGCCCGCGGCGCCCCTCACGGTGGTGCTGAGCACCCGGACGGGAGCGGCGGAGGTGCCTGCGTCGGTGATCATTCCGGCGGGCGGCACCGAGGCGGCGTTCACTATCACGGGGCTGCGGCAGGGGGTAGAGGAGTTGCGGGCCGAGCCGGACAATGGCAGCTACCGCACGGCGGAGGCGCGGGTACAGGTGGCAGCGGGCACGGAGGTGCGGCTGGTACAGGTTTCGGCCGGGCCGGACCCGGTGGTGGTGCGGGTGACCGATATCAACGGGCTTCCCTACCCCGGGCTGCGGGTCCAGGCCGTGCCCTCGCAGGGCGGCACGGTGGATCCGGCGTTTGCGGTGACCGACGATACGGGGCTGGCGCGCTTCCGGTGGATGCCTGGCGGGGCGGGCAGCTTGCAGATTTCGGTTGAGGGTGTGGCCGCGCGGTTAACCGTGAGGGCGCAGGCGGGGGCGCCGGCGGTGACGGGGGTGGTGAACGCCGCCAGCTTTGCCGAGGGATTGGCGCCGGGGGCGCTGGCAACGGTCTTCGGGGTCAACCTGGCACCCGGCGCGGCGGCGTCGGCGGGCCCGCCGCTTCCCCAGTCGCTGGCCGGTGTGCGGGTGCTGCTGGGCGGCGCTGCCGTGCCGCTGCTCTATGCCAGCAACAGCCAGGTGAACTTCCTGGTGCCGGAGGGGCAGCCGGAAGGCCCGGTGGACCTGGTGGTGGAAAGCGCCGCGGGGGTTACCGCGCCGGTTACGGTGCAGGTGGCGGCGGTGGCGCCGGGGATCTTTTTCGATACCGCCTCGGGCCACGGGGCGGTGCTGCCGCGCGGCGGCGGCTATATCGAGATCTACTGCACGGGCCTGGGGCAGGTGGCTCCGCGCGAGGACGGGTTGCTGTGGACCACCCTTACCCCGGAGGTGACGGTCGCGGGAGTGCCCGCGGCGGTCAGCTTCAGCGGCATGGCGCCGGGGCATCCGGGGCTCTACCAGGTGAACGTGCGGATGCCGGCGGGGGCACCCGCTGGGGCGCAGGCGCTCTCCGTTGCGGTAAACGGCAGCCAGAGCAACACCGTGCTGGTGGCGGTGGAGTGAGCGGCGGCTTCGTTATACTGGAGGTCTCATGCGCATCTGGTGGCCGGCAGCCGCGTTGTTCGCGGCCGGGGGCGTACTCTGGCCGGCGGCGGACGAGTACCCGCAGCGCCGGGCAGCGCTGGCGGCGGCCCTCGAGCACGGGGCCGTCGTGGTGTTCGCGGCCGGTGAAGAAAGCGCCGGTGTCGGCCGCACGGGGTTCCGCCAGGATACCAACTTCTACTACCTGAGCGGCTGGGAAGAACCTGGAGCCGCGCTGCTGATCGGCCCCCGGACCGATATTCTGTTTCTGCCCAAGCCGGAGACCCGGCGCGAGACCTACCATGGCCGCATGCTGGACCCCGCGGACCCGGGCGCGGCGGCGGCAACGGGTTTCCGGACGGTGTTGCCTCTGGCGCGCCTGGAAGGAGAGCTCGGGCGGGTGCTCGAGAACAGCCGGCGCATTTACACCGTGGGGGAGGAGGCAACGGTGCGGCTGCGCCGGGCCTTTCCACTGCGCGAGGTGGCAAGCGCCGGGGAGGCGCTGGCGCGCCTGCGGATGACCAAGTCGCCGGCCGAAATTGCATCGCTGCGGCGCGCGGCGGAAGCCAGCATGGAAGCCCACCGGGCGGCATGGCGCCGCGCCGCGCCGGGCGTCTACGAATACCAGGTAGCGGCGGCGCTGGCGCACTCCTGGCTCGAGGCCGGCTGCGAGCGGGCCGCCTTTGCGCCCATCGTGGCTTCCGGGCCGAATGCCGTGGTGCTGCACTATGAGAAGAACCGGCGGCGGATGGAGGCAGGCGAGCTGGTTCTGATCGACGCCGGGGCCGAGTGCGCCGCCTACGCCGCCGATGTGACCCGCACGGTTCCGGTGAGCGGCCGCTTCAGCGAGCGGCAGCGGAAACTGTATGAGGCGGTGCTGGGAGCGCAGCAGGCGGCCATCGCGGCGGTGAAGCCGGGGGCGCGGCTGGCCGATTTGACGCGCGCGGCGCGGGAGCACCTGGACGCCAACGGCGGGTTGGGCAGGTATCTCACCCACCGGGTGAGCCATCACATGGGGCTGGACGTCCACGACGCTGCGGATCTGGACGCGCCGCTGGCCGAGAACATGGTGATCACGGTCGAGCCGGGCGTTTACATTCCGGAGGAGAACCTGGGGATTCGCATCGAGGACATGGTGCGGGTCACGAAGACCGGGGCGGAGATCCTGACGGCCGCGCTCGAGCGTGCGCCGGAGGCGATCGAAAGGGCCATGGAGAGGCGATGAAGCGCCCGCGACGGCCGGATATCGCGTACGTGGCGCTAGTGGGTGGATCGTTCGTGCTGGCGCTGGCGGCCAGTTGGGCCGCGCCGCAGATCGATAACCAGGCCTACGACTGGATGTTCCGGCTGTACGAACCGGAGCCGTGGCAGACGGAAGCGGCGCTGCTGGCCATCGACGAAGAGTCGCTGGCGACGTTCGGGGGGTTGCGGAACATTCGGGGACCGATGGCCAAGGCACTGGTGCAGGTGGCGGGGGCAGGTCCCAAGGCGGTGGCGGTGGACCTGATCCTGGCGGAGCCCTCCGTGGAAGCCGACGACCGGGCGCTGGAGGAAGCCTTCCGGACAACCCCGGGGCTGGTGCTCTCGGCGCAGTTGATCTCCGGGGGCGCGCGGTGGGAAGAGCCGCTGCCGCGCTTCGCCCGGCATGCCGCGGCCGTGGGACACGTGCATGCCGAACCGGACCACCTGGATTCGATCGGCCGCGCGCTGCCGCTCGAGCGGCAGAACTATCGCGCGCGGCGCTGGGCGCTGGCGCTCGAAGCGCTGCGGGTGAGCCGCGGGGCGCAGATTACGGAATCGCCCGAGGAGTTGCAGGTGGGCGGCGTGCGGGTGCCGGCGCATATCCGGGACGGGCGGCTGATGCGCATCCGGTATGTGCCCCCGACGATGCCGCCGCTCGAGCGCGTGGGGCTGGAGCGGCTGCTGGCCGAACCGGCGCTGGCCGCGAAGTTCGCGGGCAAGGTGGTGTTCGTGGGGCTGACGGCGCAGGGCGCGGTGCGCGACTGGCTGTTCACCCCGTACTCCCCGAGCATTCCGATGATGGGGGTGGAGATCCATGCCAACGCCTACGAGACCCTGGCCGAACAGCGCTTCCTGACGGATGCCCCGAGTTGGGCGGTGCTGGGGTTTGCCGCGCTGCTCTCGCTGGGGGCGGGGCTGGCCTTCTCGCAGGCGCGGCTGTGGCAGGCGTACCTGGCGGCGCTGGGACTGCTGGCGGCGGCGCACGTGGTGCCCTACCAGTGCTTCACCCGGGGGAAGGTCTTTTCGTTCGCGACGCCCGTTGCGGCGGCGTGGTTCTCGAGCGTCACGGCAGCCGGCTGGCAGCACCTGGTGGTGCGGCGGCGGCTGCGGCGCGCGGAGGCCGACCGCCTGCGCTACCAGCAAACCATACACTTCGTCACCCACGAGATGCGCACGCCTCTGACCGCCATCCAGGGCACCAGCGAGTTGATGACGCGCTTCGCCCTTCCGGAAGAGAAGCGGAAGCAGATGGCCGAGTTGATCAACAGCGAGTCGAAGCGGCTGGCGCGCATGATCGAGATTTTTCTGGGGGTGGAGCGGCTCTCGGCGGGGCAGGTGGAGCTGAAGAAGGAGAGTTTCGACGCCGCTGACGTGGTGGAGGCTTGTGTGAAGCGCGCGCGTCCGGTGGCCGAACGGAAGCGGATCGAGCTGCGGGCCGAAATCATGGGGGAGAACCTGGCGCTGACGGGCGATCGCGAGCTGATGGAGTACGCGGTGTATAACCTCCTGACCAACGCGGTGAAGTATTCGCCCGAGCAGACCCGGGTGACGATATCGGCCGAGCGGCGCGACGGGCGCGTGCGAGTGGCCGTCGAGGACCAGGGTATAGGCATCGACCGGAAAGAGATCCGGCGCATATTTCAGAAGTTTTACCGCACCCGCAAGGCCGAGCAGTCCGGGGAAGCCGGCACGGGGATCGGGCTGTCGATTGTGGAGCAGATTGTCACGCAGCACGGCGGCACGATCGAGGTGAGGAGCGCGCCGGGCCAGGGATCCTGTTTTACCCTGGTACTGCCCGCGGTGGTTTCGGTATCGGTTGCGGAGCATTCGTAATGGAACGGCTACTGGTAGTAGAAGACGATCCGGCGGTCCGGATGACCCTGGTAACGGGGCTCGAGCTGGAGGGGTATGCCGTGGATGCAGCCTCCTCCACCAGCGAAGCGATGGAAAAGCTGGCGGTGACGGCGTACGGGATCGTCATCTCGGACATTTACATCGACAGCCGTACGGGGCTGGACGTGCTGGACGCGGCGCGCCGCAAGGATCCGCGCTGCGCGGTGATTCTCATGACCGCGCGCGGCACCATGGAGACGGTGGTGGCGGCCACCCGCGGCGGGGCGTTCGACTATATCGCCAAGCCCTTCGAGTGGGACCGCATGATGGAGGCGCTGAAGCGCGCCGAGGCTTCCCGGCAGGAGCAGGAGAAGGAAGCGGAGCCGGAGGAGTTGCCCAATACCGAGATGATCGGCAGCTCGGCCGGCATGGTGGAGGTGTATAAGAAAGCCTCGCAGGCGGCGCCCACCGACGCTACCGTGCTGATTGAAGGCGAGACCGGCACGGGCAAGGAACTGGTGGCCCGCATGATCCACCGCTTCAGCCAGCGATGCCAGCACCCCTTCGTCCCGGTGGATTGCCCCTCGATTGCGCCCACGCTGCTCGAAAGCGAGTTGTTCGGGGTGGTGAAAGGCGCCTATACGGGCGCAGACCGCGACCGCATCGGGATCTTTGAGGCCGCCAGTCGCGGCACTGTGTTTCTGGACGAGATCGGCGATATCGAGTTCAATTTTCAGCTCAAGTTGCTTCGTTTTCTTCAGGAGAGGGAGATTCGCCCGGTAGGTTCGCCGCGCTCGAAGGAAGTGGATGTGCGGATTGTGGCGGCCACCAACCGCGACCTGCAGAAGCTGGTGGACGACGGCAAATTCCGCGAGGATTTGTGGTTCCGGGTGAACGTCGTGCGGATTTCCATCCCGCCGCTCAGGGAACGGCGCAGCGATGTTCCGCTGCTGGCGCGGTTCTTCGTCAACAAGTACGCCGAAGCGTACCGGCGCGAGGTGAAGTTGACGGAATCCGGCATCCGGGCGATGCAGGAGTACACCTGGCCGGGCAACGTGCGGCAGTTGCAGCATCTGGTGGAGCGGCTGAGCATCCTGGCGCCGCAGGGGCGCATCGACGGGGAGGCGGTGAACGACGCCCTTACCGTCATGGAGTCGCGCGAGAACGCCGTGGAAACCCTGGCGGCGGCGGAGGAGGAGCAGATCCGCCGCGTGCTGGCGGCCACCGGGGGAAATAAGAGCCGCGCCGCCCAGATCCTGGGCATCGAGCGGAAGACGCTCTATCGCAAGCTCGAGAAGATGGGGCTGTAGACGCGGCCCCTCGCGGTACAGAAACTCACTTACGTCGCGCCTGCGCGGGCGAGCGGCGCTCACTGCTTCTGGCGGTCTGATCGCTTTTGAGTTATATCTACTCCGCAGCACAATCCCGCAACCTGCCGGCGCCGCGTACGTGCTGGCTTTTGCACTGAAGGAGGGATCGGCCGTGAAGGAGAGGCACATCATTCTGCGCTCGATCGGCGGTTCTGGAGCCGCGGGGCTTCACGCACCGTCTGTGGAGGCGGCAGGAGCAGCCCCGGCGCCGGTGGCGCTGGCGGTGGACGTGGAGGAAGTGGAGCGCCGGGAGTTGGCGCGAATCGCCCGCAACCGGGATGTGGTGGCAATAGCCCGGGCGATGCCGATGAAGTTGGTGGAACCGGTGGAAAGGGCGGCGACCCCGATGGCGAGCGGCGGCGTGGCCTGGGGGATATCGGCCGTGCGGGCGGATACCAGCCCGTTCACCGGCGATGGCATGGTGGTGGCGGTCCTCGATACCGGCATCGCCAGGGATCACGAGGCCTTCGCCGGCGTCACTTTGGTGGAAAAAGACTTCACCGGCTGCGGCAACGGCGACAGCGAGGGGCATGGCACGCACTGCGCGGGGACGATTTTCGGACGGGACGTCAACAACCAGCGCATCGGCGTTGCGCGGGGCGTGAGGAAGGCCCTGATCGGCAAAGTGCTCGGCTCGCAAGGCAGCGGGAGCGACGTGATCGTATCGGCCATCAACTGGGCGGTGGATGAAGGCGCGAACGTCATATCCATGTCGCTGGGAATGGACTACCCGGGCTTCGTGGAGTTGCTGAAGGAGGAGTACGGCCTCCCGCTGCCGGTGGCGGCAT
Source organism: Bryobacteraceae bacterium (assembly GCA_041685075.1). Taxonomy (GTDB): domain Bacteria; phylum Acidobacteriota; class Terriglobia; order Bryobacterales; family Bryobacteraceae; genus JAMCRM01. The sequence continues at coordinate 15,895 of JAWLGN010000036.1, forward strand.
CCCGGGCACTGGAGGGCTACCGGCAAAACGTGCTGCTGTTCGAGCGCGTGGCTGCGATGGTCCGGCAGCTTGCGGCCTTCCGCCAATCCTGCCTGATCGTGGCGGCCGCGGGCAACGAAAGCATGCGCGACGAAGATCCGGATTTCGAGGTGGGGGTGAGCCCGCCGGCCGTCTCGGAGGGCAATATCAGCGTGGGCGCGCTCGGCGCCGGGAACGGAGGCGGTCTGCGGATAGCAGATTTTTCGAATACCGGCGCCATGCTCTCGGCCCCTGGCGTGAGTATCCTCTCCGCCGGCCAGCCGCCGGACGGTTTCGCGCTTATGAGCGGCACCAGCATGGCCACGCCGCACGCCGTGGGGGTCGCCGCGCTATGGGGCGAAAAACTCCAGCGGATGGGGATGCTGAACACGCCCAACTGGAGCGGGCAACTGTTGGCGAGCTGCGTGACGGCCGGGTTGGCAACGCCCTTCGACCCCACGGACGTCGGCGCCGGCCTCGTACAGGCGCCGCAGAACTGAGTGGATCGCGCGGCGCCGGGGCCGCAAAAAAATTGAAGAAATAATTTTCCCTCCTGACCCACTAAATCTTTGCCCCCGAGATGACCGGTCAGGAGTGGCTGGGCGTCATCCTCGTCTACAGTCTGGCGTTGTGGGTGGTGCTTAGCGGGCTGGATGACCTCTTTCTGCAGTCGGCGTACGTCTGGCTGAGGTTCCGGGGAGTGCGCGTATTGCGGGAACCTTCCGAACGCGAACTCGCCCGTGTCCGCCAGAAGCGCATCGCCGTGCTTGTGCCGATGTGGCACGAGGACGGCGTGGCGCGCCACATGCTGGAGCACAACCTGGCGGCCGTACGCTACGCGGCGTGGGATTTCTTCGTGGGAGTCTACCCGAACGATCCGCGCACGGCGGAGGCGGTGGAAGCGGTCGCCGCGCGGTTCGCGAATGTCCACCTGGCCATGTGCCCGCATCCGGGACCCACGTCGAAGGCCGACTGTCTCAACTGGATCTACCGCGAGGTGGCTGGTTATGAGAGCCGCGGCGGGGAGCGGTTCGAGGCGGTGGTGATCCATGACGCCGAGGACCTGATCCACCCGGAATCGCTGCGGCTCATCAACTACTACCTGGAAAGCTACGACATGGTGCAGGTGCCGGTGCTGCCGCTGGCCACTCCGCCCGGCGAATTCACCCACGGGCTGTATTGCGATGAGTTCGCCGAATACCAGAGCAAGGACATTCCGGTGCGGCAGTACCTGGGGGGCTTCATCGCTTCGAACGGCGTCGGGACAGGGTTCTCGCGCGAGGTGCTGGAGGCCTTGCGGGAGAATAGCGGGCGCATCTTCGACCCCGACAGCCTGACCGAGGACTACGACGCGGGGCTCCGCATTCACGCCATGGGGCGGCCGCAGGTATTCATTCCCATCCGGCACGACGCCGCGGGACCGGTGGCTACCCGGGAGTATTTCCCGCGCTCGTTTGCGGCAGCCGTGCGGCAGCGCACCCGGTGGGTGATGGGAATCTCGCTGCAAGGTTGGGAGCGGCACGGCTGGAGGGCCCCGGCGCGCCAGTGGTACTGGCTATGGCGCGACCGCAAGGGATTGTTGGGCAACCTGCTGACGCCGTTGATGAACGTGCTGCTCTTCTGGGGCGCCGCGGAGTGGCTATGGGGCCTGTCGGGCGAAGGTCACCTGGTGGGAACCATCTGGCATTACCCCGGGATGCCGGAGTTCTGCGCCTGCATGATGGGAATCTCCGCTCTGCAACTCACTATCCGAACGGACTGTGCGCGGCGGCTCTATGGGGCGCGGTTTGCGGCGCTTGCGCCGGTGCGGGCATTCTTCGGCAACCTGGTGAACTGCCTGGCGACACTCCAGGCGCTGGAGCGCTACTTCGCCGCGAAGCTGCGAGGCGTGCCGCTCGAGTGGTTGAAGACCGACCATCTCTATCCCGCGCGCGCGGCGCTGCTGGCACACAAGCGACGGCTGGGCGAGATCCTGGTGTCCGTGGGTCACCTGCGGCAGGCGGAGCTGGAGGCAGCACTAGGGGCGTGCCGGCCGGGCGAGCGCCTGGGCGAGTACCTGGTCCGCACGGGCCGCATCACCGAAAACCAGCTATACCGCGCGTTGAGCACCCAGCAGAGCGTGCCGCTGGCGACTCCGGACGAAGTCTTCGCGCCCGCCCTGGTTCCGCTGCCCGAGGCGTTGGCGCGAAAGTGGAGCGTGGTGCCGGTGGCCATGTTGCCGGGCCAACTGTGCGTGGCCGGCCCGGAGTTGCCCTCCGAGGAGATGACCTGGGAGCTGAAACCCTACTGCCCCGGCGAGCTGCGCTTCCAGCTCATCACCCCGACGCATTACCGCAAGCTGGTGCAACGCTATCTGAGTGCTGAAGCCAGCCTTCGTCAGGTCCTGTAACTGGCGTTGATCCGGATATAGTCTTCGGTGAAATCGCAGGTCCAGAAGCGCGTCTGGCCTTTGCCCTTGCCTCGGATGGTGAACTGGATGAGGCACTCGCGCTCATCGAGCCGCGCCTTCAGTTCGGCTTCGGAGAACTCGGCGGCAAGGCCTCCGCGGCATACCGGGACGCCTTGCATATCGATGTCCACCTTGGCGGGATCGAAAGGCACACCGGCGATGCCGGCCGCCGAGAGCACGCGGCCCCAGTTGGGATCGGAACCGGCGATGGCGGTCTTCACCAGAGGGGAGTTGGCGATGGCGCGGGCGATGCGGGCGGCAGCCAGATCGGAAGGCGCGCCGGAGACCAGGATGGTGATGAGCTTGCGCGCGCCTTCGCCGTCGCGGGCGATGGCGCGGGCCAGGTCTTCGGCGACCTCCGCCACGGCCTCTTCGAACTCCCGGAGTTCGCCCGTATCGGGCCGCGTGCCGGAGGCGCCGTTGGCGAGCAGCGCCAGGGTATCGTTGGTCGAGGTATCGCCGTCCACCGAGATGCGGTTATAGCTGCGCTCGGCCGAACGCTTCAGGATGCCGCGCAGGATAGCGGGCGGGATGTTGGCGTCGGTCAGGATGAATCCCAGGGTGGTGGCCATCAGGGGCTGGATCATGCCGGAGCCCTTGGTCATGCCGGCGATGCGCACCACGCCACGGCGAAAGCGCAGTTCGCGGAAGGCTTCCTTGGGGGTGGTATCGGTGGTCATGATGGCACGGGCCACGTCGCTGAAGCGGTCCTCGGCGAGACCCTCGACCAGCTTGGGCAGGGCGTTGACGATGAGGGCGGGATCGAGTTCCACCCCGATGACGCCGGTAGAGGCCGGCAGCACCTGGTGGGGAGGCAGTTTCAGCAGCTTGCCGGCGGCGCGGCAGCAGGCGTGCACGACGGCTTCCCCCGTGCGGGTGGCGCAGTTGGCGTTACCGGCGTTCACCAGGATGGCCCCGACCAGGCCCTTGGCAGCCTTCAGGTGCTGGCGCGCCAGCCGCACCGGGGCGGCCTGAACGCGGTTGGTGGTGAACACGGCGGCCGCGGTGGCCGGAAGGCCCGATACGATGAGGGCCAGGTCGTCGCGCGGGTCCTGGCGAATTCCGGCGTAGGTAGCGGCGTAACGGTATCCGAGCGGCAGATTCATAGCGGTATGGGTTCGTTTGCGGGCAGGCGCAGGCCGTTGGCGAAATCGACCGCGCTCATGCGCCTGCGGCCTTCCAGTTGTACTTCCAGGAGTTCCAGTGAGGGGCCCAGGCAGCCGGCCCAGAGCCCGTCACGGCGCAGCAGGTGCCCGGAGGGCACCTCCGGCGGGCCGGGGGCCGGCCGCGATTTCCAGACGTGCAGGGTGCGCCCGCGGAAACGGGTCCAGGCGCCCGGCCAGGGCTGAAAACCGCGCACGCGATTGTGGATGGCTCGGGCGGGCTGGCGCCAATCGATGAGGCCGTCTTCCTTCTTGAGAATCGGGGCCAGGGTGGCGCGGTCGTGGTCCTGGGGGCGCGGAACGATGGTTCCGGCCTCAAGGCCCTCGAGCGTGCGGACCAGCAGATCCGCCCCCATCACGGCCAGGCGCGCGGAGAGTTCCACGGCGGTCTCTTCGGGGCCGATTTCGGTGGATTCGGCCAGCAGGATGTCGCCCGTATCGAGGCCCGCGTCGATTTTCATGGTGGTGACGCCGGTGGTGGTCTCACCGTTGGCGATGGCCCACTGGATGGGCGCGGCGCCGCGGTACTTGGGCAGCAGGGAAGCGTGCACGTTGATGATGCCGTGGGGCGGAATATCAATGACGCTCTGGGGGATGATCTGGCCGAAGCCGACGACGACCATGGCGTCAGGCGCGACGGCGGCCAAGTGCGCCACGGCCTCGGGCCGGCGGATACGTTCGGGCTGATAGACCGGCAGGTTGAGCCGCAGGGCGGCCTCTTTCACCGGCGAGGCCGCCGTTTTGCCGCCGCGCCCCTTGGGGCGGTCCGGCTGGGTGACCACTTCCAGCACCCGGTGGCCCGCCTCCACCACGCGCTCCAGCGTGGGAACGGCAAACGCCGGGGTGCCTAGATAGACCAACCGCACGGAGGCCGGCTCAGCTCCATTCTCCGGCTTTCATGAGCTTGCGCACCTTGCGCCGGATCAGGTCGCGCTTCAGCACACTGATGTGGCTGATGTACAGGCGGCCGAACAGGTGGTCGGTCTCATGCATGAAGGCGCGGGCCAGCAGGTCTTCACCGGTCATCTCGAACCACTCGCCCTGGATGTTCTGGGCGCGCAGGGTGACACGCCGGGGGCGCTTGACCTGCTCGCGGAAGCCCGGGATGGAGAGACATCCTTCCTCGCCCTGCTGCCGGCCCTCGGTCCGGATGATGGTGGGGTTGATGAGCACCAGTTTCTGGCCGTCGTCTTCACCGTTGGAGGTGTCGATCACCGCGATTTTGCGCGAGAAACCGATCTGCGGAGCGGCCAGTCCCACGCCCTTGGCGGCGTACATGGATTCAAACATGTCGTCGATGAACTGGCGCAGCTCCGGGGTATCGAATTCGGTGACCTCTTCGGCCTCCTTCTCGAGCACTGGGTCGCCATACTTGACGATGGGGTAAACCATACTAAAAACTCTTCACCTGTTCGATGTAGCCTTCGAAATTACGGCGCGTTTCGACGAGCGAGTCGCCGCCGAATTTTTCCAGGAAGGCCTGGGCCAGCACCAGGGCGGTCATGGCTTCGCCGACCACGCCGGCGGCGGGGATAACGGCCACGTCGGAGCGCTCGTAGGCGGCGAGCGCGGGCTGGCGCGTGACCAGGTCCACGGATTCGAGCGGCCGGCGCAAGGTGGAGATGGGCTTGAGCAGCCCGCGCACCACCACGTCCTGGCCATTGGTCATGCCACCTTCGAGGCCACCGGCGCGGTTGGCGCCGCGTTCGAAGCGCCGGGCGGCGGCGTTGTAGTGAATCGTATCCTGGACCTTCGAGCCGAAGCTGGCGGCGCCCTCGGCGGCCAACCCGATCTCGACTCCCTTCACCGCCTGGATGGAAACGATGGCCTGGGCCAGGCGCCCGTCCAGCCGCTTGTCCCAGGCGATGTGGGAGCCCAGGCCGGGTGGCACGTTGTGCGCCACCACTTCGAAAACCCCGCCGATGGTGTCGCCGGTCCGATAGGCCTGGTCCACCACTTCCTTCATGCGGCGTTCCGTGTCGGCGTCCACGCAGTTGAGCAGGACTTCATCGCGCGCGGCCAGGGCGGCGATCTCTTCCCAAGCGGCGGGGCGCTCCAGCCGCACCGGCCCGACCGCCACCACGTGGCTTAGCACCTGGATTTCGAACTGCGCGAGCAGCGCCTTGGCGAGCGCCCCTAGGGCCACGCGCGCGGTGGTTTCGCGGGCGCTGGCGCGCTCCAGAATGTAACGCGCGTCGTGAAAGTTGTACTTGAGGACACCGGCGAGATCGGCATGTCCGGGGCGGGGACGGGTGACGGGCTTGCGCCGGTCTTCCCCGCCCTGGGTGTCCTCCACCGGCAGGGCTTCGGTCCAATTGGCCCAGTCGCGATTGCGGATCAGGACGGCGATGGGGGCGCCGATGGTGATGGAGTGGCGGACGCCGGCGACGATTTCGGCGCAATCGGTTTCAATCTTCATGCGGCCGCCGCGGCCGAATCCCTGCTGGCGGCGCCACAGCTCCCGGTTGACGGCGTCGAGGGAAATCGGCACGCCCGCGGGCAATCCCGTGAGGGTGGCTACCAGGCACTCGCCGTGTGACTCGCCGGCCGTTTCGAATCGCAGCATGCAAAATTTCATCGTAACAAAACGCGCAGCCTAGCCGGGTATAGTGGGAGCATGAGTGAGATCGAAGCCTGGTTGAGGGGACCCGTGGAGGGCGTAGATCCGTTGTTGGCGCCGGTGCTGTACGCGTTTCAGCAGGCTCGTGAGGACCTGGCGCGCCACACAGAGGGGCTGACATCAGAGCAGTTGTGGGCGCGGCCCTACGGGCTGGGGCCGGCGGGTTTCCACCTGCGGCACATTGCCGGCAGCGTGGACCGCCTCATGACCTATGCCCAGGGGCGGCAACTCAGCGAGGAGCAGTTGACCGCCGCGAGGACCGAGATGGAGCCGGGCGCGGGGCGAGAGGAGTTGCTGGCGGGAATGGAGAGGGCGTTCCAGGCGGCCGAGGCGGTGGTCCGTTCGCTCGACCCCGCGAAGCTGGCGGAACCCCGCGAGGTAGGCCGCAAGCGCCTGCCCTCGACCTTGATCGGGGTTCTGACCCACATCGCCGAGCACACCCAACGGCACACGGGACAGGCCATCAGCGCGGCGAAGCTGGCGCGGGCAATGGGGTAGGACCGGCCGCTACCAGCGGCGGAGCAGCAGACCGGCGAAGAGGAGCGCCGAGACGAGGCTCAGGGCGGCTCCGGGGAGCAGCCCCGGAGTGCGGTAGCGGAATTCCAGGTGGTGCTCGCCGGCGGGCACCTGGATGGACTGGAACGCTCCGCGCCAGCGCTCGATGGGGACCGGGCGGCCATCCACCGCGGCGCGCCAGCCGGGGTAGAACTGCTCGGCCAGGAAGAAGCGACCGCCGGTTTCGGAGCGCACCTCGAAGCGGCGCCGCTCGGGCGTGCCGGCGAGCGCCCGCACGAGGTGTGCGGCGCCGGGTGACTCCCACCCGAAGGGCGGTTGCGCGTTCACGTATTCGAAGGCCTTGTGATATTCCGAGGAAGGCTCGACGAGGCGGAAGTGTGGGCTTTCGACGAGCCGCCGGTAGTGCGGACCGTTGATCGAGCTGATGTAGAAACGCACGCCGAACAGGCGCAGGGCCGCTTCGTTCTCCGGCTCCACGTCGAACTCGCGGTTGTTGCGGAAGCGCCCCATGCCCTGCCCGACAAGCTTGCGGTACTGGTCGGGGAGCAGGGTGTCGAAGCCCTGGGGAGTGGCGAAGCGGTAATGCCGGAGTTCCTGCGGCCAACTGGCCGTGAGATCCACCAGGACGCGGTACTGGCTGTTGCGGCGGAGGTGGCTGAAGGTGGTCGGGTCCATGGCGGGGATGTGCTCGAAACTGCCGGTCCAGTGGGGCTGACCCACGGCGGCGTTGAGCCGGTTGCTGGTGCCGAACACCTTGTACTCCGCACCCGCGGCAACGAGCAGGGCGGCGGCCAGCACGGCACCCGGCAGCCCTTTCTGCCCCGGCAGCATCCGGAGCGCGAGGGCGCAGAGCGCCATCATGATCCCCACATCCGCCAGGGTCATCCAGCCGGTGGCCAGGTCGCCGCGCAGCCATAGCAAGACCTGGCGCGCGGCCCAGGCCAGCAACAGGAGCGCCGGGATGGCGGCGGCCCACCAGCGGCCCGGGGCGCGCTTGCGCGCCAGCGCGTGATGGATTCCCAAGGCCGCCAGGGGGGCGGCGGCCAGCGGCAGCGCGGCCAGAAAATACCACGAACGGCAGAGCTCGGTAAGGATGGGCCAATGGCGAATGACGCCCCAGACCATGTCGTAAGGATTGCTGCAGAAGACCAGGGCCACCCCGGCGACCGCCAGCGGCGGCAGGGAGCGCCGGTCGCGAGCCCAGGGGAGCAGCAGCAGCCCCAGCCATGCCGCGGCGCCCAAGTAGAGATACTGGTCGCCGCCCGAGCCCTGGGCCCCGATGGCCAAGTCCGGGTAGTTGGGCAGCAGGAAGGGCATGTAGTGCCAGAGATCGCGCAAGCCCGCGCCATAGCTTACTTCCGGCGTCCTCATCGCCGCAGCCCGCCAGGCGGGCAGCAACTGCACCGCCGAGAGCGCGATTGAAGCGGCCACGGCCAGCGCCACCCGCAACAGCAGGCGCCAGCGCCAGGCCGTGTAAGCCGCCATCGAGACCACGAAGACCAGCCACAGCGGCGGGTATCCGGCGAGCAGGCAGAGCGCCGAGGCGGCGGCAACTTTCCAAAGCGGCCGCCAGCGCCGCTTTTCGGCCGCCTGGTCGATGCCCCAAAAGGCCAGCGGCATCCAGGCATAGCCGGCCACCACGTTGTAATGCTGCCAGTGCTGGCAGAGATAGCCGCCGAAGGCGTAGGCGCCGGCGCCGATGGCGGAGGCCACGGTCGCGAGGTTTTTGCCGCGCAGCCAGAGGTAGCAAAGCAGGAATGCCAGCCAGACGTGCGCGATGACCAGCGCCTCCACCCAGTGGAAGGCCAGCAGCGGGCGGCCCGCATTGGCGGCGAAAGCCAGCCAGGTGGGCGGGTAGAAGAGCGAGGCCGCGATGTTGCCGGCGAAGGGAATGCCGCAATAGATGCCCGCGTCCCATTGAGGAAAGCGCCCGTCGCGCAGGGCCTGGTAGGCGTAATCGGCCAGGGGGTAGAACCAGGCGCTCAGGTCGTAGGGAATATGGACACGATCGAAGGGCGGCAGGTACTCCAGGAAGAACAGCCACACGAAGGCGGCTGCAAGCGCCGCCGTCACCCACGCGCGAACGGGCCGGTGCTGCATTCAGCTCACAGTATAGCTTCGCCGAACACCGCGGCCGCCACCCGGAAGGTGTTGGCATGAGCTTCGGCGGTGCGAGAGATAGGGTCGGCGTAGCCGCCCCCGAGAGTGGCCACTACCGGGATGCCCGCGGCGGCACAGGCGGCGAACACCATGCGGTCGCGCTCGCAGAGACCTTCGCAGGTGAGGGCCAGGCGGCCCAGCCGGTCGCCGGCCAGGGCATCGACGCCGGATTGATAGAAGACCACCTCCGGGCGGAATGCGACGACGCGGGGCAGCACGGCGGCCAGCGCGGCCAGGTAGTCGCGGTCGCCTGTGCCGTCGGGGAGGTCCACGTCGATCGAACCGGGCTCTTTGCGGAAGGGGAAGTTATTGCGGCCGTGAATGGAGACAGTGAGGACAGCGGGGTCGCCGCGGAAGATGGCGGCAGTGCCGTCGCCCTGGTGCACGTCGAGATCGACGACGGCGGCGCGGGTGGCCCGGCCGGAGGCGCGCAGGTTCATCACCGCCACGGCGATGTCGTTGAAGACGCAGAAGCCGGCGCCCTCCGAGCGGAAGGCGTGATGGGTGCCGCCGGCGAGGTTACCGCCGAAACCCGTAGCCAGGGCCTGGGAGGCCGCGGCCAGAGTGCCGCCGACCGAGGCCAGGGTGCGGCGCACCAGCCCCTCGGACCAGGGAAAGCCGATGCGGCGCATGGCTTGGGGCGGCAGCGTGCCATCGAGGAAGGCACGCACGTAGGCGGCGTCGTGCGCCAGCACGATTTCCGCCGCGGAGGCGAACGGCGCCGCTTCCAGCTCCCAGCACCCGCCGGCCGAAACCAACTCCCGCAGCAGCGCATACTTCTGCGCGGGAAAGCGGTGGCCGGCGGGCAACTCGAAAGCGTGATGGTCGCTGAAGTAGAGCCTGCGCCGCGAGGCCACGCTACCGCCGCGAGAGGTCGCGGATGAAGATGTCTTTGAACAGCATGTGGCCTTCGCCGCCGGAGTGCAGTTGCAGGGCGATCGAGCCGTCGAAAGAGCGCGGCGTGGGATCGGTGAAGTCCAGCACCCAGACGCCGTTCAGGCGCGCGCGGTAGCGGTTGCCTTCGACGACCAGGTGGTAGTCGTTCCAGTCGTCAGGCTTCATGACGTACTCGTTCTCCGGAGCGGGCCAGACGATCCACTGGCGGCCGTCGCCGTAGATGCCCCCGGTGTGATAGCCGGGCCGGGGATCGATTTCGAACTGCAGGCCCTGGGTAATGTTGGGAGTGCCGGGCGCAAACTCGGCATGGAAGAAGACGCCGCTGTTGCCGCCGCCCACGCACTTGAAGCGCAGGGAGAGTTCGAAGTCCTTGTAGTTCTTCTCGGTCTTCAGGTAGCCGTACTCTTTCGTAACGGCCTGGCCGCGGATGACGCCGTCCTCCACGGTCCACTTCTCCTTGCCGACCTCGACCCAACCGGTGAGGTCCTTCCCATTGAACAGCGACACCCACCCGGTGTTGTACGGCTGAGGCCGCGGGCGCTGGGGCCGCTGCTGGGGAAACGCCATGGCCGCGAGGGCCACGATCAGAATCGCAAGACGCATCATGCTATTCTCCTATGCTTTTGCCACACCAAGTTCCTGCTCGATGGCACCGGCGATGCGGGCGGTGCAGTCCTCGACCTGGGCCAGGTCGGGTCCCTCTACCATAACGCGGGCGAGCGGCTCGGTGCCGGAGTAGCGCACCAGGATGCGGCCGGCGTCGCCGAAGACGTCGCGGCAGCGTTGAATGGCCGCAACCACGGAGGGGATGTCTTCGAGCGGCCGCCGCTCGCGCACCCGCACGTTGACGAGGCGTTGGGGAAAGAGCACCAGTTCGGCGGTGAGGGCATCGAGGTCGCGGCCCGCCGCGGCGGCCAGCTCGAACAGGCGCAGAGCCGTGAGCAGGCCGTCGCCCGTGGTGGCGTGTTCGCGGAAGATCACGTGGCCAGACTGTTCGCCGCCCAGCATGGCGCCGCGGCGCAGCATCTCCTCCAGCACGTACTTATCTCCCACGGGGGTGCGCAGCATGGCGATGCCGTGACGCGCGAGCGCCTTCTCCAGGCCCAGGTTGGACATGATGGTGGCCACCACCAGGTCGCCGGGCAGGCGGCCGGCCTGCTTCATGGCGCGGCCGGCGGCAAGCAGAACGCCGTCGCCGTCCACAATCTTCCCGGAGCGGGAGGCGAAGATGGCGCGGTCGGCGTCGCCGTCGAAGCCCACGCCGAAATCGGCCCCGGTCTCGATCACCGCGCGGCGCATGCCTTCCACGTGGAGAGCGCCGCAGTTGCGGTTGATGTTGCGGCCGTCGGGGGCGTCGTTGAGCATCGCGAGGTCCGCGCCCAGGCGCGTGAAGAGATCGCGGGCCAGCCCGCAGGCCGCACCGTTGCCGCAGTCCACCACGATGCGCGCGCCGTCGAGCCGCGCGGCGGCGGTGGAGACCAGGTAGTCCAGGTACTGGCGGTCGAGACTTTGATCGGCCTCCAGGGGGGCGGCTTCGGGGTCCACGCCGTTTTCGAGCAGCCGGAAGATTTCCCGCTCGATGAGCCGCTCCTCGTCGTCGGGCAGCTTGTAGCCGGAGTGGCCGAAGACCTTGATGCCGTTGTCCTGGTACGGATTGTGGGAAGCCGAGATCATGACGCCGGCACAGAAGGGGCCGGTGCGGGTGAGGTAGGCGATGCCGGGCGTGGTGATGACGCCCGCGCTGCGCACCCGTACGCCGCTGCGGCGCAAACCTCCGGCCACCTGCCCGGCGATCCACGGGGACGACTCGCGCGTATCCATCCCGATGACGATCTCGGGGTCGGCCGCCAGTTGGAGCGCATCCTGAGCCAGCGCCATTCCGAGCGCGTGCACCGTGGCGGGGTCCAGCGGGAACTCCCCCGCCACTCCGCGCATCCCATCCGTACCGAACAGTTCCTTACCCATTCCTCTTCCTTTGGATCATCGGCGGCGGCGGCGATTGCGCGGCTCCTCGACCCGCGACTTGACCTGCACCTTCACGACTAGCAGCGGCGACTCGGCAAAGCGCACGTGCGGGTCCTGCACGAAGGCGGTCACCCGGAACTCCGCCGCACCCACCACCTGGCTGAGGTCGATGGGATCGGTGCTTACCACGCTGATGCGGGCCACGCGGCTCTCCGGTCCCACGATAGTGAGGGTGGGGGACGAGACGATGTAATCGGCCACCTCGTAGCCGGGCTGTGG
>JAWLGN010000363.1:0-4835 GCA_041685075.1 Bryobacteraceae bacterium
ACGACGGCGGCGTCTACGGCGGCGAAGGATTGTTCGGCACTTTGAAGGCCGGCGATAAGCGGCTCATCAGCTACGCCCTGGACCTGGGCACCCACATCACCACGGCGTTCGATTCCCGCTCCGATACGGTGCGCGGCGTGCGTGCCGGCCGCGGCGTCCTTACCGTTCGGATCGCCAGAGTCGAGACCCGCACCTATACCATCCGCAACGCGGATCAGAAGCCCAAGACCCTCGTCATCGAACACGCCGCGCGTCCCGGCTATACCCTGATAGGCCGTAAGCCCACGGAAAAGACCGCCACGGCCTATCGCTTCGAAGTGGCGCTCGCGCCCGGCGCCACCGAGACCTTCCCGGTTTCCGAGGAGCGCCTGGTCGAGAACTCCGTGACCATCGCCACCATGGCGCCCGACGCGCTGCTGGCTCACGTCCGCAACGCCAACCTGAGCCCGCAGGCGCGCAGGCAACTGGAGGAGATCGCCGATCGCATGCGGCAGAAGGCCGCCGCCGAGAGCGAAATGAAGAGCCTGGAAGCGCGCATGGCGGAGATCTCGCGCGACCAGCAGCGCATCCGCCAGAACATCGAGTCGCTCAACCGCGTCAGCGGGCAGCAGCAGCAGGTACAGGACTACGCCCGCCGGCTGGCGGAGCAGGAAGGCGAGTTGGCCGGGCTGCGCGACAAGGCCGCCGAGGCGCGCAAGCGCAGAGAGGCGCTCGAGGAGGAGTTGGCGAAGCTGATTGCCAAGGCGGAGTTTTAACCGCCTCGCCGACGCGGTTTTGCGGAGCGCAGGAGGGCTGTCGTACCATAAACGCTCGAATGATCTCCCGCAGAGAGTTTGCAGGATTACTGCTTGGCGGCGCCATGCAGGCTGCGTCGCGCCGCCCCAACGTTCTGTTCATCTCGGTCGATGACATGAACGACTGGGTGGGTTGCCTGGGCGGCTACCGGGGTGTTCGCACGCCCCACATCGACGGGCTCGCAAAAGAGGGGGTGCTCTTCGCCAACGCCCATTGTGCCGCGCCGGTGTGCAACCCCTCCCGCACGGCCGTACTCACCGGCTGGAGCCCGGCACGCACCGGCATCTACGATAACGAGCAGTACTGGCGCCCTGCCCTGCCCGACGCCGTCACCATCCCCCAATACTTCCGCCGCCACGGCTACTACGTGGCCGGCGCGGGCAAGGTCTTCCACCACGTGGCGGGTTTCAATCCGCCCGACCAGTGGGACGATTTCCAGTTGCAGGTCTTCGACGATCCCTGGTACCGGCGGCTGGAATGGTATCCCTGGGTGAAGAAGGAGGTGGCTCCGCGGGGGCACCCGTTCAACGGGCTGGGGAGCTTCCAAGGCGAGTTCGATTGGGGCGTGCTCGACAAATCCGAAGCGGAGTACGGCGACCAGCGGGCCGTCGATTACGGCGCCCAATTCCTGGCCAGGAAGCACGACCAGCCGTTCTTTCTGGCGGTGGGGCTGTGGCACCCGCACATTCCGCTGTTCGCTCCCCAGAGTTACTTCGATCTGTATCCTCCGGAACAGGTGCTGCCTCCCGAGTCGCCCTCGGACGACTTGGACGACGTGCCCGCGCAGGCGCGCAAGTGGGCCCGGGTGCGCCAGGAGGAGTACGACCGCATTCTGCGCACGGGGAAGTGGCGCGACGTGGTGCGCGCCTATCTGGCCTCGATCAGTTTTGCCGACGCCATGGTGGGCCGCCTGCTGCGCGCGCTCGCCGGCAGCGCCTATGCGCGCGACACCATCGTGGTCTTCTGGTCCGATAACGGCTGGCACCTGGGCGAAAAGCAACACTGGCACAAATCCACGCTCTGGCAGCGTTCCACGCACGTGCCGATGATTGTCCGGGCGCCCGGCATGCGGGACCCCGGACGAGCCCGCCCGCAGCCGGTGAACCTGCTGGACATCTACCCCACCCTCGTCGAGCTTTGCGGACTCCCGCCCCGCGAGGACCTGGACGGAACCAGCCTGGTGCCGCTGCTGCGCGACCCGCGCGCACCGCGTAATCCCACCGTCACCACCTACTGGGACGGCAACCACTCGGTGCGCGACGAGCGCTGGCGCTACACCCGCTACGCCGATGGCAGCGAGGAACTCTACGACTCGATGAGCGACCCCCACGAGTGGCGCAACCTGGCCGCCGAGGAGGGTTACGAGTCGCTCAAGAAGGAACTGGCCCGGTGGATGCCGGCCGCCTCGGCGCCGCCCAAGCCGGTGCGGGCCGACTACGATTTCGATTTCGCCACCCATCGCTACCGCCTGAAGCAGCCGCGATAAGGCGGCCCATTCCACCCGGCCGCACACAAGGTATCATGGGGAGCTATGACCTCCCGACGTGAATTTCTGGTGTCGGCGGCGCTGGGCGGCGCCGCCGTTGCGGCCCCCGCCGCCAGGGACCGCATCTCGCTGGCGGCCTGGTCCATCAATCGCAGCTTCTTCGTCACCCGGCGCTGGAAAAATCTCGATTTGCCGCGCATCTGCCGCGAGGAGTTCGGCATCGGCGCAATCGAGTTCGTCAACCAGTTCTTCGAGAACCCCATGATGGGGTACCTCAACAAGCTGAAGCAGGCCGGTAAGGAATACGACGTGGAGTTCGTCCGGATCATGGTGGACGACGAGGGCGACATGGCCGCGGTGGACCGCAACACCCGTATGACCGCTGCCCGCGCGCACCGCAAGTGGGTGGACATCGCCCACTACCTGGGCTGCACGGACATCCGCTGCAACATGCGCGGCGGGCCGCGCGACTGGAAGACCGACAAAGACCTGGTGAAGCGCGCCGCCGAATCCTTCCGCGACCTGCTGGAGTATGCCCGCCCGCTGGGCATGAACATCATCATCGAGAACCACGGCGGGTCCTCCTCGGATCCCGACGTGCTGGTGGCTCTCATGAAAGAGGTCAACGACCCGCGCTTCGGCACCCTGCCGGATTTCGGCAACGTCAACCGCGGGGACGACTACGCCGATGTGCTGCGCAAGCTGCTCCCCTATGCCAAAGGCATTTCCGTGAAGGCCTCCTGGGCGGCGGACGGCACACACCCGCGTTATGATCCCGCGGAGCTGATCCGCATCTGCCTGGAGGCAGGCTTCCACGGCTTTTGGGGCATCGAATCCAGCTACGGGCGCGGGCCGCGCGGCCAGCAGGAGAAGCTCACCCCGGAACAGTTGTGGGCCAATGAAGCCAAAGGCGTGATGCTCACCAAGGAGCTGATCGAGCGCACGGTCCTGAAGCGGTCATAAACCGCTCTGTGCGTTTCCGCCCCGGGCCGCCGCCTGGCGTGCATGGGATCGCACACTGGCAAGCCCGGTGCGGTACAAGCGTATATGCCGGCCGGCAAAGGCTATCAGCGCACTCCGGACGACTACTTCATTCCCGACGAGCAGTGGGCGGTCTATCTTGCGGTGATCCGCGGCGCGCGCCGGCGAGGCGTGCCCTTCGCCCTGGGCGGCGCCTTCGGCTATGCCACCTACACCGGCGACTGGCGCAACACCAAGGACCTGGACCTGTTCGTGGTGCCGGAAGACCGCCACGCCATGATCGACATCCTGTTCAGCGAGGGTTTGGACGACTACTACCCGCGGGCGCGCTACGACCGCCGCTGGCTTTACCGCGGCTGCCGCGGCGACACCATCGTGGACATTATCTGGGCCATGGCCAACCAGCGGGCGCAGGTGGACCGGCACTGGTTCGCCGCCGCCCGCACCGTCGAGCTGCGCGGCGAGCCGATGCTGGTGATTCCTCCCGAGGAGCTGCTGTGGCAGAAAATCTACATCCTCCAGCGCGACCGCTGCGACTGGCCGGACGTGCTGAACGTCATCTACGCGCAGGGGCCGGCGCTCGACTGGGCGCACCTGTTGGACCGCATGGAGCAGGACTGGCCCCTGCTGGCCGGCTTACTGGCGCTGTTTAGCTGGCTCTCGCCTGCCCGGGCGCAGGCGCTGCCGGAGTGGCTTTGGGACCGGTTGCGGCTTCCGGCCACCAACGGGGAGAACCCGCCGGACGTGGATATCGCGCGCGTCTGCCTGCTGGATAACCGGCCCTGGTTCCCCACCGCCAACATCGATCCGCACCAGACGCCCTGCCCGCCCTGGTGGTGATAGCCGGCTCCGCCGCTACTGCCGGACGACCACCTTATCCACCGAGTGGTTCTCGTACTCGTCTTCGACCCGCACCGCCACGTTATGCTCGCCGGGCGAGATGTTCTCGAGCGTCAGCTCGTAGATCAGATCGCGGGAATCCGCCAGGCCGCCCACCGGTGGCGCCACCGTCCACTCCCCGCCGTCCAGCGAGTACTGGGCCGTCTTCACCTTGGTCAGGTTGTCGATGGCCCGCCAGCGCACGAAGAGTCTGGCGCCGTTGCGCGTGGCGGTCAGCGCCTCCACGCGTGGAGGCGTGTTGTCCACCAGGAAGACGGCACTCTCGCCGGAGGCCGAGAGAGCATCCGGAACGGGATTGCTCGGGCTGTCGGAGGCAGTCACGCGGATGCGATACTCGCCGTCCGGGAATGCCGTGCTGTCAAAGCTCATGTAGTTCTCGCGGACGTCCTCTGCCAAAGTCTTCCACACCGTTTCGTTTTCGCCGCGGATTTCGACTTTGTAGGCCAGGGTATCGTCATTGTCGTCGGAGGCAGCCCAGCGCGCGCCCAGGTAACCCTTGGCGCGCTGCATCGCCGGCGTGCTGGTGGATGCCGCCGGGGTGGCGGCGCGCGGTTTGGCGGCCGCGCGTGTCTGCTGGTTTCTCCCGGTCAACGGCGGCAGGGTCAGGGTGGTCTGGGCTCCGCCGGCCGCAGCCGCCGGGGGGGGCGGGCAACGGTAATTGGTGGGCGTGATC
>JAWLGN010000364.1:0-4822 GCA_041685075.1 Bryobacteraceae bacterium
GGCGCCGGGGCGGTAGCTTCCCAAAGTGGTGTTGCGGAAAGTGTGGGGAATGATGGCCGCGGCGAGGACGCCTGAGGAGAGATCGGCTATGGTCAGGCTGACGCCGTCGATGGCAACCGAGCCCTTGAAGACCAGGTAGGGATCGAGAGCGGCGGGGTAGCGGACGCGCAGCCACCAGTTCTCCCGCCGACCAGTCGCGCCCGACCGGGCGGCGGGTCGGCTTCTCTTTGCGGGAGCAGGGATCGGGGCTGGAGTACGGGCGACGCAGCAGACGCAAGCGGCACAAGACCATGGAATGGTCTACACTGGGCACATGGCGACAGTCGAACCATTCGACCGCATTACGGTCGAGCCCGGGAAGTGCGGCGGGAAGCCGTGCATCCGCGGACTGCGGATCACCGTTCGCCGCGTCCTGGAATTGCTTGCCACATATCCGGACCGGGCGGCGCTGTTAGCCGACTATCCCTTCCTTGAACCCGAAGATTTGCAGCAGGCGTTGCGCTACGCGGCAGCGGCCGTGGATGACGAGCGATTGAGTATCGACCGTGTTGCATGAAGCGGCTACTTCTCGATCAGGGACTCGCTCCGTCTGCGGCCGCCCTTCTTCGCCGAGGCGGTATAGATGCGGTCCATGTCAGCGAAATCGGCATGGAGCGTGCCCAAGATGACGACATCCTGGAAAGGGCCCGAGCGGAGGAGCGCGTTTGTGTGACGCTGGATCACGATTTTCATGCGCACCTCGCAATAGCGAGGCATGGCCATCCTTCGGTCATGCTACTGAGGGTTCAAGGCCTTGACGCCAAAGGCCAGGCAGATTTGATTCAGTCTGTCTGCACCCAATGTGAGGCGGCGCTCAACGAAGGTGCGGCAGTATCGGCTGATAGCAGCAGCATTCGGATACGACGCCTGCCACTCAGGTGAGATACGTGGTTCGCTGCGCTTGACCTGCTGCGGCGCAAGGCATGCTGAGTACGAGGGCGGAGTATCAGAAGTACATCGACCCGATGCTCGCCGTCAACGACTTCGGCGTCTCCTACACCGAGGACGGCGCGGCGGATGCAACGGCGTTCTTCCCATCGGACAAGAAGCCGCGTGAACTCGTTCTAGCCCTGGTCCACCTCGGGCAGAAGAGCGTACCACTACTGATCGACTGCTTAACTGACACTCGGGTTACTGCTATTCAGTTCGGAGGAAACACGATTTCCAAGCCCATGAAAGTTCCTCTAGGGTACGTTTGTTTTGGACATCTTATGGGCACAACCAAGAGCACCCAGGTTCACGCGAAGGACTGCGCAGACGATGGCCTCGGAGCCTGCGTAAACGAGAGCTTTTACTTCCGCCCGGATGACTATTCGCGCTGCTGGCCGAATGTCTGCCTCGGCCTTGGGTAAGACTGGTCCAGCAGGAACTGGAGGCGCTTGTTGCTCCGGGGGGAGCGTTCGTTTCGCGAATCCTTATCGCCAGCCGCAGTGAACGCCGCAGGAGTGCCACCCACAGGAGTGCCGCTGCACTCGGCCATAATCCACTTCTTCGCTATCGCCGTTTTACCGCCGTTATCGGGCCCGTGCATTCTGCCGCCACCGTCTTCGCTCGGTCATCGAACTCGAACGGGCGTCCTAAGCAACAACGCTATCGCGGCGAGCGAGGAGACAACTGCGCCCAACCAGAAACCGAACTCTTCGCGATCCCATACCGCCGCTTCCGGGCGATACGCCTTTGTGGAGGCAAGCCGCCATAGGCGATAGCCAGCACAACTCAGCCATGCGATGACGACGGACGCTGTTGCCAGTAGCATGAGTACAGCCAGGTTCAGCAATGCCCAGATGGACACGAGGTACGCGATCAGTGCGACCGAGCAGCCCTTGAAGAACTTCGGTGTCATCTGAAGAACAAGACGCACGGGTTTGCCAAAACGCCGACACGAACGTCCGTTCGTTGAAAGCCGCTTGTGTGGGACGTGGCGCGGTACTTGCCATTCCACCACCGCACCAGATCAGCGTGTTGGCCATGAGTAATCCAGGTCACCTTCTCAACGTCACTTGGATCGCATCCGGAGGCAATCGGCGTTGTCGTGGCGTTCCCGTAGATTGACCCGTATCTTTTGCGCCGGGCCGGAGCCTGCCGGGCACTTCTACTACGTAAAGACCGTTTTCCAACCGCAAGATGCGATCTGATTGCGGTTGCTGTCGTCCTTGGGGGGGGTTACGAACCTAACGGGGAGATAGACTATCGTTCCCGTGGTCCGCAACTTCCCGGCGTCGCTTGCGGGAAAAACCGTAAGCACTCAGAACCGCAGCGACGACAAAGAAGTACAGAGATGTACGTCTATGAAGCGGTCCACGTTCAACGAGATCGCTTTCTCTACCAAGACCTGCCGAAGCTCCAAGTTCCGGGCGCGATGACCCTCGATGGAAGCTTGAATCTGGTCTTCAGTTATATCCGCTGGGCTCATCAGTACCCCATGTCCCGCAGCTTGTCCACGGTGAGGCGCTCGGTGAGCTGCAGCTTGCGGACGAGTTTCTCGACGTGCTTGGCGAGGATGTCGGTTTCGATGTTGACGCGGGCGCCGGGGCGGTAGCTTCCCAAAGTGGTGTTGCGGAAAGTGTGGGGAATGATGGCGGCGGCGAGGACGCCTGAGGAGAGATCGGCTATGGTCAGGCTGACGCCGTCGATGGCGACCGAGCCCTTGAAGACCAGGTAGGGATCGAGCGCCGCGGGGTAGCGGACGCGCAGCCACCAGTTCTCCCGCCCCAGGTCTTCCAACCCCAGAAACTCGCCGGTGCCGTCGACGTGGCCCTGCACGATGTGGCCGCCCAGGCGGCCTGTGGGGGAGAGGGCGCGCTCGAGATTCACAGGGTCGCCGGGCCGGAGAAGGCCGAGGTTGCTGCGGTCGAGGGTTTCGGGCGAAATGTCGGCGGAGAAGCCGCCGGAAGCGAGACCCACGCCGGTGAGGCAGACGCCGTTGACCGCGATGCTGTCGCCGGGCCGGGTGTCTTCGAGCACTTTTCGGCAGCGCACGGCAAGGCGCGCGGCGCCGCCGGCGGTGCGCTCGAGCGCGGCCACGCTTCCGAGTTCTTCTATGATTCCGGTGAACACAGGTAGCCCTCGACGGCAAACTCGTCCGGCGGGATGGGGTGCAGGGTGACGTTGCGCACCGGGATGGCGTCGGAGCGGCTGCGCCGGCCGAGACCGCCGGCCAGCGGCAGCGACTGCGTGCCGCCAAGAATCTTCATGCCGTAGTAGAAGAAGATCTTGTTTACCAGGCCGCTATCGAGCGCGGCCCAGTTGATTTTGCTGCCGGCCTCGATCATGAGGGAGAGGCAGCGGCGCTCGCCGAGCCAGGCGACGGTGCGGGCCAGGTCGGCGCGGCCGCCGGGCCCGTCGAAGATGAGGACCTCGACGCCGGCGTCTTCGAGCGCTCGGCGGCGCTCCTCGGGAGCGGCGGAAGTGCCCACCACCACGAGATCGCCGTGCGCCTCCCGCGCCATGGCGGAGGTGAGGGGCAGGCGCAGTTGCGAATCGAGCACCACGCGCAGCAGCGGCCGCGCGCGGGGCAGGCCGGTGCGGTCGGTGAGGCGGCAGTCGTCGGCCAGCACGGTTCCGATGCCGGTGAGGATGGCGTCGGAGTCGTGCCGCAACTGCTGGACGTGGGCGCGGGCGCGCTCGCTGGTGATCCAGCCTTCGTTGCCGTCGGGCGCGGCAATCTTGCCGTCCAGGGTGACGGCGCACTTCAGCGTCACCAGCGGCCGGCCGGTGCGCATGAAGTGGATGAACGGCTCGTTCAGCTTGCCGGCTTCGGCGGCGAAGGCGCGGTCGAGCTCGACTTCGATGCCGGCCTCGCGCAGCTTCTGGAAGCCGCCGCCGGAGACCCGCGGGTTGGGGTCCTCGAGGGCGGCCACCACGCGGCTGACGCCGGCGGCGATGAGGGCGTCGGCGCAGGGCGGGGTGCGGCCCTCGTGGGAGCAGGGCTCCAGGTTGATGTAGAGCGTTGCGCCGCGGGCCTTGGGGCCGGCCTGGTCGAGCGCGATGACCTCGGCGTGGCGCCGGCCCTCCCAGGTGTGATAGCCGCGGCCCACCACTTCGCCTTCGCGCACGAGCACGGCGCCGACCATGGGGTTGGGGCTTGCCAGCGCGCGTCCCCGGCGGGCCAGGTCCAGTGCCTCGCGCAGATAGGAATGGGTCATTGTGCGAAGAGCGACTCGATGAAGCGTTCGGCGTCGAACGGCAGCAGGTCGTCCACTTTCTCGCCGACCCCGACGTAGCGGATCGGCAGGTTCAGCTCGCGCGCGATGGCCACCACGATGCCGCCCTTGGCGGTGCCGTCGAGTTTGGTGAGCACGATGCCGGTGACGCCGGAGGTTTCGGTGAAGCGGCGCGCCTGTTCGAGGCCGTTCTGGCCGGTGGTGGCGTCGAGCACCAGCAGCACCTCGTGGGGCGCGCCGGGGATGACGCGGCCGGCGGTGCGGCGCATCTTCTCCAGCTCGGCCATGAGGTTGGTCTTGGTCTGGAGGCGGCCGGCGGTGTCCACGATGACGTATTCGCTCTGGCGCGCGCGGGCGGCCTGCAGCGCGTCGAAGAGCACGGCGCTGGGGTCGGCGTTGGGCTTCTGGCGGATGACGTCGGTTCCGGTGCGCTCGCCCCAGATTTCGAGCTGCTCGATGGCGGCGGCGCGGAAGGTGTCGGCGGCGCACAGGAGCACGGAGTGGCCGTCGTTCTTCAGGTGCTGGGCGAGTTTCCCGATGGTGGTGGTTTTCCCGGAGCCGTTGACCCCCACCGCCATGATGACGGCGGGCGGCTCTTCCACGCGCGCGATGGGGCGCTC
>JAWLGN010000037.1:0-20817 GCA_041685075.1 Bryobacteraceae bacterium
GGACAACGAGACCACCTGGCTCGACTGGGACCTGCTGGAGACCAACGCCGACGTGTTTCGCTTCTTCAAGCGGATGATCGCCTTCCGCAAGGCCCACCCATCGCTGGGCCGCAGCACTTTCTGGCGCGGAGACATCGCGTGGTACGGCGCTACGGGGGCGCCCGACCTGTCGTTCGATTCGCACTCGCTGGCCTGGCTGTTGCGCGGCGCCTCGGCGGGCGACCAGGACATCTACGTGATGATCAACGCCTGGTGGCAGCCGCTGGAGTTCACCATCCAGGAGGGCAGCGCGCAGGAGTGGCGGCGGGTGGTGGATACCGGACTGGCCAGCCCGGAAGATATCTCCGACCCCGCCCCCATCAGCAGCACCGGGTACACGCTGGGGCCGCGCTCGGTGGCGATATTCGTGCGCGGCTGAGGGGCGGCGGGGCCGCTTTGGTGCGGTGTTCGTGCGCGGTTGACGGGCCGCGGCGGCCGGTCTTGGGCCTTCCCTCACAGGATTTTCTTCGGATTGCCCCTTTCTTAATATGTATCCTTGACTTTTTCTGAATCCTCCATACTATTGACCCAGGGGTGTGAACGGGGCGACGGCGAAGCTTTGTGCGTCGATCGCCATTCAGGAGGGATGCGATGACGGTGAGGATTCCGCTTTTCGTGAGGTTGCTGGGTTGGGGGCTTGGATCGCTGCTTTTCGCGCAGGTCGATAGGGCCACCCTTACCGGCACCATTACCGATTCCAGCAGCGCCGCGCTGGTTGGCGCCCGAATCACGGCCGTCCATCAGGGGTCCGGGTTGAAGCGCGAGGCAGTGGCGCAGACAAACGGAAATTACGTACTGCCGCAACTGCCGATCGGCATTTACGATGTCACTATCGAGGCCCCGGGTTTCAAAGGCGTGCGCCATGAAAACGTGGCGTTGCAGGTTGGCCAGATCCGTACCCTGGACGTGGAGCTTGCGGTGGCTCCGGCGACGACGCAGATCGAGGTGATTGACGCGGCCGTCGCGCTGGACCAGTCGTCGGCCGAGTTGGGATCGGTCATCCAGTCCAGCCAGATGCAACAACTTCCGGTGAACGGGCGGCACTGGGCCGGGCTGATGCTCACGGCGCCGGGCGCGATCAATACGGGCGACGGCAGCCAGGGTTCCACGCGTTTCGTCGGACGGGCCAACGACGACAATAACTGGACCTTCGACGGCATCGATAACACGGCCATCAAAGACCCCACTTACGGCGCCAACACCCGGCTGGTGGTCAGCATGGACTCGATCGCCGAGTTTCGAGTAAGTTCCTCGCTCTACTCCGCGGAATCCGGCAGCGCGTTGGGAGGACAGGTCCACCTGGTTTCCAAGAGCGGATCCAACGCGTTTCATGGCGGCGTGTTCGAGTATTTTCGCAACAGCGCCCTCGATGCCCGTACTGTTTTCGACGGCCCGGAACTGCCGCCGTTCCGGCTGAATCAGTTCGGCGGCAATCTCGGGGGCCCCATCAAGCGCAATAAGGCCTTCTTCTTCGCCAATTTTGAAGGCCTTCGCCAACGGCAGAGTTCCACGTTCACGAACCAGGTTCCGAGTGCCGCCTTGCGCAGCAGTGTTCTTGCCGCCTCACCGGAGTTAAGAGGTGTTATCGAAGCCTACCCGGTGGGCGACCGGCCCACGGGCGATCCGAACGTCGACGACATCGTCCGGCAGTTCTCCCGTAAAGGCACCGAAAACAGCGGGATGGTGCGGGTGGACTACAACCTGTCGGACCGCACGACGATGTTCGGAAGATACAACACCAACGATGCCTTGTTATCCGATCCCGCGGGAATCCGGGATATCTACCAGAACGAGGAAGCCGCCCGGACCCACAATGCCGTGCTGCAGGTGCAGCGGACGTTCGGCCACTCGACGGTGAACGAGACGCGCCTGGGCCTGAATCGCAATCCGCGGGTCGAAAGAGATACCGGCATCTTTCTCGAGAGTTTTTCCATACCCGGGTTGACGGAACTCCCCACCACGGAGTCGCAGTCGGAAATCGGCACCACGTTCTCCCTGATCAACAATCTCAGTCTGTTCAGGGGCCGCCATAACCTGAAGTTCGGCGGCGAAGTGCGGCGAATCCACGTGAACACCGGCTGGACACCCTCCATTGACGTGGATTTCGCGACCATTCAGGACTTCATCGGCAACCGCGTGGACGAGATCGATATCGACGAGGGACTGCCCATGGCCGGCGGGCGCCGCACTTATTATTTCGGCTACGCGCAGGATGAGATCAAGGTCCGTCATAACATGACCCTCAATCTCGGCGTCCGTTACGAGTATTATACGGTGCTCAGAGAAGTCAACGACCGGTTATTGGTGTTCGACACCGGGATTGGGGATTTCGCCGCTATCGGAACGCCGGCGTATTTGCCGGACCGTAATAACTTCGCTCCCCGGGTAAGCCTGGCGTGGGCCCCGGGATTCCTCAAGGAGAAGACCGTCATCCGGGCGGGCTATGGGATGTACTACGGGCCGGGCCAGGTGGACGACGTCATGGCCGGGATCGAGAGCACGGAGCAGAGTTTCAGCCTCACGGCCGCGGATCTTCCCGGTTTGTCGTACCCGATCGCCCCGTTTATCGGGGCGGCCCAATCCGAGGGCCGTACGCCACGTCACCTGCTTCCGCATCGCAGGGACATGTATGCCCAGCACTGGGGCCTTTCGGTCGAGCAGCAGTTGCCCGCCACGTTCACGATGCAGGTCGGGTACAACGCGAATAACGCTCACAAGATTCTCTCCCGAACCTATATCAACGTCCTCATTCCGGGCACCAACCGGCGCCCCTGGCCCGCCTTCGGCCGGATCGACAGCAAGGAATCCGCCGGCAACGGCACCTTCAACGCCCTGCAGGTTTCGCTGAAACGCCGGATGACCGGCAGCCTACAGTGGCAGACCGAGTACATGTGGAGCCATGCCATCAATGACGCCGCAATCGGGGGAGGCGAATCGGCGGCGCCCCAGAACATCAGCGACCGCAGGGCCGAAAAGGGAGACAGCCAGTACGATATCCGCCACACCATCACGACCAACATGGTCTGGCAACTTCCGTTTGGGCCGGGAAGGCCGTTTCTCCGCGGAGGATTCGGCGGGAAGGTCCTGGGCGGCTGGGAGTTGAGCATGATTCACTCCGCCCGGACGGGACGAGGCATCAACATCGCCATCACGCGCTCGGCAAGAGACCTGCCGGATGGCAACACCAGTAACCAGCGTCCGAACCTGGTGCCCGGCGTGCCCATTTACCCGGAGAACCAGACCATCCACAACTGGTTGAACCGGGATGCCTTCGCTGTTCCGGCGCCGGGCACGTGGGGCAATCTCGGAAGGTTCATCGCGCGCGGACCGGGCGTGAACCAGGTCGATCTGAGCCTGCAGAAGACCGTGAGTATCCGGGAGAGCCAGCGGCTGGCATTCCGGGCGGAGTTCTTCAACCTGTTCAATCGTCCTCATTTCGGGCTGCCGGCCGCAAACATCTCCGCGGCATCGGCCTTCGGGCGCATCACGTCGCCGGCGAACCGCACGGTCGGCACCGGAACGGCGCGGCAGATTCAGTTTATGGCCCGGTACATGTTTTAACGCCGGGCGACCGCAGCAAGATCCTCAAACCGCGTAGGGACCGGGGCCGGCGGCGGCCCTGGTGTGCGGCTTGGCGCAAGATTTCCCTGGCCGGGAACGGGCGTCCTTGACTTTTCTTCAATCATACGTATGATTAAATCATGCGTTTGAATCGAGGGCCTACGGCGACCCGGGAGCCGGCGGACACCAAGGAGCGGATCCTGGCCGCCGCGGAGCGCATGTTTTCCCGGCAAGGCTACGCCGCCTCTTCGCTCAGGAGCATCATCGCGGACGCGGGGGTGAACCTGGCGGCGGTTCACTATCACTTCGGCTCCAAGGAGGAACTGCTGCGAGCCGTGGTGCACCGCCGGGTGGGGCCGGTGAACGAGGAACGGCTGCGGCTCCTGGACGAATACGAACGCGCGGCCCGGGGCAAGCGGCTGCCGGTGAGAAAAGTCCTGGAAGCTTTCCTGGCCCCGGCCATCCGGCTGTCGCGCGAACCGGATGGCGCGGCGATGGTGCGGATGGTGGCGCGGCTGTACATCGAGGACGCGCTGGGCGAGCTGGCGCAGCACGAATTCGGCGAGGTGATCGAGCGTTTCAACGCGGCGCTGCGCCGGTCCCTGCCGGAGCTGCCGGAACGCGAGCTGCTGCTGCGCACTTACCTGGGGATGGGGGCGGTGGCGCTGGCCATGCGCGGTCCCCAGACCTTTCCGGGGCCCCTTTCCGAGCAGTTGAAGGACGCCGGCGAGGCCGAGATTCTGCGGGGATTGTTGGATTTTTTGAGCGCGGGTTTCAGGGCCCCGTGGCGTCGGGGCAGGGGGTCTCGATGCGCGTCCTGACGGTGTTGCTTGTGGCCGCGGGCGCGCTGGCCGCCCAGCAGGCTCCGCTCGAGATCGACCTACGCCGCGCGGTCGAACTGGCGCTGGCGCCGGAGGGCAGCGCGCGTTTGCAGATCGCCGCAGAAGCGCTGCGGCAGGCCGAGGCGCGCTCCCGCCAGGCCCGCGGCGCGCTGCTGCCCAATCTCGACGCCGGGGTCTCTTACCAGAACCTTACCCGCAACCTGGAGGCCCTGGGGGTGCGTTTCGAACAGCCCATCGCGGGCTTCCAGTTCCCCAAGAAAGTGGGGCCGTTTAACGTCTTCGACGCGCGAACCAGCGGCACCCAGAACATCTTCGATTTCAGCGTCATCCGGCGTTATCAGGCTTCGCGCGCGGGCATCGGGGCGGCGCGCGCGGAGACGGAGAACACGGAGGAACAGATCGCCGCGAACGTAGCGCGCGCGTACCTGGCGGTGCTGCGGGCCGACGCGGAGCTGGAAGCGGTGCGCGCCAACATCGAGCTGGCCGAGGAAATCTATGAAGAGGCCGTGCGGGTGCGGGCGGCGGGCACCGGCACGGGCATCGAGGTGACGCGCGCGCGCGTGCAGCTCGCCAACGAGCAGCAGCGGCTGTTGGTGGCGGAGAACGAGCGCCGGAGGGCGGCCCTCCTGTTGCTGCGCGCCATGGGGATGCGGCTGGACACCGAGATCGAGCTGACCGGGCGGCTGGAGTACGTCCCGGTGGATCCCGTCACCTTGGAACAGGCCCGCGCGGCGGCGCTCGAGGAGCGGCCGGATCTGCGCTCCCAGCAGCAGCGCGAGGCCACTGCCCGGCTGGCGGCGAGCGCCGTGGCGTTCGAGCGTCTGCCCAGCCTGGCGGCCTTTGCGGACTACGGCACCATCGGTACCGGCATCAGCAACGCCTTCCCCACCCGGGCCTACGGGCTGAGCCTTCGGGTGCCGGTCTTCGACGGCGGGCGGCGCGACGCACGCCGGGCCGAGGCGGCCTCCGAATACCGCCAGGAGCGCGTGCGCACGACGGATTTGGAGGACCAGATCGAACTGGAGATTCGGGTGTCGCTCGACGGGCTGGCCTCCGCCGAACGGCAGGTGAAGGTAGCGAACGAGGGGCTGGAGCTGGCCGGGAACGAATTGGCGCAGGCGCGCCGGCGGTACGCGGCCGGAGTGGCCACGGGCCTGGAGGTGACCGACGCGCAGGCGCGCCTCGAGCGCGCGCGCGACAACCTGAACGCGGCGTTGTTCAACCACAACCTGGCGCGGATCGACTTGGCCCAGGCCACCGGCACGGTTCGCCGGACGATCCGGTAGCGCCGGCGCGGGGCCCGGAGAGAGAAACGGAGTTAGTGCTCATATGAACAGGAAGTTGCTCATACCCGTCGTGGTGGTTGCGGCCGCGGCGGCCGGCTGGCTGGTGTGGAGAAACCTCGGCAACAACAACGACCGCATTCTGATATCCGGCAATATCGAGCTGACCGAAGTGGACATTGCCTTCAAGACGGCGGGCAAGCTGGTGGAGCGCGCGGTGGCGGAGGGCCAGGAGGTGCAGGCGGGGCAGGTCGTGGCCCGGCTGGACCGGGAGCAGTTGGAGCGGCAGCGGGAGGCGCAGTTGGCGGCGCTGGCGGCGGCCGAGTCGCAGTTGGCGCAGGCGCGCACGGCGGCGCGCTGGCAGAAAGAAGCGGTGGCCGCCGATCTCGAGGCGCGGCGTGCCGAGTTGGGGGCTGCCGGGGCGCGCCTCCAGGAACTGCGCGCCGGCTCGCGCCCGCAGGAGATCCGGGAAGCCCGGGCCGCTGTAGCCGCCGCGCGCAGCGAGTTCGAACGCGCCAGCAGCGACTGGGAGCGCGCCCAGGTGCTCTACAGCAACGACGATATCTCGACGGCGCAGCGCGACCAGTTTCGCGCCCGCTTCGAGTCCGCGCAGGCGGCGCTGCGCCAGGCCGAGCAGCGCGCCTCCCTGGTGGAAGCCGGGCCGCGCACCGAAACCATCGAAGCCGCGGCCTCCCAGGTGGCCCGCGCGCGCGCCGCAGTGAAAGCGGCGGAGGCGAATGCCCTCGAGGTGCGGCGGCGCGAGCAGGAGATTGCGGCGCGCCAGGCGGAGACCGAGCGCATCCGCGCCCAAATCGCGGTCATCGACCAGCAGCTTGCCGATACCGTGGCGGTCTCCCCGATCTCCGGGGTGGTGCTGGTGGAAGCGGCCGAGCCGGGCGAGGTGGTGGCGCCCGGCACGCCCGTGCTTACCGTGGGGGACATCGACCGCCCCTGGCTGCGCGGTTACATCACCGCCACCGACCTCGGGCGGGTGAAGATCGGGAACCCCGTACGGGTGTCGACCGATAGTTTTCCGGGCAAGACCTACAACGGGCGGGTGAGCTTCATCGCTTCCGAAGCCGAGTTCACGCCCAAACAGATTCAGACCCGGGAGGAGCGCGTGAAGCTGGTGTACCGGGTGAAGATCGACGTGGAGAACCCCGGGCGCGAGCTGAAGAACAACATGCCGGCCGATGCCGAGATCCTGGTGCGATGATGGAGCCGATCATCCGTACCCGCGGCTTGACGAGGCGCTTCGGAGACCTGGCGGCGGTGGAGGACCTGACGCTCGAAGTGGCCCCGGGGGAGATCTTCGGGCTGGTGGGGCCGGACGGCGCCGGCAAGACCACCACGCTGCGGCTGCTCTGCGGGCTGCTCGAGCCTACCGCCGGCGAGGCCATGGTGGCGGGCTACGACGTGGCGCGCGATCCGCAACGGGTGAAGGACCACATCGGCTACATGGCGCAGCGCTTCGGCCTCTACGGCGATCTCACCGTGGAAGAAAACATGGCCTTCTATGCCGATTTGTTCGGCATCGTGGGACGCGAGCGCGACGATCTCTCGCAACGCCTGCTGGCCATGACCCGCATGGAGCCCTTCCGCACGCGGCAGGCGGCCAGGCTCTCCGGCGGCATGAAGCAGAAGCTGGCGCTGATGTGCACTTTACTGCATCGCCCCCGCATCCTGTTTCTGGACGAACCCACCAACGGCGTGGACCCGGTTTCGCGCCGCGATTTCTGGGCCATTCTCTACCAACTCCTGAAGGACGGCATCACCATCTTCATGACCACCGCCTACCTGGACGAAGCCGAACGCTCGAACCGGGTGGGGCTGATGCACCGCGGCCGGATGATCCGCTGCCAGGCGCCGGAGGAGCTGAAGCGCGGCGCCGCGTCGCTGGAGGATGCCTTCGTGGCGCTGATCGGGGAGGCGGAGCGCGGATGAGCCACGCGGTAGTGGTCGAGCGGCTGGTGAAGCGCTTCGGCGCGTTCACGGCGGTGGACGATGTTTCGTTCCAGGTGGAGCGGGGGGAGATCTTTGGCTTCCTGGGGCCGAACGGCGCGGGCAAGAGCACCACCATCCGGATGCTCTGCGGGTTGCTGGCGCCGACCTCCGGACGGGCTTCGGTGGGGGGCTTCGACGTGGCCTCCGAGCCGGAGCGCATCCGCCAGAACATCGGCTACATGTCGCAGAAGTTCTCCCTTTACGACGATTTGAAGGTGGAGGAGAACATCGACTTCTTCGCGGGCATCTACGGGGTGCCGCGGGAGGCGCGCGCCGAGCGCAAGCGCTACGTGTTGCGGATGGCGGGCCTGGAGGAGCGGGAGCACGACCTCACGCGCCTGCTCGCGGGCGGCTGGAAGCAGCGGCTGGCGCTAGGCTGCGCGATTCTGCACCAGCCGCCCATCCTGTTTCTGGATGAGCCGACCAGCGGGGTGGACCCGATTGCGCGGCGCGAGTTCTGGAGCCTGATCCGGGACCTCTCCGGCGCCGGCCAGACCATCTTCGTGAGCACGCACTACATGGACGAGGCGGAGTACTGCCATCGGTTGGCCCTGATGTACAGGGGCCGCATCGTGGCGCTGGGGGCTCCGGCGGCGTTGAAGCGCGAGCTGGCGGGCCAGGCGCTGCTGCGGCTGGACGCGGCCGATCCGCTGGAGACCATGCGGACGGTGGAAGCGCTCGAAGGCGTGCGCGACGTGGCGGTCTTCGGCAGCGGGCTGCACGTCACGGTGGAGCAGGCTGCGCCGGCGATGGCGCGCATCCGGGAGGCGCTGGCCGCGCGCGGGCTGGCGGTGCGGCGCCTGGAACCCATTCAACCGTCGATGGAGGACGTCTTCGTGGCGCTGATCGAAGCCGAGGAGAGGAAGAGCGCATGAGCGGACTGCGCCGTACCCGTGCGGTCTTCCTCAAGGAGTGCCGCCACATCGTGCGCGACGTGCGCAGTTTGATTCTGGCGCTCGCGGTACCGCTCCTGCTGCTGCTGCTGTTCGGCTATGCCCTCAGCCTGGACGTGGACCGCATCCCCACCCTCGTCTACGACGCGGACCGCACTGCGGCCAGCCGCGAGCTGATCTCCCGGCTGGAAGGCTCGCGCTACTTCGAGATTTTGGGCTACGTGGACAGCTACCGGCCTATTCAGGAAGGCATCGACGAAGGCAGGGTCCTGATGGGGGTCGCGATACCGCAGGACTATGGGCGCCAGGTGGCCGCGGGCGGCCGCGCGGACGTGCAGGTGCTGATCGACGGCAGCGATTCCAACACCGCCGCCATCGCGCTGGGCTACGTCGAATCGCTGGTGCGCGACTATTCCTTTGAACTGCGCTCGGCGGCTCTGGAGCGCCGGGCCGGCCGGCGCCTGGAGCCGCCCGTCGAGGCGCGCCTGCGCGTCTGGTACAACAACACGCTGGAATCCCGCAATTACGTGGTGCCGGGGCTGATTGCGGTGATCCTGATGTTCGTCAGCACGCTGCTCACCTCCCTCACCATAGCCCGGGAATGGGAGATGGGGTCGATGGAGCAACTGCTCTCGACGCCTCTGCGACCCGGGGAACTGGTGGCGGGCAAGATGCTGGCGTTTTTCGTGCTGGGGGTGGCGGACATGCTGCTGGCGGTGGTGGTGGGGGTGCTGGTCTTCGGGGTCCCGCTGCGCGGCAGTCTCCTGCTGCTGGGTGCCACGGCCTGCGTCTTCCTGTTCGGCGCCCTGTTCTGGGGAATTTTCATTTCGGCGGCCACGCGATCGCAGTTGCTGGCCTACCAGGTGGGGTTCATCACTTCGTTCCTGCCGGCGCTGCTGCTCTCCGGTTTTATCTATGCGATCGAGAACATGCCGGCGCCCATCCAGGCGATCTCCCATATCTTCCCGGCGCGTTACTTCGTCACGATCCTCAAGGGCATCTTCATGAAGGGGATCGGGCTGGAGGTGTTGTGGCCGCAGGCTCTGGCGCTGGGGATCTACACCACCGCGGTATTTCTGCTGGCCACCCGGCAACTGAAGCGGAGGATCGCCTGAGATGTGGCAGCGGATTCGGGAGATGGTGATCAAGGAGTTCCGGCAGGCATTGCGGGAACCGCGCATGCGGGCGGTGCTGTTCGTGCCGCCGCTGTTGCAGTTGATCGTCTTCGGCTACGCGGTAAACCTGGACGTGGATAACGCCGCCATGGCGTGGATGGATCACGACCGCACGCCGGCGAGCCGCGAGCTGCTGGCGGGCTTCGAGGGTTCGGGGCGCTTCCGGGTGCGGGCAAGGCCCGAGACCGAGGGCGAACTGGCGCGGCTGCTCGACCGCGGGGAGGTGGTCATCGGGGTGCACGTGCTGCCGGGGTTTGCGCGCGACGTGGCGCGGGGCCGCACCGCGGAGGTGCAGATCCTGGTGGACGGCACCAACTCGAACACGGCGTCGTTGGTTTCGAGCTATGCGGGCCAGATCGTGGCGCGCTATTCGCAGCAGGCGCTGGCCCGGCAGCAGAAGACGCGGCTGGTGGCGCGGGCCGCGCCCGTCAACCTGGGGATGCCGGAGGTGACCTCGCGCAGCCGCGTGTGGTTCAACCCGGATCTGCGCAGCCGCGACTACTTCGTCCCCGGCGTGATGGTGAACATCATCATGCTGGTGACCCTGATGCTGACGGCGCTGGCCATCGTGCGGGAGAAGGAGATCGGCACCATGGAGCAGCTCATGGTGACGCCCATCCGGCCGGTGGAGCTGATGCTGGGGAAGATGCTGCCGTTTGCCGCGGTGGGGCTGCTGGACGTGGCGCTGGTGACGGGCGCGGCGCTGGTGATCTTCCGCATTCCCTTCCAGGGCAGCGTGCCGATGCTGCTGGCTTCGGCGATGCTCTACGTGCTGACCATGCTCGGCGCGGGGCTGTTCATCTCCACCATCTCCCATACCCAGCAGCAGGCCATGATGGCCACCACGTTTTTCTCGCTACCGGCCTTCATGCTGAGCGGCTTTGCCTTCCCCATCCGCAACATGCCGGAGGTGGTGCAGTGGGTGACGTACCTGAACCCGCTGCGCTACTTCATGGAAATCGTGCGGGGGGTGTTTCTGAAAGGCACCGGAATGGAGACGCTGTGGCCGCAGATGCTGGGGCTGGCGGTCTTCGGGGTGGCGGTGATGTACCTGAGCGCGGCGCGTTTCCGCAAGCGGCTGGATTGATTTCAGCGCCCGGCGGCCAGGAGCGCCAGAAACGCGGCATAGGCCAGCAGCAGGACGGCGCCTTCGAGGCGGGTGATGGTGCGCCGGCTGCGGACCAGCAGAGCGGTGTATGCGGTCAGGGCGAACAGCACCACCAACTCGCTGCGCAAACCGGCCAGGGGATGTTCCAGCGTGCGAAGGGCGCCGGCGCCGCCGAGCACGAAGAGCACGTTGAAGATGTTGGAGCCGATGACGTTGCCCAGGGCGATGGAGGCGTGGTTGCGCAGCGCCGCTACCACCGAGGCGGCCAGCTCGGGCATGGAAGTCCCCACCGCCACCACCGTGAGGCCGACCACCCGCTCGCTCATCCCCAGCAGCACCGCCAGGCTGGCGGCGCCGGCGACGAACAGCCGCCCGCCGAATAGCAAGAGAACCAGGCCGGTAAGCGCGATGGCGGCGAGCGGCAGTTTGCCGGCGCCGCGCGGCGCGCCGATGGCTTCGACGTCGGATTCCATGAGAGCGGCCACCTCTTCGGTCTCCCGCTCGAGGCCGGAGCGCAGCGTGGCGATGGTGAACAGCAAGGCGCCGCCCAGGAGCAGCAGGGCGTCCAGCCGCGTCACCCGGCCGTCGTAGAGCACCACCGGCAGCACCACCGTGACCAGCACCAGCAGGGGCAGCTCGCGGCGGATGAGCGTACCGGAAACGGCCAGCGGCGAGATGACGACGGTGATTCCCAGGATGAGCCCCAGGTTGGCGATGTTGGAGCCGATGATGTTGGCTACCGCCATGGCTCCCCGGCCCTCGAGGGCGGCCACGCCGCTGACCACCAGCTCCGGCATGGAGGTGCCGTAGGCCACCACCGTCAGGCCGATCACCAGGGGGCGAACGCCGAGACGATGCCCCAGGCCCGCGGCACCCTTGATGAACCACTCGGCGCCGAAGTAGAGCAGCAGCAGTCCGATCAGCAGCTCGGTGGCGGCCAGCATGGCGGTTCGGCGCCATCTACCGGGCGGGAGGCGCAGCGGCCGATCGCGTCCACCCGCAGATGGCCTGCCGTTCGGCCGGCGAGAGCTTCGCGGACGGATGGAGCACGCGGTAGGACGCGAGCGGCATGGCGCCTTTTTCCACCTCCTCGCAGATCTCCTCGAGCAGATGTTCCGCATCGTGGCGGCCCGGCCAGTCGGAAAAGTTCAGGTGTTCGCGCGCTTCCCGGACGTGGCCTGCCACCAGCCAGGACACCGGCGCAACCCGGCTGTACCAGGGCCAGGTGGTGCGGTTCGAGTGGCAATCGGCGCAGGAGCGGTCGAGCAACGCGCGGATGTTGGGCGGCACTTCCATGCGGGCGTCGACGGCCCGCGCCGGATCGGCCGGCGGGTTGGCGCGTTCGGGGCGGTGCAGTTGGAATGCCGCGAGCAGGATCACTGGAAGAACAACGTACTTTCGCATCAATCTCACCTCCGAGGCTTCCCGATTGTACACCGTGCGCGCGCCGGCTTCGGGAACTTGTCTCTGCGGCACGGTGTCTATGTGGGTGGAAGCACAGGGCGCCGGGAATCGCAACGACATTCTGAAAACGGCAGCACAGACCGCCACGGGAGAGGTGTGTCCCGTGGAGAGAGGGAGGCGATCATGTTCGAGCATGCGTTGGCGGTGGAATACGGCAGGAGCAACCGGGCATGGACGACGATGGCGGGTTTCGCGGGCCAGGCATTGCTGATCACGGGCGTGGTGTTGATGCCGCTGGTGGGCCCGCAGGCGCTGCCGCGGCCGCAGTCGCTGGTGACCCTGTTCTATCCCTCCGCGCCCGCCGCGCCGCCGCCCCCCGCGCCCGCGCAGCCGGCCATGGCGGCGCCGCGCGTGGCGCGCACGCCCCTGCAATTGCAGGCGGGCCGGCTGATGGCGCCGGCGCTGGTTCCGGAGCGCGCGGTGGTACTGGTTGAGCCGCCGCTCGCGGCCGCGGAGTTGGGCGGAGCCGGCGGCGGGGTTCCGGGCGGGGTTGAGGGCGGCATTCCCGGGGGCATCCTCCGCGGGTTGCCGTCGGTGGTGGCCGCGCAGGCGCCGCCTTTGCCGGCCCGTCCGGCCGCGCCGCTGGTTGAAAAGCCCAAGCCGGTGGAGCGCATCACGGTGGGCGGCAATGTGCAGCAGGGCAGGCTCATTCACGAGGTGATTCCGGCATATCCGGTGTTGGCTCGGCAGGCGCGCATCTCCGGCAAGGTGGAACTGCTGGGGGTGATCGGCACCGACGGGCGCATCCGGGAGCTTCGGGTGGTGAGCGGGCATCCGCTGCTGGCGCCCGCGGCGCTCGAGGCCGTGCGGCAGTGGATCTACCGGCCCACGTATCTGAACGGCGATCCGGTGGAGGTGCAGGCGCCCATCCTGGTGAACTTCGTGATGAACCGGTAGCGCGCCCTCAGCGGCGCGCGCCGCGCAACAGCTTGCGGCCGGCGCACAGCACGATGGCGAAGAAGACCGCGAAGCTGATCGCCACCACTACCGCCTGCCGCAGCGGCGAGAGGGTGCGGACGGCCGCGCCCGTGTGGCCGGCGAAATCCAGGGCCACCCGCAGGTGTACGCGGGCGGACCGCTCCGCATCGCCGCGGTTATCGACCACCACGGCGTACCCGCCGGGCGAGCGCACCACGTAGCGCAGGCTGCCGTGCGTATCCCGGGAGGTTGCCGCGGCTACTCCGTGGGGGCGTTCTTCGCGCAGCCGCTCCAGGTCGCCGCGCCGGAGCAGCGCCAGCCGCACCGCGCCCGCATCCACCGTATCGAAGTGGCAGACCACGGTGACGGGCTGCTGCCGGACGTGCAGTTCCACGTAGCGCCACTCGCCGGCGGGGATCTCGAAAACCTGGTCCACGAGTTCCACCCGCGTGGCAGCGGCAACCCAAAGCAGGAGGAGCGGCAACATGGCTTTCAGGTAAAAACACCAAAGGCCTTTTCCGGTCTAAAATAAGGCCATGAACGACAGTATGGCACAGCCGGACGAGGCGCTCGTTCCGCTCGACGTGTCCGGCTGGAAGACCGCTGCGAGCTGGATGAGCGCGGTGGCGATCTCGCTCCTGTTCCTGATCGCCGGGTTATGGAAGATTACCGACGCTCCCAGCGCGGCGGTGCGGCTGACGCAGGCGCTCGTGCCCGAGGTGCTGAGCCTGCCTGCGGCAATCGCGCTGGGCATTGCGGAGACATTCGCCGGCGTGCTGATCCTGGTGCCCCGTTTTCGGCGTTGGGGCGCCTGGTTGAGCGGACTGTTGCTGGTGGCGTTCATGGTGTATATCGGGGTGTTCTACGGCCAGCTACGAGGGGAAGAGTGCAACTGCTTCCCGTGGGTGGAGCGCGCCGTGGGGCCCGCCTTCTTCATCGGCGATGCCGTGATGCTGGTGCTGGCGGCGCTGGCGGGCGTCTGGGCCAAGCCGGTGACGGGCAGCAGGCGCAGCGCGGCCCTGATCCTGGCGGCGGTGAGCGTCTTCGCGCTGGTCTCTTACGGCGCCGCGGTGACGCGGCCCACCGGAACGCCGGCGCCGGCCACCATCACGGTAGACGGCCAGCCCTACTCCCTCGAACACGGGCGCGTCCTGATCTACTTCTTCGACGCCGAGTGTCTCCACTGCCTGCACGTGGGGCGCCGCCTGGCGGAGTACAACTGGGGCGACACCCGCATCGTCGTGGCGCCGGTGCAGAGGCCGGAGCTGGCGTTGGGCTTCCTGCAGGATACGGGGCTCAGGGCCGCCATCACCACCGATACGGCCCTGCTGCGCCAGACCTTCCCGTTCGTAGACGTACCCGCGGCGGTGGCGATTGAAGACGGCCGCCAGCAGGCGCTCCTGCTGCAGTTCGAGGGCGCGGAGGCCGAGCTGCGCAGCCTGGGATTCATCCGCTGACCGCGGGGGGCACCCTTTATTCGAGCTGGTAGTTGGGCGCCTCGCGGGTGATCACGACGTCGTGCACGTGGCTCTCCCGCAGCCCGGCGGTAGAGACCCGCAGGAAACGGGCATTCTCCTGCATGGCGCGGATGTTGCCGGCGCCGCAGTAGCCCATGCCGGCGCGCAGGCCGCCCACTAGCTGGTAGACCAGGTCGGCCAGCGGTCCCTTGGCCGGGACGCGGCCTTCGATGCCCTCGGGCACCAGCTTGAGGTTGCCCGCCTGGCCGTAGCGGTCGGCGCTGCCCTGCGCCATGGCTCCCATGGAACCCATGCCGCGGTAGGTTTTGAAGACGCGGCCCTGGTAGAGCACGGTTTCGCCGGGGCTCTCGTCGGTGCCGGCCAGCAGGCTTCCCACCATGACGGTGTCCGCGCCGGCGGCGATGGCCTTGGTGATGTCGCCGGAGAACTTGATGCCGCCGTCGGCGATCAGGGGCACACCGGCCTGCCGGGTGGCGCGGGCGCACTCCCGGATGGCGGTGACCTGCGGCACGCCGGCGCCGGATACCACCCGGGTGGTGCAGATGGAGCCCGGGCCGATCCCCACCTTCACGCCGTCCACCCCCAGGGAGATCAACTCCAGCGCCCCCTCGTACGTGGCCACGTTGCCGGTGATGAGCTGTACGTCGGGCAGATGGCTCTTGATGGTCTTCACGGCCTGGAGCACGCGGGTGCTGTGCCCGTGCGCGGTGTCGATGGCCAGCACATCCACTTTTTTAGCCACCAGAGCCTGGGCGCGCTCGAGGAAATCGCCGCCCGCGCCGATGGCCGCTCCCACCCGCAGGCGGCCATGTTCGTCCTTGGCCGCGAAGGGATATTTCAGCTTCTTCTGGATGTCCTTGACGGTGATGAGGCCCTTGAGAGCGAAGTTCTCGTCCACCACCAGCAGCTTCTCGATGCGGTGCTTGTGGAGAATCTTCTCGGCCTCCTCGAGCGTGGTGCCTACCGGGACGGTGACCAGGTTTTCCTTCGTCATCACCTCGGAGACCGGCAGATCGAAGCGCGTTTCGAAGCGCAGGTCGCGGTTGGTGAGAATACCCACCAGCTTGCCGTTTTCGGTGACCGGCACGCCGGAGATGCGGAAGCGGCGCATCAGCTCCAGGGCGTCGGAGATGGGCGCGCCGGGAGAGATGGTGATGGGATCTACAATCATGCCGCTCTCGCTGCGCTTAACGCGGTCCACCTCTTCGGCCTGGCGCTCGATGGTCATGTTGCGGTGAATGATGCCGATGCCGCCCTGCTGGGCCAGGGCGATGGCCAGGTGCGATTCCGTCACCGTGTCCATGGCGGCGCTGACCATCGGGATGTTGAGCGCGATACCGCGCGTCAGGCAGGTCCGGGTATCAACCTCGGCGGGCACGACGGAGCTGCGGGCCGGAACCAGGAGCACGTCGTCGAAGGTGAGGCCTTCGGGAATGGCGTGGTCGATCATAGGGTGATTCTTCAATGATAGCGCGAGGGGCGAAACCCGGATAGCGCGAGGGGCGAAAGGGGTTCTCCCGCGTCCTCCGGCCGGCGCCTTCGAGGGACTGGCCCGGGCCGGAGCAGCCGGTTCGAGCGGGCCGCCAGGGCCCGGTGGGTCCCGGTTGCGTGCACTGAAGGAAATGGGATATATAAATCCAGTAAATAAACCAAAACCAACAGAGGAGGTGTTTCGATGCGAAGCGGCAGCACTCCCATCCGGCTCATGGCGCTCCTGGTAGCGCTCTTGCTGCTCCCGGTTTCGGCCTGGCCCCAGGCCAGCACGGCCACGGTCAGCGGGACCGTGCGGGACCAGACCGGCGCGGTCATCCCGGGCAGCCAGGTGGTGTTGCTCAACACCGCCACGAACGTTTCCCTCCGAACGACGACCAACGAAGCCGGCTTGTACAGGTTCGCGGGCGTTGTCCCGGGCCCGTACCGGTTGTCGGTGGAAGCGACCGGCTTCCAGCCTTTCGAAGCCACCTTGACGGTGATGGTGCAGCAGAGCGCGGTGGTCGATCCGGTGATGCGAATCGGCGCCACCGCCACGGAGATCGACGTCCTCGACGTCACCCCGCTGCTCACCGTCGATAGTCCCGCGCTGGGCCAGACACTCGAGCGGACCCGCATCGAGCAGCTCCCCATCAACGGACGCAACGTGGACGCGCTGCTCTCCACGATTCCCGGCATGGAAGGCATGCGCGCGTACGGGCTGCGGGGCGGCTCCCAGGAGTTCGTGCTCGACGGCGCCGCCCAGACCGATAAGCTCTGGGGCGGCATGATGAGCCGGCGTCCCGGGCTGGACAGCATCCAGGAGTTCAAGGTGGAGGTGAACAGCTCCTCGGCCAAGTTCACCCGGCCGACCAGCGTGATCATGTCCACCAAGAGCGGCACCAACGAGTTCCACGGTTCGCTGTTCGAGACGCACCGCAACAACGGGATCGGCAAAGCGCGCCGCCGCCAGGATTTCTACGACAAGGCGCCCCCGCTGATTCGCAACGAGTTCGGCGCTTCGGCCGGCGGCCCGGTGCTGCTGCCCGGGATCTACGACGGCCGGAACCGAACGTTCTTCTTCGCCGCCTACGAGGCCACCCGCAACATCAACTACAACACCGGCAACGCCCGGGTCTTTACCGAGGCCATGCGGCAAGGCGATTTCAGCGGCCTCATCGATTCCCAAGGCCGCCTGCAAACCCTCTACGACCCCTGGACGACGGACACTACCACCTGGACCCGCCAGCCGTTCGCCTACGGCGGCAAGCTGAATGTCATCGACCCCCAGCGCCTGAGTCCCGTCGCCAAGGCGCTCTACGAGGTGACGCCGCTGCCGACCCATCCGCAGAACAATCCGCTCATCCAGGACAACTGGTACGGGCCGATGGAGAACCGCCGGCGGGACTGGACCGTGACCGCCCGCTTCGACCACCGGTTCACCGACAACGACCTGTTCTACGTCCGCCTCAGCGATGCGGACTACTACAGCTTCAACACGCAGGCGAACAACCGGGTGGCCACCCTGGACAAGGTGGCCAACTTCAACAAAGTGTACGCTCCCAACCGGAGCCTGGCCGCGTCGTGGGTGCGCACGATTTCGCCCACGCTGTTTAACGAAGTGCTGTTCAGCGCCCAGAAGCAGCAGTGGTGGGAAGGCACCGGCGAGCCGGACGGCTTCTACGCCGACAAGCTGGGGCTTCCCAACCCGTTCGGCAGCCCGGACTGGCCGCGCATCGGTAATACCGGACTGTCGAACATGATCTACCAGGGCACCAACACCAAGGCGTCCCGGTTCGCCTATTTCATCCTGGACAACAACACCACCAAGATTCACGGCAAGCACGAGCTGATGTTCGGAGCGCATTTCCGCTACGACCAGCTCACGGTGCTCCCGGACCAGCAGCAGGTGGCCGGCGGCCACACCTTTTCCACGCTCGCCACGGCTTTGTACGACCCCTCCACCTCGCGTGACAATCCGCTGGCCACACCCCTGACCGGGCACGATACGGCGAACATGTACCTGGGGGTGATGAACTTCACCAACCAGTTCTCCCGCGGCAACTTCTACATGCGGGCCCGCGAATACGCGGTCTACTTTCAGGACAACTGGAAGGTGACTCCCCGTCTCACCCTGAACCTGGGAATGCGCTGGGAGCGGTGGCCGGCGTATAGCGAGAAGCAGAACCTGCTCACCAGCTTTGACCCGCAGACCCACTCGACGGTGCTCGGCGCGCCGGTGGACCAGTTGATCCGCGCCGGGGCCACCCTGCCCAGCCTGGTGAACCGCCTCAACGAGTTGGGGGTCAAGTTCACCACCTACGACCAGGCCGGCCTGCCCAGGAACATGATGACCGCTCCCTGGACCAACTTCGGTCCCCGGCTGGGATTTGCGTACCGCGTTACCGAAGGGCGCCGGTCGGTGGTGCTGCGCGGTGGTTTCCGTACCTCGTATTTTCCGGTGCCGCTGCGGGGCTTCACGGCTCGCATGCGGCTGAACGCCCCCATGACCGCCTGGTTCACCAACGACCGCTACACGGGCTCTTCCCGCTCGCCCGACGGCATCGCCAGGTGGGGCATGCGGGCCGCGCCGGACGTGATTGGCGGCGTCAACAGCCGCGATCAGATCAGCCTGGACGACGCCAGCGGCCTGCAGCGCGGCTGGGCGATCAACACCACGTACTTCGCCAAGGACCAGCCCGAACCGCGGGTCCACGACTGGAACCTGACGCTCGAATCCGAGATCATGCCGAGCACCGTGGTGCGGGCCGCCTACGTGGGCAATCACGGCAGCAAGCTGGAACAGCTCTACAGCTACAACGAGCCCACCCCAACCTACATCTGGTACGCCACTACCGGGCTGCCCACGCCCACCGGCGAATACTCCGACGTGGCGCGCAGGCCGTTCAACAACCAGGTGCTGGGCTCCATCGAGGAGTACCGGAAGTCCGGCTGGTCGAACTACCAGGGCTTCCAACTCGAGCTGGAGCGCCGCTACAGCAAGGGCATCGCTTTCCAGGTGTTCTATAACATGAACAACGCGCTGATCGCCGGCGGCGAGGACTGGAACAACCCCATCTACTCCGAGAACATGTACCTGCCCGGGGCGGTCCCCAAGGATCTGAAGGCAAGAAACCGCTTCCTCAACGACCGCCGCGACATCAACATCCCGAAGCACCGGCTGCGCTGGAACTGGATTGTCGATCTCCCGTTCGGGAAGGGCCAGCGGTTCGGGCGGAATGCCGGAGGCCTCCTCGACAAGGTGATTGGCGGATGGCAGATCGCCGGCATGGGATATCTCCGGAGCAACTACTTCAGCCTGCCGACCGACCGCTATCCCACTGGCGAAAAAGTGGAGATCTACGGCTACAAGTACCCCATCGAGGACTGCCGCGGGGGAGACTGCATCCCCGGCTATCTCTGGTGGAACGGCTACATCCCGGCGAACCAGATCAACAGCTACGACGCCAATGGCCGCCCGAACGGCATCATGGGGGTGCCGGAAAACTACAAGCCCGCCATTGCGCCCTTGATTCCCTGGCCTGAGAACCCCATTCCCGGCGATCCCCTGGCGCCCTACTACGGCACCAACACCGTATGGGTGCCCATGAAGGACGGCAGCCTGGAGCGCATCGCTTACGACGACAGACTGCACCCGCTGAGGAACCAGTTCTTCCCCAGCGTGCGGAGTTGGAACGTGGATGCGTCGCTGTTCAAGCAGATTCCCATCGGCGAAAGGTTCCGGGTGCGGTTCAACGCGGACTTCTTCAACGTGTTGAACATCCCCGGCAATCCTAACTCCGTCAATAACATGGGAGTGCTCGAGACGCGCAACTCCGGCCAGGGCGCGCGCGAACTCCAGCTTACCCTGCGGGTGAGCTGGTAGCTGCTTTGCGGTAACGTAAGGGTCCCGCGGGCCACGTGGCGCGGCCTGCGGGGCCTTTCCTGCCGGGCTATCGGCCGAGCGGCCCGATGTACTCGGTAGCCACCACGAGGTCGTCGAACCAGACGGTGGCGCTCCCGCGATTGACCTTCGCTTCCGGGTTCCTGGCCGCCCAGGCGTCGGTGCGTTTGAAAGCGGCCTCGCTCACGTAGTGCGAGAGCCACAGCTTGTTGATGCTCACGCGCTCGTCGTCGCGCCAGCGGAAGCCCTCGAAGGGTTCGCCGCCGGCGTCTCTGCGGAATAGCGCGCGCGACCAGCGGCCTCGCAGCGTGCCGGGGCCGAAATGCCCCGCCAGGCGGCCGTCGATCCAGAAGGCCTGCTCGCCGTCGGACGCCTCCGGAGAGGAGTTCATCTTCACCATCACCTCGACCGCGATCCAGCGACCGCGCTCGGCCGGCACGGGCTTCTCGGGCGTAAATTCGTTCCCGTAGAACACCGTTCCGGAACCATCCTCATTCTGGAAAGAGCGCATATCCGGCCAGTATGTATAAAATTGCCAGATACCGGGCGGCGGGAAGTGGGTGCGGGGCGAAGTCTGGCTCCAGGTGCCCGCCGGCTCGATGCCGGAGTTCCAGCGGTTTACGGCGCGGCGTCCGGCGCGCGGGGTGGGGTACGGCGCCGGGGCGATCTCTCCCCCCA
>JAWLGN010000037.1:20827-27847 GCA_041685075.1 Bryobacteraceae bacterium
GTTGTCCTCGGCAAACCGGACGTAGAATCGCAGAAACACGCGCTGGTAGCCGGGCTGGAGCAGCCTGTAGAGATGCCCCCCTTCGTTCTCCCCGCGGGTGGCGGTCATCCGCAGCGACCGCGTGCCGCGGCTGCCCTGCGGCGTCTCCCGGGTTACGGCGAGCGCCTTGCCGGCCTTGTTGTTGATGTGGCTCCAGCGGGCGCGGAAATCTTCGATTTCGTCCACTTCGAAGTTCTCGACGAACACCACGGCCGGATCGGCTTCGATGCCCGCGTCGCCGCGGTACTTCGCCGCCAGTCCGGCGCCTTGCGGGAGGCTTGCCGCCCGATTCCCCGCCGAGGCGGCCGGCACGGCCGCGAGGGATAACGCCAGCAATATCTCGAGTACCTGCTGTGGCCCACGATGCATGGCCGGTATCTTAGCATCCGGGCGAAGCGCATCCGGTGGCCGCGCCGGGCGGCGCGGCCGGTGGCTTAGTTGGTGACGTCGTGGGTGGTGCTGCGCTGCCGGATGGGAAGGTAGATTTTCTCCCACTCGCGGTGCGCGGGGTGGTCGGCGTAGGCGTCGAAGGCCGCCTGGTTGGCGAACTCCATGACGATGACGGCATGATAGGTGGACGGCTGCACCTTGACGGTCTTCAGCCAGATGTTCTTCACCCCGGGAATGGCCCCGGCCATGGTGCGCACCCCGTCCAGCGCAGCCTGGCGCTGTTCGGGGGTAGCCTCATCCCTCCACTGCACCGTGACGATGTGCAGCAGGCTGTTCGGCGTGCCGAACTGGTTTGCCGCCAGCATTCCGGCCGAAAAAGCGGCCACCAGCAGCGTTGCGATAGCAATCACCCGTTTCATGTTTCCTCCTCTGGGTACGTGACAGATTAACTCTTAATCCCGCCGACGCCCTTCCGGATACCGCTCCACTCCTCGGCGAGAACGATGGAGTTGGCGGGGTTGCGGGCGTCGTATTTGACCAGCACCGGCCCGGCGGCGTCGGGATCCTCCGGGAGCGCCTGCTCCAGCCCCGAGACGTCCTGGGAGGCGATATACTCGATTCCCCTCACATCGTACGAGTAAATCACCAGGCTGCCGCGGATCTCCAGCAGCGTGGCGTCCCCCATCTTGCCGTGCTCGCTGAGATGGCTGCGGCGCCTGCGCTCCAGCTCCGCGGGCGGGATGCGCGAGGCCCACCACTTGCGCCAGCCGATGATCAGGATCAGGACAACAAAGACCGCCAGCAGCAGCAGAGTCACGAACTCTGCTGTGGTGAGGAAAGCGGGAAAGCCCCACGTGAGATGCATGCTCAGCCGGCGACGTTGCTCTCCTGGAAGACCTTTGTCCAGTCCTTCAGGAACTGCTCCAGACCCTTGTCCGTGAGCGGGTGGTTGAACAGCATGTCCAGGGTCTTGAGCGGCATGGTGACAATATGGGCGCCCGCCAGGGCCGCCTCCACCACGTGCGACGGAGACCGCACGGAGGCCGCCAGCACCTGGGTGCTGAAGCCGTAGTTCCGGTAGATGGTGACGATGCTGCGCACCAGGTCCATG
Organism: Bryobacteraceae bacterium; assembly: GCA_041685075.1. Taxonomy (GTDB): domain Bacteria; phylum Acidobacteriota; class Terriglobia; order Bryobacterales; family Bryobacteraceae; genus JAMCRM01. The sequence goes on from JAWLGN010000037.1 coordinate 22,368, forward strand.
CCGGATGTGCCGATGTCGTCCAGCCGCCCGATGAATGGGCTCACGATATAGGCGCCGGCCTTGGCGGCCAGCAGCGCCTGCGCGGGCGAAAAACACAGCGTGACGTTCACCCGGATACCTTCGGCGCGCAGCGCCGAGGTGGCCCGGATGCCCTCGCGCGTGAGCGGCACCTTCACCACCACGTTGGGATGAATGCGCGCCAGCGCGCGGCCTTCCCGGACCATGCCATCCGCCTCGAGAGAGACCACTTCGGCGCTGACGTCGCCGTCGACGATGTCACAGATCATCCGGATCTGCTCTTCAATGGGCCTCCCCTCCCGGGCGATCAGCGACGGGTTGGTGGTTACGCCGTCCACGATTCCCCAGGCGGCGCCCGCCTTCAGATCGTCCAGGTTGGCGGTATCCAGAAAAAACTTCACGCGGTACGCTCCAGAATTCATTGGAAATTATAGCAGACTGGAAGATTCACCCCCCGCTGCCGGTGAGTTCGATAAAGCGCACCACGGCGTCGATACCGCGCCAGAAATTAGGCAGGTGAAACTTCTCGTTGGGCGCGTGCAGGTTGTCGTCGGGCAGTCCGAAACCCATCAGCACGCTGGGGATACCCAGGTACTCGTCGAATAAACCCACGATGGGAATCGAGCCGCCGGAACGGATGTAAACGGCCGGTTTATCAAACACCTGCTCGAGCGCGGCGGCGGCCGAACGCACGAAGGGATTTTCGGGATCCACCAGGGAAGGGGCCGCGGAATGTACGATTTTCGCCTCTGCGGCGACCCCCCGCGGGCAGACCTCGCGTACGGCCTGCTTTAGCTGGCGCTCGACTTCGTCGGGGCGCTGGTCCGCCACCAGCCGCAGGCTGACCTTGGCCACTGCGCGGGCGGGGATGACGGTTTTCGCGCCCTCGCCGGTGAAGCCGCCGCGAATGCCGTGCACCTCGAAGGTGGGGCGCGCCCAGAGGCGCTCCAGCACGGGGATGCCCGGCTCCCCCACCAGCTCGCGGGCGCCCATCTCCTTGGCCGTGTACTCGGCTTCATCGAAGGGCAGCCGCGCCCAGGCTTCCCGCTCCTTGGGGCCGGGTTCCCGGACGCGGTCGTAGAAGCCGGGGATGCGGATGCGGCCCTCCCGGTCCTTCAGGGAGCAGAGGATTTCGGCCATCGCCTGCATGGGATTGGGCGCCGCGCCGCCGTAGACCCCCGAGTGCAGGTCGTGGTTCGCCCCGGCAACGTGGATTTCGGCGTAGACGATGCCCCGCAGCCCCACGCAGAGGGTGGGCAGCTCGGGGGCGAACATCTCGGTATCGCAGATCACCGCGGCGCTGACCCCGGCCAGGCGGGCGGGCCGCGAGGCGACCCAGGCGCTGATGTGCTCGCCGCCGGACTCCTCCTCGCCTTCGACCAGGAACTTCACGTTCACCGGCAGGCGGCCGTCGCGCGCCATCATGCGCTGGACGGCTTTGATGAGGATGTAGGTCTGGCCCTTGTCGTCGGAGGCGCCGCGGGCGAACAGGTCGTCGCCGCGGATCTCGGGTTCGAAGGGAGGCGACTTCCATTCCTCGAGCGGGTCGGGCGGCTGCACGTCGTAGTGGCCGTAGAAGAGCAGGGTGGGCTTGCCCGGCGCGCCGGTCCATTCGCCGTAGACCAGGGGGTTGCCCTGACCCTCGATCAGCTCGGCCGCCAGGCCCGCCGACGCCAGTTCATCCCGCACGAACTCCGCCGCGCGGCGGATGTCCGGCTTGTGTTCGCTGAGCGTGCTGATGCTGGGGATGCGCAGGAAGGTCTTCAGCCCTTCCAGGATCTCGGTGCGGTTCTCGGTCTGCTCGGTCATGGGAGTCGCTCGCAACCATTCTATCGGCAGCGGCGCCCGGGCGCATAAGCCCGTGCGGGCGTTTCGCCGCATTCTGCGCGACAATGACTCCAAAGGAGGGACTCAGAGTGACGAGGCGCGTCTGTTTATTCTTTGCCGCACTACTGGCGGCGGCGCAGGGGGCCGAACGCCCGCCCGATCTCATCCTGCACAACGGCAGGATCATCACGGTAGACCAGAAGTTCAGCATCGCGGAGGCCATTGCCATCCGGGGCGAGAGAATCGCCGCCGTGGGGTCGAACGAGGCCATTCTCAGGCTGGCGAGTCCGGCCACCCGCAAAATCGACCTGCTCGGCAAGACCGTCATGCCGGGCCTGATCGACAGCCATGCCCACCCCACCGGAGCGTCGATGCACGAGTTCGATCACCCCGTCCCCGAGATGGATACCATCGCGGACGTTCTGGAGTACGTTCGATCGCGCGCCGCTGCCCTGGGCCCGGGCCAGTGGATCACGGTCTCCCAGATCTTCATCACCCGGCTGAAGGAACAACGCTACCCCACGCGCGAAGAACTCGACCGCGCGGCGCCCCAAAACCCCGTGGTCTTTCGCACCGGTCCCGACGCGGTGCTGAACTCGGCCGCGCTGAAGGCCAGCGGGATCGACCGGAACTACAAGGTCCCCGAAGGCATGCCCACCCGCGTGGAGATGGATCCGAAAACCGGAGAACCCACGGGCGTGCTCCGCAGGGGGGCGGACCTCATCAAGTCCTCCCGTACGGGGAAGCGGCCCACGTTCGAGGATCGCCTGAGCCGCCTGCGCCAGCTTCTGGCGGACTACAACTCCGTCGGCATCACCGGGGTCGTCACCCGCACGACTTCGGATGAAGAGGTGCGGCTGTTTGCGGCGCTCAAGGATCGCGGCCAGTTGACCTGCCGCAGCTTCCTCACCTACAGCATCGACGCTCAGGCGCCCCTGGAGGAGATCGCCAGGGCCGTGGACAAGGCCGTGCAATCGCCGCATCACCGTTACGACAACCTCCTGTGGCTGCGGGGAGCCAAAATCTTCCTGGACGGCGGCATGCTCACCGGCAGCGCCTACATGCGGCAGCCGTGGGGTCTCAGCAAAATCTATTCGATCACCGATCCGGAGTACCGCGGCCTGCTGTTTGTTCAGCCGGAGAAGCTCCATCAAATCGCGCGGCTGGTGCTGCTGAAGGGCCTTCAGTTGACCGCCCACGCGCAGGGCGACGGCGCCATCCTCCACCTCGTCGAAGCCTACGAAAAGGTGAACCGCGAGTTTTCCGTCAAAGACGCCCGGCCCTGCGTGAGCCACGGCAGCTTCATGAGCCTGGAAGCCATTGATAAGATGCGCCAACTGGGAGTCGTAGCCGATTTGCAGCCCGCCTGGCTGGAGCGCGACGGCGCGACGCTCCTCGAACAGTTCGGCAACGACCGGCTCCGCTACTTCCACCCCTACAAGACGCTGGCCGAGCGCGGCGTGGTCGTGGGGGGCGGCTCGGACCACATGCAGAAGATCGGCAGCATGCGCTCCATCAATCCCTACAACCCGTTCTTCGGGATGTGGATTACGCTCGCCCGCCAGCCCCGGTGGATGAAAGGCGCGCTGCACCCCGAGGAGCGGCTTACCCGCGAGCAGGCCATCCGGCTCTATACCAGCAACAACGCCTTCCTCACCTTCGAGGAAAAAGAGAAAGGTTCGCTCGAGGCGGGCAAGCTGGCGGACCTGATTGTGCTGGACAGGGACATCCTCACCTGCCCGCTCGACGAAGTGAAGGAAATCGGTGTGGAGCAGACCTGGCTCGGCGGCAAGCGGGTCCACCCGGCGCCGTAGAATCGGCGCTGCCCGTCACTTCCGCGCCACCAGGCGCGCCACGCGCTCCGGCCGCCAGGACCAGTCGGCCGCGCGGCGGGTGTCCTCGTAGCGCATGACGCGCAGCCGGCTGAAGATGCGCGGCAGCTCGCCGGGGCGGGGCAGCCAGGGGGCCGCGCGCTCGCTGCCGGTCTCTTCCATGAGGTGCTCGAAAACAAGCACGCCGCCGGTCCGGAGCGAATCCACGATGCGCGCCGGGTATGCGCTTCCGAGCGGCACCCAGGTGTAGAGCATCAGAACAAGGTCCCACTGCTGGCGGCCGAAGTCGAAGTCTTCATGCCGCGCCGCCAGCGCGTTCAGCTTCAGACCCGCTTTCGCCGCGGCTTTGCGCGCCGCGCGGACGCCTTCTTCGGAATAGTCGAAGCCGGTGACGTTCCAGCCCCTGGCGGCCAGGAAGAGGGCGTTGCGGCCCTGCCCCATGTGGATATCCAGCGCGCGGCCGGGCGCGAGATGCCGCACGGTTTCGACCAGCAACTCGTTGGGCGCGGTGTTGAAGCGCGGCTGGGCGGCGGCGTAGGTGCGGTCGAAAAACAACGGCTGGAGTTCGTCCCGGCGCTGGCGCGACAGGCGCTCGACGAGGCGGGCGCGCCGCTCGATCTCCGCGCGGTCCACTCCGGCGGCTTCGAGATGGCGGCGCCAGGCCGCGCGCAGGTCCGTCGAAAGCGGCTGCTTGCGGTACCAGGCGAGATAGTCCTTCCAGATCCGCTCCTCGTCCGCTGCGCCGGCTTGAAGTACCGCTGCCGCCGGCCACAGGAGCAGGTCGCGCCGCCGCATCATGCCCCGCGCCTGGCCCGCAGCGCCTTCCACAACGGCCACAGCAGGGAGGCGGCGGTCACCACCACGAAGAACAGCACCATCGGCCGCGTGAGGATCGCCAGCCAATCGCCGCGGCTCAGAATCAGGGCCCGCCGCAGGTTCGACTCCATCATGGGCCCGAGAATCAGCCCCAGCACCAGCGGCCCCAGGGGAATCTCCGCGCGGCGGCAGACGAACCCCAGAATCCCCGCGCCGAACATCACCCACACATCCATCACCGCGTTGTTCAGGGCGTAGGAGCCGACCACCCCCATCAGGATGATGCCGGCCCACAGCCACCGGTCGGGGATACGCAGCGCCCGCGCCAGCGGCCGCGCCCCCAGCAGGTTGACCGCCGCGATCGCCAGCGCCGCAAACGTCATGAGGAAAATGATCGAGTAGACCAGCGCCTGGTGATCGCGGAAGAGCAGCGGGCCGGGCTGGATGCCGTGGATCAGCAGCGCGCCGATCAGCACGGCCGAAGGCGCATCGCCCGGGATCCCGAGTGTCAGCATGGTGGTCATGGCGCCCCCTATGGCCGCGTTGCAGGCGGTCGAACTCGCCGCCAGGCCCTCCACCGATCCCTTGCCGAACTCGGCCGGCTTGCGCGAGAGCCGGCGCGCCTGCTCCCAGGAGATCACCGCCGCGATATCCCCGCCGGCCGCCGGGATGGCGCCCACAAACGTGCCTACGCCCGCGCCCAGAGCGCCTGGCAGCAGCATGCGCTTCCACTCCGCCAGTTTGGGCAGCACGCGGCCCATCGCCGCCGGCAGTTCGCTCCTCCGGCTCCCCGCGCCCGACATCTGGGCGAAGACCTCACCCAGCCCGAACAGCCCGATCATCACCGGGATAAAGGAGATGCCGTCCAGAAATTCGCTGCGCCCGAAGTTGAAGCGCGGGTAGGCGGTCATGGGGTCGAGCCCCACCATGGCGAGTGCCAGCCCCAGCATCCCCGCCAGCATGCCTTTCAACGTGTTCCCCGCCGAT
>JAWLGN010000365.1:0-4812 GCA_041685075.1 Bryobacteraceae bacterium
GGGTGGGCCTTGCGGAAGGCGATCATCCGCTTGAAGAAGCGAAACACGTCGGCGTTGGTCTCCAGCAGGTCCCAGTCGAGCCAGGTGGTCTCGTTGTCCTGGTTATACGGATTGTTGTTGCCGCCCTGCGTGTTCATGAACTCGTCGCCGGCAACGAACATGGGGGTGCCGTTGGAGAGCATCAACAGCGCGCAGAAGTTCTTCACCTGGCGCTTGCGCAGCGCCAGCACCTCGGCCGGCGCGCCGTCGTCGCCCTCCCAACCGCAGTTCCAACTGTAGTTCTCGTTGGTGCCGTCGGTGTTGTTGTGGCCGTTGGCCAGGTTCCGCTTGGTGTTGTAGGAAACCAGGTCGTAGAGGCAGAACCCGTCGTGCGAGCAGATGTAGTTCACGCTCTGATAGGGGCGATAGCCGAGTTCGCGCTCGTCGGGGAACAGATCGTCGCTGCCGTACATGCGCGCCATCACGGTTCCCACCAGCCCCGAATCGCCCTTCACGAAGCGCCGTATTTCGTCGCGGTACCTGCCGTTCCATTGCAGCCAGGTGATGCCCGGGAAGTTGCGCCCTAACTGGTAGGTGTTGACGTCCCACGCTTCGGCAATCAGCCTCAGGTGTTCAAAGGCCGGATCGCTGTTGATCTGCCCGATGATGGGCGGGTCCTCGAGGTCGATGGAGCCGTCGCTGTTGCGCGTGAAGATGGACGCCAGATCGAAGCGGAAACCATCCACCCGCATGATCTCGGCCCAGAAGCGCATGCTATCCACGATCATCTTCCGCACGTACCGGTTGGCGCAGTGCAGCACGTTGCCCGTGCCGGCGTCGTTGCGGTAGCGCGATCGGTCCGCCTCCAGCAGGTAGTAGGACGAGTTATCGATGCCGCGGAAGCTGTAGTTGGGGCCGCTCTCGTCCAGTTCGGTAGTGTGGTTATAGACCACGTCCAGCACCACCTCGATGCCGGCCGCGTGCAGCGCCCGCACCATGCTGCGAAACTCATCGAGTTGCGCGCCCGAGACGTGGTCCGCCGCATACGCCTGGTGGGGAGAGAAGAAGTTCAGCGGCATGTAACCCCAGTAGTTCCGCTCCTGCGGATCGAACTGGAAGACCGGCATGAGTTCCACCACCGTGACTCCCAACTCCACCAGATAGGGAATCTTTTCGATAACCCCGGCGAAAGTGCCGCGGCTCGGGTCCTCGACGCCCGAGTTCGCCCGCGCCGTGAAGCCCTTCACGTGCATCTCGTAGATCACGGTGTCGTGGCCGTGGCGCGGCCGCACGTCCCCGCCCCAGTCGAACGGCGCGCCCTGAATGTCGATCACTCCCAGCGGCGCCCGCCCGGCGTTGGGCCCCGGGCGCGATGCGGCCATGCGGCTGTGGCCCGGCGGGAAAAAGACACCGTCCGCATAGGGATCCAGCAGAATCTTCTCCGGGTCGAAGCGGTGGCCGTTGGCAAGATCGAACGGCCCCTCGACGCGGTAAGCGTAATACCTGGCCCGCTCGACACGCTCCTCGGGCAGCCGGCAGTGCCAGATGCGTCCCGTCTTGTTCCCCGGATAGCGGAACTCATAGGTGTCCACCGGGTTCACCGGGTCCGATTCCGAGTACAGCAGCAGCGTCACCGCGGTGGCGTGCTTCGAGTAGAGCGCGAAATTGTAGGCCCGCTCGGCGGGAATGTAGGTCGCGCCGAGCGGCGCCGGAGAGCCTTCCACCGCCTCCCACGGAAGCGGCCGGATGGAAGGTTGCGCGCTAGTCATAACCGCCGAACATCAGCAGCGAAACCGGCTCGTCGCTGGGGTTCATGAGACCGTGGAGATTGCCGCCCTTAAGCATGGCGAAGTGCCCCGCGGGCAGCGTGCGAAGTTCGAAACACCGCTCCCGGTTGGGGAACTTCACCCAGTCCCCCACCACCATGTAGCCGGCGCCCTCCATCATGAAGAAGATCTCCTGGTTATCTCGGTGCCGGTGCAGCCCCACCCCGCAGTTGGCCTTCAGGATGTGGAGGTCCATGTAATCCACGGCCAGGAAATTCTCGCGCCGCCCGTTGTGGTCCTTGCGCCCGAAGGCGTCGAAGTTCCACGGCTGCGGCGTGCGCCCCAGTTCATTGCGCCCCGCGTAACGCCCGTAGTTCGACATCAGGTTGCGGTATTCCAGGAACCCTACCCCGCCGTGCGGATTCGGGCTGGTCCCCACCCCCAGGAACGCATCCCACCCGCGCACGATCATGTTGAACTCGTAGACGTAGTTGGCGCCGCCCTGCGAATCCCAGAAGCGCTCGGATTCGTCGGCCCAGGCCACTTCCACCCGCAGCGGCAGCACCGGGTGCATGGTGTTGTTCGGCGCCACGAAGATGGTGTACTGCTCCTCCAGCTTGCCGCGGTCGAAGTCCGAGAGCGCGCCCTGCACCAGGTCGTTGCGCACCTGCAACTCCCCGCGGTCGAGCGAATCCCGCGCCTTATCGTCCAGCAGCGGCCGCAGATCCGGCACCGGCGACGTCCACAGCTCGATATCGTAGCGGTCCGTCAGCGGATTGTAGGGCACCATGAGCGGCGAGGACACCTGCGCGCCGCCCACCCGGAGAAACAGCTTGATCCGCTGTCCCAGCCGGTGCCCGGACATCTCCGAGAGCAGCGAATCCGGCCCGCCCCGGTAGCTCACCCGCAGGAAGGGCACGATGGCGCCGCCCGCCACCGCCCAGCCCCGTACCAGTTGTGTATCGCCCAGCACGAAGTCCCGCACGTTCTGCTTCTGAAAGTCGTTCTTGTTGTCCTGCTGCGTTGGATCCAGGATCTGGAAATCGCCGCCCGCCGGCCCGTACAACTCGAGCTTCTGCAATGGAAACAGGTACTGCAGCGAACCGGCCAGGTAGCTCTGCCGCTCGGCGGCCAGCCCGGTCTGTTCCATGATGCCCAGCAGCTTCAACAGCGAATTGCCGCGGTTGTAATCCGGCGCGGTCGAGGGGTCCACCTGGAAGACGCTGTCCACGTGCGCCATCAGTTGCGGCGAAGTGGCCGGCATTGCCGGCGTGGGAGGAAGCGTTGTCGTGCCCATCGGTTGATCTCCTCTCTAGACGGTGTGGTACAGGAAGGCCGCGAACTTCAGCGGCTCGTTGGTGTTGTTGCGGATGCCGTGCACGCCGCCGCTCTTGGTGTAGATCACGGTGCCGGGTTCCACGGGAAGCTCCTTGCACCGCACCATGCCCTGCGCGAAGACGTCGCGCTCCACGGTCGGCAGATCGGCGGTCGCCGGGTCGTCGCCCTCGGCCATGTAGGCCGTGCCCCGGCCCTGCGTCACGAAGTAGAGTTCCTCGGTCCCTATGTGGCGGTGCGTACCCTCCACCTTCCCCGGCGGGATGGTCACCTCGTGGAAGAACACCACGGAACTCCCCAGCTCGCGCTGCACCAGCCAGCGCATCTCGATCACGTTATCCGGCTTCTCGTCCGGGTTGCCGGGCGTCATCATGGCGTTCAGATACCGCACCGGCTTCACGTCCCTGGCATTGAAGTACCACCCGCGCTGGAAGTCGACCAGGTAGTTGTTGTCTTCCACCGTGTTCTCGGGCGAACTGGGCGCATCGCTGCGCGGCTCCTGGTGGGTGCGCAGGAAGTTGTTGTCCCACTCCGGATTCTGGATGGCGTAGCCGAAGGGCAGGTCGCGGTCGTTCTCCCGGAAGGCGATCTCCATCCTTCGAATGGCCTTCACGTCCCGCAGCGCGGGGCTGAACTCCCGCACCTTGACAATCGAGCCGCCCGCCCCCATCATCTCCTGGACCGTGTAATCGTGGTGCTTGCCCAGCGGCGCCTCCAGCGTCTCCCAGATCTCCACCTGGTAGGCGTCCACCCAGCGGTCGTAGACCAGCTTCACCTGCGCCTCGGCCTCGAGCGCCGCGTCCTGCGGCAGCAGGTGAATCCAGCCGATGATCTGGTCCCGCAGAAACCGGCTGCGCTCCCGTGCCTGCTCGGTCAGCCGGCTGGCCCGGTATTCCACCCGCAGGAAGTTGCACAGGTAGACCCCGTCCATGTAGACCTCGCCCTTCAGCACCGCGATATCGAGCTGGTTGCGCACCTCCTGCACGTTGTAGCGGTAGCGCGGGCTGCGCGTGGCGTTCAGGTACTGCGCGTGATAGATGCGATCCGGGTAGAACACCACCTTGAAGGTTTCGTTCTCGGGGTTGGTAAACCGGTCGCTGAAGACTTCATCGAATCGTGGATCCACGTGTCTCTCCTCCTCCGCCGGCTCGAACGCCGGGCCGCGGACCTCTGTCCGCCCTACAGCCTCGTCAATGCCCGCCCTGCAGCCTCGTCAATGTCCGCCCTACAGCCTCGTCAACAGGTGGTCGGCGACGCGGAACGAGTTCGCCTGAATGGTCAGGGTGGGGTTCGCCCCGCCCGAAGTGGGCATGAAGCAGCCGTCGGTGACGTACAGGTTGTCGAACTCCCAGGCGCGGCAGTTGGGATCCAGCACCGAATCGTTCCGGTCCGTGCCGAACCGCGCCCCGCCCAGGATGTGGTTGGCGACGCGCGCCAGCCCGTTCTCCGCCAGGTAGACCCCGCCCTTCTCGAACACCGGATAGTTGCCCTGGCCGCCGTCGCCGCCGAACCGCAGAATGCGCGCGCACTGCTCGGCGAAGACGTCCATCAGGTAGCGGTCGTGCGCATGCCACTCCTTGATGATGTAGGCCACGTTGCGCCCCCACTTGTCCTTCACGGTGGGGTGCAGCTCGATGCGGTTGGTCTTGAGCGGCACCTGGTTGGCCATGAAGCTCACCGAAAGCCGCGTGCCGAAGTTTTCATCGAGGAACCCCGCCAGGCGCTCGCCCGT
>JAWLGN010000366.1:0-4811 GCA_041685075.1 Bryobacteraceae bacterium
CCCGTTGCGGCGGCGCCGGCTACTTCGGGCAGCCGCCGCTGGTTCCACAACTGCATGGTGAGGCCGATGACGCGCGCGCCCTGCCGCGCAAGCAGCGCGGCTGCGGTCGAGCTATCGACACCGCCGCTCATGGCGACGGCAACGCTGGTGGGGTTCCCGGACAAGCTACCCCCATTATGGCAGAGCTGTCGTATCGAGCGGCCATCAACCGCGGCCCGAAGGCCGCCCCGCCAGGCTACGCGGTAGCGGCGGCGGGAGACGGAACGTCCACCCAGGCACGCTTTTCGGCGCTGGCGAACTCGGCGTCGAGAATCTCGAGCTGCCGCAGGCCGTCGGCAAACTGCGGGTACTCGGGTTCGGCCGCCGGGTCGAGCACGGAGCGGTAGAAGCGCCGGAAGACCTGCTTGAAGGTGTCGTCGTAGCCCTCGCTGTGCCCTCCGGGGAGGTCGGCGTAGCCGCGCGCGGCCGGCTGCATCAACGACGGGTCCTTGATGATGATGCCGTTCGGCTCGTTGCGGCGGCCGATCCACAGTTCATCCGGGCGCTCCTGGCACCAGGAGACGGCGCACTTCGTGCCATAGACCTCCAGGCTCAGGCGGTTCTTGCAGCCGGCCGATACCTGGCTGGCGGTGAAGGCGCCGCGGGCCCGCTCGCCCATGCGGAAGATCACGCTGCCGAAGTCTTCCGTATCCACCGGCACCTCGATGTAGTCTTCCGGACGCAGCGTCTTGCCGGCGAAGGTCTCGATGGGACCCTTGGGACGGCGGCGGATCTTGTGGAAGGTCTGGAGGTCGGCGCAGAGCGAGCTGATGCGCAGCCCGCTGACGTGCTCGGCCATGTCGCAGAAGTGCGAGCCGATGTCCGCCATGCAGCGCGAGCGGCCGTTATCCTCCGCCACCACGCGCCAGTTCCAGTCGGTGTCGTAGAAGAGCCAGTCCTGCGAATAGGTGCCCTGCACAATCAGGATGTCGCCCAGCTCGCCGGATTCGCGCATGCGGCGCATCTGCTGGACCATGGGGTAGTAGCGCAGGTTGTGGTTGGTGCAGTTGCGGAGTCCCTTGGCAGCGGCCAGGGCGATCAACTCCCGCACCAGCGCGGGGGAAGTGGAGAGCGGCTTCTCGCAGACCACGTGCTTGCCGGCCTCGAGCGCGGCCTTCACCATGGGGTAGTGCATGGCGTTGGGGGTGCACACGTGCACCGCGTCGAGCTGGGGATCCGCCAGCAGTTCGCGGTAGTCGGCCACCACCTTGGGCACCCGGTACTCCTCGCCCAACTGGCGGGCCTTTTCCACTTCCGGTTCGGCGATACCGTAGAGTTCCACGAACCCCGTACGGAGAATGCCTTCCATGTGCACGCGGCCGACGAAGCCGGTGCCGAAAACAGCGGTTTTGAGAGTGCGACTCATGATAATGACCTCACGTTGCCAGCGGGCCCGAGGGCGCCGCGGTATGGTTGCTGCGAACGTATAATCTAACGCAAATGCTGCTACATTGTAATCCGGAATGCTGGTGAGAATCCGGTTCGGGAAGGGGCCGCGGTTGGAGCGCAGGGCGCGGGGAGAGCGCCGCGTGGCGCTGGCGCTCTCCGCTCTGCTGAAGCCGGTGGCGGTGATGGCGGCCTCCCTGGCCGTCTGGCGGCTGGCTGCGGACCTCGACTGGGCGGGGGATTTCGCGTTCCCCTCCGGAATCTTCTCGCACTGGCAGGTGTGGCTGGTCTTCGCGGCCCTGCTGCTGGTGGGATCGCGCGCGCTCCATCGCCACGGCAAGGGAGGCGGGCGCGCGGCGTCCTGAAATCTACACGCGCGCGCGAGGGCGCCGCGGCGTCCATTGCCGCCGTGGGGGCGTCTGGTATTCTAACCGTAGGATCTCGATGCGATACACCACCGGATTCCGCTCTCCTGGCTTCGGCTATTCCGGGTTCCTTCCCAAGGGCGTCAAGTGGCTGCTCATCAGCAACATCGGCATCTTCGTGCTCACCTACCTGGCGGCCTGGGCCGGGCTGGGCGGGCTGATCCGCTGGTTTGCCCTCACGCCCGCGCTGGTGGTGGGGAACCTGGCCGTCTTCCAACTGGTGACCTATCTCTTTCTCCACGGCGGATTCTGGCACCTGTTGGTAAACATGTTCACCTTGTGGATGTTCGGCACCGCGATTGAAAGCGACTGGGGCACACGCCGTTTCGTCCGGTACTATTTCCTGTGCGGTATCGGCGCGGGTGTCTGCGACGTGCTGCTGAACGCCATCCTGGGGAACTGGGGAACCAGCACCATCGGGGCCTCGGGAGCCATCTACGGGGTGCTGCTGGCCTTCGGGGTGATGTATCCCAACCAGATCATCCTGTTCAGTTTCCTGTTTCCCATCAAGGCCAAGTACTTCGTGATGATTTACGGCGCCATCGCGCTGCTCAGCTCGCTGAACGTCAACAGCGGGGTGAGCCACATCGCGCACCTGGGCGGCATGTTGTTCGGGTTGTTGTACTTGAAGGCGCGCCTTCCACGGCTGGATATGTGGGAGCTGCGGCGGGCCTACCGGCAATGGCAGTTGCGGCGCGCCAAGCGCAAGTTCCAGGTTTACATGCGGAAACATAATCACCGCGACCGCGACCGTTGGGTGAACTGAGGCAACTGGCGGACGCTTCGGTGCGTCCAATACTTTGGTAAAGTGAACTCCGGGTGAAACCTTATGACACGTAGGCGCAGAATCGCTTTGTTGCTGGCGGCGGCGCTGGTGCTTCCGGCGGCGTTTCTGTTTTCGCAGGAGGGTCCCCGGAAGGAACCCGGCCCCACGGTGGCGAAACCGCGGCGGCCCGGCCAGTCGGCCGAAGAGGAGCTGCCTCCTATCCCGTCCAGGTTGGGCAAGAAGGCCGAGCAGGACGTGCCGGGGGGGCTGCCCAGCTTCACCAGCGAAGTCAACGTCGTCAACGTGGACGTGGCGGTGGTGGACAACCGGGGCAACTTCATCCCCAACATCCCGCGCGGCAACTTCCGTATCCTCGAAGACAACGTACCCCAGCAGATCACCAACTTCAGCATGGGCGAAGCGCCCATGACGGTGGCGCTGGTGATCGAATTCAGCAACCTCTACCAGCAATACTGGGGAGAGACCTGGTACCAGACCCTCACCGCGGCCTACGGCTTCCTGGAGACGCTGAAGCCGGAAGACTACGTCGCGGTGGTGGCCTACGACCTCCGCCCCGAGATTCTTTCCGATTTCTCCACCGATAAGCGCAAGGCGCACGAGGCCATGCAGCGGCTACGCATTGCGGCCTTCTCGGAGTCCAACCTGTTCGACGCCATAGCCGATACGGCGGACCGCATGTCGGGCATCGAGGGGCGCAAGGCCATCGTGCTGATCTCCTCCGGGGTGGACACCTTCAGCAAGCTGCGCTTCGATCAGACGCGCAAGATCTTGCAGAACTCCGGCGTGCCCATTTATGCCATCGGACTGATGCAGGCGCTGCGGGAATGGTACGATGCCCGCGGCTACATGGGATCCATCGCCCGGCTGGACTTTTTGCAGGCCGACAACCAGTTGCGCACCTTCGCCAAGGAGACCGGCGGGATGGCATTTTTTCCGCGATTTTACGGAGAATTCCCGAGTATTTTCCAGGCGATTTCGCATTCTTTGCGCAACCAGTACTCCCTGGCTTACGAGCCCTCGAACAAGGCGCGCGACGGGAAGTTTCGCAAAATCAAGGTGGAACTCGTGGATCCGGATACCAACAAGCCCTTGCGCGTAGTGAACGAGAAGGGCAAGCCGATCAAGTATCAGATCATCGCCAAAGCCGGCTACACGGCGCCGCGCGAAGTAGAATAACGCGCCTTATGCCAGAGCGCGGCTTCATTGTCAAGCAAAACAACTTCCGGATTTACAACCTGATGCGGGCGCGTTGACAGTAGGATTCCGGAACTGTTAACCTCACTCCGTTCAAGATGAACAGTTCTGCTCCGAAGTCCAACGGCGGGGGCAGTATTTTACTCGTCGAAGACAACAAACATGGTCTGATTGCACGCAAGGCACTCCTGGAAGAGCAGGGTTTCCGGGTGGGTACCGCGCGGAACGGCGCGGAGGCGGTGGAGTTGTTCCACAAGCTGAGTTTCGACCTGGTGGTGACGGACTACAAGATGCCCAAGATGGGCGGAGTGGAGTTGATTCGTCACATCAAAGGCTGTGCGCCGGCGATGCCCGTGATCCTGCTGTCGGGCTTCGTCGATATTCTTGGGTTGACGGAACAGAGCACGGGAGCGGACGTAGTCATCGCCAAGAACCCGCAGGAAGTATCGAACCTGTTGCGGTCCGTGAAGCGTCTGCTGCGCCGCCGGGTGCCGCGCAAGCCCCCGGGTTCGCAGCGCAACACGGTGGCGCGGTCGCGCAAGGCGCAATAGCCAACGCGCTACATGGGATTCCTCTAAACTGGTAGTAATGGATTCAAGCTGGACCCGGCTCGCCGCGCTGGTGGTGTGTCTTGCGCTGGTGGCCGTAGGGTCCGTCCGCTACTCATCCTCGTCCCCCGCGAGACCCGCCGCCAAAGCCGCCAAAGCCGCTGCCCCGCCGCCCGCGGCGCCGCGCGCGCCCTCGGCCGTACGCACGTGGATGCGCGGCATGACGCTGGAGCAGAAGGCCGCGCAGCTCATCTTCGTGCCCTTCAACGGCGCGGCTCCGAACACGCGCTCGCGCGAATACCGTCGCTACGTGCGGCTGGTGCGCGACGTGGGGATCGGGGGGCTGGTGCTGGTGAACTGGTCCAACGGGCGGGTCATCCAGAGGGCCGAGCCGTACGAGCTGGCGGCCTTCGTCAACCGCATGCAGCGGAT
>JAWLGN010000367.1:0-4801 GCA_041685075.1 Bryobacteraceae bacterium
GGGTAGCGCTTCAGGGTTTCCGGCCGAAGCTCCACCCGAATGCGGCGAAAGGCGCCGGGCGCTGCCGGGGGCGCCTCGTAGTGCAACCCGTAGCGCGCGCGGATGCGTTCGATCATCTGCCGGAAGGATTCGCCCGGGCGGCGCGCTTCGAGCGTCTCGCCGCCGCTCTCGCCGGCCAGCTTGAGGACATCGGAAGGGGTGAAATCGGGGTTGACGTAACCGCCCCGGGGCGGCGGGTCGGGGCGCCGCTGCTTGCCGATCAGGATGGCGTTCAGCACGGCATCGGCGCCGTAGAGGGCCCGCAGCACCTCCTCGTCCGGGACTCTGTAGTTCAGGCTGCGGTTGTCGGTCACCACCAGGATGGCGCGGCGCGCCTTACGGCCCTCCCGGGCGAGATAGCCGGCGGATTCGATGATGGCGGCGTTGATGGCGGTGCCGCTCCCCAGGCCCCGGTCGGTGACGGCGCTCCCGATGCCGGATTGGAGCGCTGCGAAATCGTCGGTGAACGGCTCCCGGATGGCGGCGTTGCGGGCGAACAGCATCAGGGCCACGCGGTCGCCCTCGGTGAGGGCGCCGAGCGCCGCCTGCGCGGTGCCGGCCATCTCCCGGAGCGCCCGGTGCATGCTGCCGCTCACGTCGAGCAGCAGCACCAGGTCGAGCGGTTCGCTTTCCCGCCCGAAGTAGGAGATGGCGCGTGGCTCTCCCTCGTCGTAGACGCGGAAGTCGGCCGCGGTGAGATTGTCCACCACGCGGCCGCGGCGGTCCACCACCTGCGCATCCACCTTCACCAGCGAGATGCCCGCGCGGAAGACCGGCGTGGAGGCGTCCTGCGCAGCCCCGGGTAGTACCATGAGAACGAGCGAGATGAAGAACATCATCGTGGGCACCGCGGGCCATATCGACCACGGAAAAACGGCCCTGGTGAAGGCTCTCACCGGCATCGACGCGGACCGGTTGGGGGAAGAGAAGCGCCGCGGCATCACCATCGATATCGGCTTCGCCCATCTCCAGTTGGAGAACGCGGTGCGGCTGGGTTTCGTGGACGTGCCCGGCCACGAACGGTTCGTCAAAAACATGCTGGCGGGGGTGGGCGGCATCGACCTGGTGCTGTTCGTGGTGGCGGCCGATGAATCCATCAAACCCCAGACCCGCGAGCACTTCGACATCTGCCGCCTGCTGGGCATCCCTAAAGGTATTATCGCGTTGACCAAGATCGATTTGGTGGATGCCGAGCTGGTGGAGCTGGTGCGGCTCGAAGTAGAGGAGTTCACCGCAGGTTCGTTTCTGGAGGGCGCGCCGGTGGTGCCGGTCAGTTCGGCGACCGGCGCCGGGGTGGCGGAACTGCGGCGGGAACTGGAGCGCGCCGCCGCGGAGGTCCCGCAAAAAGACGCCTCCGGCCACTTCCGCCTGCCCGTCGACCGCGTCTTCACGGTGAAAGGCTTCGGCACGGTGGTGACCGGCACGATGCTCTCCGGCTCGCTCGAAAAAGAAGCCGAAGCGGAGGTCTACCCGCTGGGGCGACGGCTGCGGGTGCGCGGCCTGCAGGTGCACGGGGCGCCGGCCGCGCGCGCCGCCGCCGGGCAACGCACGGCGGTAAACCTCTCCGACGTGGAGCCGGCCGAACTGGCGCGCGGCATGGTGCTGGCCGCCCCGGGGCTGTTTGCGCCTACCCGCGCGGTGGATTGCGAACTCGAGCTGCTCCCCTCGGCGCGGCCGTTGAAGCACCGCGCGCCGGTTCACTTTCACGCCGGCACGGCGGAAGTCCTGGCGGAGGTGCGGCTGCTCGGCGGCGCCGCCTCGCTCCAGCCCGGCAGCCGCGGCTGGGCGCGCCTGGTGCTGCGCGACCCCGTGCTGCTGTTGCCCGGCGATCGCTTCATCGTCCGGATGTTCTCCCCGGTCACCACTATCGGGGGCGGGGTGGTGCTCGATACCGGCGGGGTGCGCTACCGCCGCGGGGACGACCCTGGCGCGCGCCTGGCCGTGCTGGCCTCGCCGGATACTACGGCGCGCATCGCCCTGCTGGTGCGGGAAGCGGGCCACGGCCTGGGCTACCCGGAGCTGGTACGCCGTACCGGCCTGACGGTGGACGCCATCGAAGCCGCCGCCGCGGGCGGGCCCTTCGTCGTCCTGCGGCAGCCGCAGCCGTGGCTGGTGGATCGCGGCTGGTGGCAGGAGGCACGCCGCCGCCTGGTGCGTGCCCTGGGCGACTTCCACAAAAACAACCCGCTGCTGCCGGGCATGCCCCGGCAGGACCTGCGGGGGCGCGAACTGCCCGGTGCGCCGCCCTTCCTCTTAGACGCCCTGCTGGCCGATGCGAAGGAGATCGCGGCCGAAGGGGAAGTCGTGCGGCTGGCCGCGCACCGTGTAGTGCTCAAAGAAGACGAGCGGCAGGCCCGGGAGGCCATCGAGCGCGCCTTCGAGCAGGCCGGCCTGGCGGTGCCGGCGCTCCCGGCCGTGCTGGCGAAATCCGGGGTGGAGCCGGCGCGCGCACGGTCGCTCCTCCAGATCCTGCTGCGCGAGCGGCGCCTGGTGCGGGTGAGCGAAGAGCTGGTCTTCCATCACAGCGCCATCGAGAAGCTGCGGGAGATGCTGGCCGGGCACAAGGGCGCGCGCTTCGCCGTGCCGGTCTTCAAAGACTGGACGGGCATCTCCCGCAAGTACGCCATCCCGCTGCTCGAATACCTGGACCGCGAGCGCGTCACGCGGCGCGAGGGAGACGAGCGCGTGGTGCTGTGAGCGCGGGCTACCCGGCGCCCCCGCCCATCACCTTGCCGCCGCCCTCCTCCTCTACCAGTCGCTTGATGGCTTGCACGCACTGGCGCAGCGCGTCCCGGATGGCGGGATCGTCGCGGTGCTCGAAGGTAAGCTGCGCGGTGAGCACGGTGCGGCGCCCGTCTTCGGCATCCCGCAGGTGCATGAAACCGCGGTAGGGCGGGACGCCGTCGGTGCCCCAGTCGATGCGGTAGGTTGATGGGCTTACCCGGAAGAAGCCGTTCAGCTCCCGCTGCATCTTGGCCGGCTCCGCGAACGCCACCACATGATCGCCGGATTCGAGGCGTACCTCCCGGAGAAACGGGACGTACCGGGGTATGTTCGCCACGCTCGAAACAAACCGGAACACCTCTTCGGCGGGGGCATGGATGACGATGTCTTCCCGAAAGTCGCTCATGGCAGGATGGTAGCGCCTTCCCCGCCGCCGGCGCCGTCAACGCGCGTACAGCGGCGGCGCTCAGGTGGCGGGTTTGCCGTTGATGGTTACGTCCGCGAGCGCCAACTCCTCGACGTATTCCACCACGTTGGCCCGCTCGACGTTCTCGAATGTGCAGCGCTCGAGACGCACGCGGGTGATGGGCGCTTCCTTGTAGCCGCGCAGGGCCACCGCCTGGCGCGACTTGCGGCAGGTGAGATCCCGCACTTCGATGTTCCGCACTACGGGCATGTGCGGCCCGGCGTTGCCTTCCTCGTAGTGGAAATCGATGTGGACCACCGCGTCGGCCACTTGCCCCACTTCGATGTTGCGCAGGTAGATGTGCTCGACGGTGCCGCCCCGAACGGAGTTGGTCTTGATGCGCAGCACGCGGTCGAGGTTGGGGCTGTCCATGCGGCATTCCTCGGCGAAGATCCAGCGCGCGCCGCCGGAGATCTCGCTGCCGATGGTGACGCCGCCGTGGCCGTCCTTCATGCGGCAGCCCCGGATGACGATGTTTTCGCTGGGCACGGCCAGGCGCCTGCCGTCGCGGTTGCGCCCGGACTTGATGGCAATACAGTCGTCGCCGGTATCGAACTCGCAGTTCTCGATCAGCACGTCGGCCGAGGATTCGGGGTTGCAGCCGTCGTTGTTGGGGCCGTGGCTGATCACCCGGACGTTGCGCACCGTGACGTTCCGCGAGAGCACCGGGTGAATCTCCCACATGGGCGAGTTGCGGATGGTGACGCCTTCGATGAGGACGTTGGCGCAGCGGCAGGGCTGGATGAACTGCGGGCGCAGGAAGTCGCCGTCGCCGAAGGTGCGCTGGGCGGGGGGCACGTCGCGTTCGGCCATTCGCATGAGGCGATTGCGGGCGGCCTGCTGCTGGGGTTCTCCTCTCGTCCAGCCGTACTCGGTGCGGCCCTTCCAGGGCCACCAGTGTGCGGGACCGGCCTGGCCGTCGAGCGTGCCCGCGCCGGTGATGGCGATGTTCTCCTGCTCGAAGGCGTAGATCAGGGGCGAGTAGTTCATGCACTCCAGCCCCTCCCAGCGGGTGAAGACCGCGGGCAGGTAGCGGTTCGGCTCCGTGCTGAACAGCACCACCGCGCCCTCGGCCACGTGCAGGTTGACGCCGCTGCGCAGGTGGATGGCACCGGTAAGATACCGGCCCGGCGGCACCACCACGCGGCCGCCGCCGGCGCGCGAGCAAGCGGCGATGGCGCGGCGGAAAGCCTCGGTGGAGTCGCTTTCGCCGTCGCCCGACGCGCCGAAGCCGGTGATGTCGAAATCGCGCTTGGGGAACCGCGGCGGCTGGATGCGTTGGAGAATGCCCGGCACCTTATCCCACGCGTCGGCCGGCGGCGCGGCGGAGCAGGCGGCGGCGGTGAGGGCCTCGAGAAAGCGCCGGCGGGTGCTGATCGTCATACGAACGTATAGACTATCTCCAAAAGAGGGCCGTGGGAATCCCGGGCCGATGGCGTGGCCTCGCTTTCCGCACCGCCAGGGCCGGACCGGTGTCGTTAGCTTTTCAAGTTGTCCGGTTTTATTAGCACGTGATCTGTCCGGTTTATGTCATAAAGTGATGCGGCCGTCAGGCCGCCGCCTTCTTGCTTT
>JAWLGN010000368.1:0-4799 GCA_041685075.1 Bryobacteraceae bacterium
GAACGCCGCGCTCCAGCGCTGGATTTCGCTCGCACGGGAGAAGGTGCGTTTCCAGGGGTTGCCCGCGCGCATCTGCTGGCTGGGCTACGGGGAGCGGGCCGCCTTTGCCGGCGAGATGAACCACATGGTGCGGCGCGGCGAGCTGCGCGCCCCCATCGTCATCGGGCGCGATCACCTGGACTGCGGTTCGGTGGCCTCGCCCTATCGCGAAACCGAGGGCATGCGCGACGGAAGCGACGCCATCGCCGACTGGCCCGTGTTGAACGCCCTGCTGAACACCGCCGCGGGCGCCTCCTGGGTTTCCTTCCACAATGGCGGCGGCGTGGGGATCGGCTACGCGCTGCACGCGGGCCAGGTGACGGTGGCGGATGGCACGCCGCAGGCCGGCCGCGCCATTGAGCGCGTGATGACCTGCGACCCCGGCCTGGGCGTCCTACGCCACGCCGACGCCGGCTACGCCGAAGCGAAAGAGTTCGCTCAACGCGCGGGCCTGCGCGTCCCCATGGACTCATGACCACGCTGGTGCGCGGCGCGCGGCAGTTGCTCACCTTGCGCGGGCCCGCGGGACCGCGCCGGGGGCCGGCGCTACGCGAACTGGGGCTGGTGCCGAACGGCTCCGTGCTGGTGCGCGGCGGCGTGATCGTGGCGGCCGGGCCGTCCCGCACGGTAGACCGCCTCACGGATCTTCGCCGCGCGCGCATCATCGAGGCCGCGGGCAAGGTGGTGATGCCCGGCTTCGTGGACTGCCACACCCACCTGGTTTGCGGCCCGCCGCGCCTGCAGGATTACGAGCGGCGCATCGCGGGCGCAGGTTACAGTGAGATTGCCGCCGCGGGCGGCGGCATCCTGTTCAGCGTTCGGGCGGTGCGGAAGCTCTCGGCCAGGGCGCTTGAAGAGCAGGCCCACCGTACCCTGGCGGCCATGGCGCGGCACGGCACCACCACGGTCGAGGCCAAGTCCGGCTACGGCCTGGACCGCACAGCGGAAATCAAGACCCTGCGCGTCGCGGGGCGTTTCCCGCGCGTGATCCCGACCTACCTGGGGGCCCACATACCGCCGCCTGAGATGGACGCCGATCGATACATCGCCTGGATGGCGGACTGCATGCTGCCCCTGGTGGCGCGCCGCAAGCTGGCACGTTTCGCCGATGTCTACTGCGACGCGGGCGCCTTCACCGTGGAGCAGGCCCGACGCTATCTGCGCCGCGCGGCCGAGGTGGGCCTGGGCTTGAAGATCCACGCCGAGCAGTTCGCCCGCACCGGCGCCGCCCTGCTGGCCGTGGAGTTGGGCGCCACGAGCGCCGACCACCTGGAGCAGGCCGGCGAGGAAGAGGTGGCCGCGCTGGCGCGCTCGGAAACCATTGCGGTGCTGCTGCCCGGCTCGGTCTTTCACCTGGGCCTGAGCCGCTATGCGCCCGCGCGCGCTTTGATCGACGCGGGCGCCGCGGTGGCCCTGGCGACGGACCACAACCCGGGCACCAGCCCCACTTTCAGCATGCCGATGGTGCTTTCGCTCGCCTGCACCCAGATGCGCATGACGCCGGCCGAGGCCGTTGCCGCCGCCACCATCAACGCCGCGCACGCCGTCGGCGCGGCTTCTCGCACCGGTTCGCTCGAAGCAGGCAAGCAGGCCGACCTCATTGTGCTGGATCTTGCGGACTATCGCGAACTACCCTATTACTTCGGAACCAACAACGTGGCAACAACTCTGATTGCGGGCGAGGTGATCGCGTGAGCCGGACGATTGTCGAGTGCGTACCGAATTTTTCCGAGGGCCGGGATGAGGCCAAAGTGGATGCCATTGTGGCCGCCATCCGATCCGTGGCGGGCATCGTGGTGCTCGACCGCGAGATGGACCCCGACCATAACCGCTCCGTGGTGACCTTCGCCGGGCCCGCGGAAGCCGTGGGGGAGGCGGCCTTCCGCGGCGTTCAGAAGGCCGTCGAACTGATCGACCTGCGCCGCCACACGGGGGTGCACCCGCGCATCGGCGCGGCCGACGTGGTGCCCTTCGTCCCCGTAGAGGGCATTACGCTCGAGGACTGCGTGCGCATCGCCGCCGCCCTGGGGGAGCGGCTCTGGAAGGAGCTGCGCGTGCCGGTCTATTTTTACGAGGCCGCGGCCCGCCGCCCGGAGAACGTGAACCTGGAGAACATCCGCCGCGGCCAGTTTGAAAGGCTGCGCGAGGAGGTGCGGTCGAACCCCGCGCGCAGCCCCGATGTAGGGGAGCCGGAGCTGCACCCCACGGCCGGCGCCACCGTGGTGGGAGCGCGCAAGTTCCTGATCGCTTACAACATCAACCTGGCCACGCCGGACGTTGAGATCGCCCGGCGGATAGCCAAGGCGGTACGTTTTTCCTCCGGCGGCCTGCGCTACGTGAAGGCTATGGGAGTGCCGCTGGCCTCACGCAACCTGGCGCAGGTCTCGATGAACCTGACGGACTTCGAGCAGACCCCCATCCACAGGGTCTTCGAGGCTGTGCGGGTGGAAGCGGAACGCTACGGCGTGGCGATTGCCGGCAGTGAAATCATCGGGCTGATTCCCAAGAAGGCGCTGGAGATGGCCGCCGAATGGTGGCTGCGGGTGGAGAACTTTCGCCCGGAGATGGTCTTTGAAAACCGCATGGCCGCGGCGGCGCACACGGGCCTGGAGGCGTTTCTGGATGAACTCGCCGCGCCGTCCGCCACACCCGGCGGAGGCAGCGCCGCGGCCGCAGCCGGCGCGATGGCGGCGGCGCTGGGCGCGATGGTTGCGGGTTTGGCCAAACTGCCCACGGGCGAACTCGATACCGCCCGAATGTTCTTCGCCGAAGCCGTGCGCCGCGACGCGGAAGCTTTCAGCGAGGTGATGGCGGCGTACAAGCAGCCCAAGGAAACCCGCGTGCCGCAGTTGGACGAGGCGCTGCGCGCCGCCGCCGAGGTGCCGCTGGAAGTGGCCGAGCGCGCCGCCCATCTTACGGTACAGCTCCGCAGCCTGGCTCAAGCGGCGCCGTCCAGGTTCGGCTCCGACGTGGAGACTGCCCTGGTCCTGGCCGCCGCCGCTCAAAGCGGCGCGCTCGCCAACGTCGATATCAACCTCGAGTCCATGAAGGACGCCAGCAGGGCAGATGAGATCCGCCTGCGCGCCGCGGTCTTGCGGAGCTGATTCACAAGGTCCGGAGAAAGGCCACCAGATCCTCCATTTCCTCTCCGGAGAGCTGGAGTTGCAGATGACGGTCGTAGTGCCTCACCACGTCGAGCAGCGTGGGGAAGCGGCCGTCGTGATAGAAGCCGCCCTCGGCGCGGGCGTGGAGACCGCCCAGGGGCGTGGTGCGGTAGCGCCCGTCGGGCGACCGCTCGGCCTGAAACGCGTCGATGCCGATCTCTTCCGGGGTGTGCATGTTCCAGCCCGGTTCCGTGTAGAGCGGCGGAACGTGGCAGGTGGCGCAGCGCGCTTTGCCGTTGAACAGTTCCTCGCCTCTCTTGGCGGCGAAATCGAAAGGATGCCGGCCGGGCGAGGGCGCCGGGATGGCCAACTGGTAGGCCTGCAGGGCCGCCAGTTTGGCGGTCACCCGGTCCTGCTCCGGGCGGAGATTGCCGAGGCCTGCCCGGGCGGCGATCGGGAAGCGGGTTTCATCGTTCAGGCGGGGATCCCAGAAGGTGCCGGAGCCGCCCATCTCCAGGTTTGCCACGAAGGCGTTCCAGTGTGGAACGCCGCCCCAGCCGGTGTAGGTGTGGAGATTCACGCCCGCGAGACCAAATGCGGCGGGGATCAGGGTAGCGCCTGTCTTGCCGTCGGGGCGGAAGGCCTTGCCGTCGAGGATCAGGGCCGCGTCGAATTTGCCGGGACCCCAGCTCATTAGCACGTTGCGCACATCGGCTTCGCTCACCTCCAGCAGGTCGGCGAAGGGCTTCACCGTGGGGGCGAAGGCGATAATGGCACCCACGTTGAGCTGGCGCGCGGGCCAGCCGTCGAGCCTTCTGCCGATCAGGCCGGGTGGGATGGCAGCGGTCGAAAAGGATTGGTCCACCGTGGAGTGGCACAAGGCGCACTGAATCCCCACGGATTCCAGCCGGCCCTGCGGATCGAAAAAGCCCTTCACGCCGACGACGGCATCGAGCCGTAACAGCGCCAGCGTGGTTGCCGGATCGTCCAGGTTGACGGCGCCGGCCTTGACCTGGCCCACCAGCTCGGAGGGGAGCGCTTCGGCGTCCACTTTCAGACCCAGCCCCAGCGCCATGCGGGGGGTGAGGCCGGGCCCCGTGCCGCCGTTGGCGGCGCCGGCGATGGCTTCGTGCAGCCGCAGCGCGCCGCCCCAGAACGCCTCGCTGCCGAAGGTGTCGAAGCGGAAGATTTCGCGGCCCTCCCGGAGCAGCCGCGCCGCGTAGTCGCGGATGATCCTGTCGTGGGGATTCTTCAGCTTGCTGTCGTCGGCGCCGCCGGCCGGGAGCAGCGCGCTCCCGGCGACGACGACCGCAACCAGGGATGCCGTGGCGACACGCCGTGGTATGTTGCGCATGGCTCTCCTTCTACGCACCCGCGGGGCCGTGGGCGCCCTCCAGCACCTCGGATACCGGTTCGCGAAGCGCCGTGATGCGCGCCAGCGTCCAGGCCCCTACAGACATGGCGATATCCCGAACCGCGATGTCAATGAAGCCCGCCGTCAGCAGGGTGAACGCGATGGCCAGCAGCCAGGCGGAGGCCAGGTACGCGCCTAGAGCTGTCCAGCGGGTGAGGATCAGAACTCCCACCAGCATTTCCACGACGCCTACCGCCTGCATCAACCCGGCGGCGCCGCCGGGCGCCAGCGCCGCCAGCCAG
>JAWLGN010000369.1:0-4781 GCA_041685075.1 Bryobacteraceae bacterium
TCCTTCACCGCCTCCAGGTATTCGGGGCCGGAGAACAGCGGCGCGCCCGCAACGGTGAATTGCAGTTCCGGAAACTCCGGCGCAAGCACGCGCGCCGCGGCTACAAACTCCAACTGGCCCTTCTCCGGCTCCACCCGCCCGACGACACCTATGTTTCGGATCCCGCCTCGAGCGGCGTCATCGCGCGCCCACCCCACCGCGGCGATTCCGTTGTAGACCACACGGCAGCGGCCCCGCGCGAGGTACCGCTCCAGCGGTTCCGCCGCAAACCGGCAGCAGGCGATCATCCGGGCGTCCGACCATCGCAGCGCTTCGCCCGCCGCCCGCACCGCCGCCGGCTGGATGATCCGGTGATGGCAGTGAAACACCAGCGGAATCGAACGCAGCCGGGCCGCCACGGCGGCGACCGGCAGCAGCCTCGGCCCGTTCACGTACAGCAGCCCGCTCCCCTGCTTCGCCGCCAGCGTGGAAACCGACCGCACGAGCCGCGGGAACGCGCCCGCGTAGCGCGCGAAGTCCGCGGTGCTTTTTCTCGCGGGCGAATACATCCCCAGCGGCAGTACATCAACGGAGAAGCCGCACGCGCGAACCGCATCCCGGTATGAGCCGTCTCCCGGTAGCGCCACCCGCGCCTCCCAGCCGTTGCCGCGCAACCCCGCCAGTACCTCGAGCAGGCTGCGCTGGCCGCCGCCCAGGGTGGTGAACTGGTCGAGGAAGAGAATCTGCATGGGCGGCCACCACCCGCTTCTCTACCAGGCGTCGCGGGCTGTCAGAATGCGCGGAAGCGTCGAGAGCAGAATGCGGAAATAGAGCCCCGGCGACCATCTGCGCACCAGGAACAGGTCCAGCCGCCTGCGCTGCCGGTAGCTCAGCCGGCTGCGGCCCCGTATCTGCCACAGCCCCGTCAGGCCGGGCTTATATAGCAGCACCTCCCTGGCCGCCTCGCCGTAGTGCTCCCACAGCTCCTGCGCGGTCACGGGCCGCGGGCCTACCAGCGACATCCTGCCCTCCACCACGTGCCACAGTTGCGGCAACTCGTCGATCGAATACTTCCGGCAGAAGGCGGCAAAGCGGCTGGTCACCCTCGGGTCGTCCGGCCGCTTGGCCTCCACCCGTTCCGCCCGGAGCCGTTCGGCGACGAAGCGGGGCGCGCCCGCCCGCACCTCGCGCCCCCACATGGTTCTCAGCTTCAGCATCCAGAAGGTCTTCCCGCCCTGCCCGACGCGTTCGTGAGCCACCAGCGGCGAACGGCGGGAAAGCACCCACACCACCGCCGCCGCCAGGAGCAGCAGGGGCAAAAACCCCAGCAGCAGCACCGCCGCCGCCACCCGTTCGCCGGCGGCAAACGCCTTCGAGGCACCCCCACCGCCGCCGGCTCTCCCCGCCAGAAAGGCTTCCGGCCCAACCAGGACCTCTGCGGCGTCTGAACGCGCGTCCGGATAACTGGCCAAGCAAACCTCCTGACAGCCAGCCTACGTTCCGCCGGATCGCAAATCGTTCAGCCCTGGTAAAAAAGCGGTAAATACGCGCCGTCGCCGCCACGAGCACCCGCCGCGCCGCCCGCCATTTGAGATCCCGGCTCGCCATGGGTTAGCATCTTTTTGCATGCTTCGGATGAACTGCACCCGGCTCGCCGCACTGGCGGCTATGGCGCTTTGCGCGTGGGCGGGAGGACCGCCGGCCCCTTCCGGCCCGCTGGCCACGAGCGAGCTCTGGCCCCGTGCCACCACGCTCGAGGAATGGACCCGCGACGTCATGCGCATCGAGGGCCTCGAAAACGCCCCCGAAACCGCCCAGGGGAAGGCCTTCTTCGAATGGCTGCGCCTCTACTGCCGCATGGCCGTGGGAGGCATGATTCAGGCCTACGAGGGCGACTATAACCGGGAGCGTTCCGTTATCGACGCCCACAAATCCATGTTCGTCTACGGCTGGGGGTGGTGCGATACGTGCAGCCGCATCGCCGAAGCCGCCTGGAAGGAGTACCGGGACGACGATGCCGCCGCCCAGCGCGTCTGCGTGCTGAACGAAGGCGGCGGCTACCACACCATGTACCGGCTGCGCCTGGACGGCAACTACGGCGCCTTCGATCCCCGCTACGGCTACTACCTGGTGGCGGAGGATAAGCCCGACGCCCGCATCCTGGACTGGGCGGACGTCGGCCACGACGAGAACATCCACCGCAACCGCGAGTTCCAACACCGCAGCCGGCCCTTCTTCGAGATCTTCGGCAGGGAATGGACCCGCGCGCTCGGCCTGAAGCCGGTCTACTTCGAATCCGAAGAGGCGTGGAGAAAGGCGGGAGGCGCAGCGCAATCCGTCTTCGGCAATACGCAGTACCAGATGGGGACGCGCTTCCACGACATGAACTTCCGGCTGCCGCGCGGCACCACCATCGAGCGCTTCTGGGATAACACCGCCCGCAAGTTCTACCGCCCCGCCACGAAATCCGCCGAGCGCGAGACCCGCTGGCTCCCCTGGGGCCGCTTCTACCGCGTCACCGAAACATCGCACAACGGCAACTGGCCGAAGTACGATCCCAACTACCAGCGTGCCAAACCCTACCTGGTGACGGTGCCCTCCGGCATGGGCTATAACGCCGAACTCGAAGGCGGGCGCACCATCGGGCAGGCCTGGGGCCGCATCCGCTACGAACCGCAACCGGCCCGCGGGGATTTGGCCGAGGTCATGCTGCCGGGAGCCACTCTCACGCAGGCAACCTCGGCGCCCTTCCTGCGGCCCGGGCAACTGGCCGGCGGCGGGGAAGCCGTCTTCGATTTCTATAGCCCCTACGTGCTGGTGGACGGCACCCTGGAGGCCGAACTGGCAGGGAACGCGCATCTCGAAATCCGCACCCTCGGCGCCAAGACCAGGCACAGCGGCGAGCCCGACGTCTGGTCGCGCTGGCAGCCCATCGAACCGGGCGAACTGGGCCGGCCGCGCTTCAACGGCAAGGACGTGAGCATCCACGGCGCCTATCGCTTTCAGATCCGGCTGGTGGTGGAGCCCGACGCCAACCGCACGGAGCCGGCCGGCCTGAACTCCTTCCGGCTGGTGCTGGATTTCGAGAACGGCATCATGTCCATCCCCCAGATCTTCGCCGGCCGCAACACCGTCCACTTCGATTTGGAGGACGCCGGCGCCCTGCGGGACGCGGTCCAGGTGACGTATTACTACCAGACGGCCCAGGGCGAAAAGACGCACTCGAAGACGCTGCGCCCGCGCGATTTCCGCAACGGGCGCGCCACCTACTCGTTCAATGCACCGGGCCTCGAGCGGTGCAACGCGCTCGCCATCTCGTACCGCTGACGTGCGGCGTTACACCTCGAGCTTCCAGGGCGCGCGATACTCGCGCTCCGTGTAGCGCCGCGCTTCCGGCTGCACGATGGTCCGGCGTTCGTCGTCCCAGTCGAGCCGCATACGCAGTTGCAGCGAGAGATTGCCCAGCAGGCAGACGGCCGAGGAGCGGAAACAGGTCTCGATCTCGCTGTTGGGCGCCTTGCGCGTGCGCAGGCACTCCAGGAAGTTCACCCAGTGCAGCGGGTGGGGATCGGCGACCCGCTTCATCTCAAACGGCTGAAGATCCGAGTTCTTCTCCGGCGTGACCTTCAGCACCGAGCGGTCCACGTAGAGCGTGCCCTTGGTGCCGTGAAAGGTGGTGCCCATCAGGCGCGCCGTGAGGCCCTCGGTATTGTTCGAGCGGTGCTCCCAGGATCCCAGGAAGTTGCCGTAATCGAAGGCCGCCTGCATGGTATCCGGCGTTTCGCTGCTGTCCTGG
Source organism: Bryobacteraceae bacterium (assembly GCA_041685075.1). Lineage (GTDB taxonomy): Bacteria > Acidobacteriota > Terriglobia > Bryobacterales > Bryobacteraceae > JAMCRM01. Next base: position 3,776 of record JAWLGN010000369.1, read on the forward strand.
ACCCAGTATTTCCCGCCCAACGCGGTGATGGCCTTCGGCATGGGGTCGTCCAGCGCCATGTGCAGGATGTCGATGACGTGAATGCCGGAGTCGGTGATGTGGCCGCCGGCGTAGTCCCAGTAGTAACGGAAGGTGGAGTAGCGCCGCGGGTAGACCCCGAAACGGTTGGGATTGAACGGGCGCGCGGGGGCGGGGCCGAGCCAGAGGTCCCAGTCGAGCCCCGGGGGCGGCGCGCCGTCCGGCGGATTGCCGATGCCGGTGCGCGGCTGGTTGTTGTAGATCCAGGTGCGGCCGAAGGTCACTTCGCCCAACTCCCCGCTGCGCACAATCTCGCAGGCCTTCTGAAAATGCTGCCCGGAGCGCTGCCACGTCCCCGCCTGCACGATGCGTTTGTACTTCCGCGCCGCTTGCACCATGCGGATGCCTTCCCCTATGGCCAGGCAGGCGGGTTTTTCCACGTAGACATCCTTGCCGGCCTTGCACGCCTCGATGGTCATGTAGGGGTGCCAGTGATCGGGGGTCGAGATACAGACGAAATCCACCGATTTGTCGGCCAGAATCTCGCGGAAGTCGCGTATCTCTTTGGGTTGGTGACCGGCCTTGCGTGCGGCCGCGGCGGCGCGCTCCAGGTTGGGCTGGTAGACGTCGCAGACGGCGCGAATCTCGACGCCGGGCTGGGCTGCGGCAACCCGCAGGTTTTCCGATCCCATCACCCCCACCCCAATGAACGCGCCAGCGAGGCGGTCGTTGGCCCCCCGCACGGCGCCGGTGAAGAGATTGGTGGTCCATGCCGCCGCGGCGGCTTTTTTCAGGAAATCGCGTCTTTCGGTCATATTGATGATGTCCTAACGGCTGAGCCGGATGGTTCTGGCGCCCCGGGCGCCATCTTCAAATTGCACCACGCCTTGAGCGTTTACCCGCACGCTGCGGCGGCGGGAGCCGATTTCGAGCCTGAGTTCGGCTCCGGGTGGCAACCCCGCTACGAAGTGGCGCGCCGCGCCGCGAG
>JAWLGN010000370.1:0-4691 GCA_041685075.1 Bryobacteraceae bacterium
GCGCTCATGCGGGCGCTAGCGCGGGGCCCGTCGGGAACGTTGATGCAGTCGATGCCCGCCTGGGCGCACATGCGCGCGCCCTCGATTTCCTTGGAGGCATCCACCCCGCGGGGCGGCAGGATTTCGACGAAGGCGACGAAGGTACCGGCGGCCAGCTTAGCGCCGAGTTTCGACTTCTCGGCTATGGGCACCTTGGGCATGGCCTGTGCCCTGGCCTTGGGCTCCTCCACCTGCACCGCACGGCTCTTGCGCCCGGGCTGGAGCGAGCGCGCCTCCGAGCGGATCAGCTTGATGTGCTCCGGGGTGGTGCCGCAGCAGCCGCCCACGATCCGCACTCCGGCCCAGAGGAAGCGCCGCGCGTACTGCGCCATGTACTCCGGGGAGCTGAGATAGATGTTGCGGCCTTCCACCCGCGCCGGCAGGCCGGCGTTGGGCATGGCGCTGACGGGCTTGCCGGTATAGCGCATCAACTCCTCGACGGCTTCCAGCATCACCTTGGGGCCGACCGAGCAGTTGAACCCCACCACGTCGGCGGGCCACTCGTCCAGCAGGCGGGCCAGGGTTTCGAGATCGGTGCCGGCGCCGAGCTGTTTGAAGTCGTTGATAGTGGCCTGGCAGATGACCACCATCTCGGGCCCGGCGGCCTCGCGGGCGGCGAAGACGGCCTCCCGCATCTCGTCGAGGTTGGCGAAGGTTTCGAGGATGAGCAGGTCCGCGCCGGCACCGATGAGCGCGCGGGCCTGCTCCCGGAACATCTCCCGCGCTTCGGCGAAAGAGGTGGGGCCGAGCGGCTCGATGTGCACGCCCAGCGGTCCTATGGCGCCGGCCACCCAGGCATCTTCCCCGGCCGCCTCCCGCGCGATCCGCACCCCGGCCCCGTTGATGGCTTCGAGCTTCTCGGCCAGCCCGAAGCCAGCCAGCCGCGCGCGGCTGGCGCCGAAGGTATTGGTCTCGATGATTTCGGCGCCGGCGCGCACGTACTCCTTGTGGATCTGCCGGACCAGATCCGGCGCTGAAAGGTTCAGCTCGTCGTAGCAGCGGTTGATAAACACGCCGCGGGAGTAGAGCATGGTGCCCATGGCGCCGTCGGCGACCAGGGCGCCTTCCGCAAGCCGCTTGCGAAGCGCCTGGATGCGGGTGGCCGGCGCGGCGCTCACAGGACTTCCTCGGACCAGTTCTCCAGCACCGATTTCACCTTGCCGGTGAACTGGTCGGCCAGGGCTCCGTCGATCAGCCGGTGATCGAAGGTCAGGGCCAGGTAGGCGGTGTGGCGGATGGCTATGGCGTCGTCGACGACCACCGGCACCTTCTCCACCATCCCCACCCCCAGGATGGCCACCTGCGGCTGGTTGATGATCGGTGTCGCGAAGACGCTGCCGAAGCTGCCGAAGTTGGTGATGCTGAAGGTGCCGCCCTGCACCTCCTCGGGCTTCAGTTGCCGGGAGCGCGCGCGGGTGGAGAGGTCCACGATGGCGCGCTGCAGCCCCAGCACGTTGCGCTCATCGGCGCCGCGGATGACCGGCACGATCAGGCCGTTATCGAGCGCCACCGCGATCCCGATGTTGATCTCGTTGTGGTAGATGATGTTGGTGCCCTCGACGGAGGCGTTCAGCAGCGGGAACTGCCGCAGCGCCTCGGCCGCCGCGCGGGTGACAAAGGGCAGGTAGGTGAGGGAGAAGCCATGGCGCTGCTGGAAGTCGGCCTTGTGGCGCTCCCGCATTTTGGCCACCTGGGTCATGTCCACGCGATGGACGGTGGTGACGTGCGCCGAGGTCTGTTTGCTCTGGATCATGTGCTCGGCGATGCGGGCGCGCATGGTGCTCATCGGCTCGACGCGGGCGCGAGCGGGTGCGGCCGTGGGCGGCGGCGGGGCGGGGGCTTCCACCGGCGCGGGCGGGGGCGCCGCCGGAGCGGCGGGCGCGGCCGGGCGCGCGGCCCTTTGCTGCGCCAGGTAGTTCTCCACGTCCTGCTTGGTGATGCGGCCGCCGGCGCCCGTGCCCCGGATCTTGCTCAGGTCCAGGTTGTGCTCGCGGGCCAGGCGGCGCACCAGCGGGGAGAGCGGGCCGGCGACTTCGGCAGGCGCGGGAGCCCCGGCCGGCTCGGCCGGCTCGTGCACGGCTTCGGGCGCCGCCGGAGTGGGCTGAACGGTTTCCTGCGCGGGCCCTTCCTTCACCGCGGGCTCTTCGGCAGGCGGCGCAGGCGCCTCGGCCGCGGCGGGCTGCGCTCCGGCGCCGTCGCCCTCGTCGATGCGCGCCACCACGGTGTTGATCCCTACCGTCTTGCCCTCCTCCACCAGGGTCTCGGCCAGCACGCCGGCGGCCGGCGAGGGAATCTCGGTATCTACCTTGTCCGTAGAGATCTCAAACAGCGGCTCGTCGCGCTCCACGCGGTCGCCCGGCTTCTTCAGCCACCTGGTCAGCGTGCCTTCTACAATGCTCTCGCCCATTTGGGGCATCACAACATCGGTCATCTCGTCTCCTCCGGCACGGGCTTCAGCCCGGCAACGATCTCGCAGTCGAACACGCGGCCGAAATGCTCGGCCAGGCTGCGGCAAACTTCGGCGAATGTCGCCGTGGAACCCAGCTCGGCCATCGAGGTGACGGGCCTGGTCAGCCCGCACGGCACGATGTACTGAAAATAGCTCAGGTCCGTGGTCACGTTCAGCGCGAAGCCATGGGAAGTGACCCAGCGGCTGATGTGCACCCCGATGGCGGCAATCTTCTTTCCGTCCACCCACACCCCGGTCAGCCCGGGAACGCGCCCGGCGTCGATACCGTGATCGCCCAGCGCCCGGATGATGACTTCCTCGACGGCGCGCACGTAGGCGCCCACGTCGCGCTTCCACTCCCGCAGGTCCAGGATGGGGTAGCCCACCACCTGGCCGGGTCCGTGATAGGTCACGTCGCCGCCGCGGTCGGTGGGATGAAACTCAATGCCGGCGCGGGCAAGCACGTGCTCGCCCGCCAGCACGTTATGCATGTGGCCGTTGCGGCCCAGCGTGATGGTGTGGGGATGCTCGAGCAGCAGGAAATGGTCCGGGATAGCGCCTTCCTTGCGCTCTCGCACCAATCGCGCCTGCAACGCGAGCGCTTCGGCGTAGCCGATGCGCCCCAGTTCCTGCAAACAGCACTTACGCATTGATCGCCAGGCCGTCAAGAGCGTGAAATGCCTCGCCCACCGCCTCGTAGAGTGTGGGGTGCGCGTGGATGGTGGCTTGCATGGTCTCCACCGTGGCTTCGGCCTCCATGGCCGCCACGGCTTCGGCGATAAGTTCAAAACCCGACGGCCCGATGATATGCACTCCCAGGATTTCGCCGTGGCGCTCGTCGGAGACCACCTTGACGAACCCGCCGTGGCTTCCCAGGATGGTGGCGCGGCTGTTGCCGGCGAAGGGAAACTTCCCGACCTTCACCTGGTAGCCGCGGGCGCGCGCTTCGGCCTCGGTCAGCCCCACGCTGCCGATGCCCGGCTCCGTATAGGTGGCGCCGGGAATGCGGTCCTTATTCACCGGCCGCACAGGCCTGCCGGCGATATGCCCCACCGCCACCATGCCCTGCATGCTGGCGACGTGGGCCAGTTGGGGAGTTCCGGCCACGATGTCCCCGATGGCGTAAAGCCCCGGTTCGCCGGTGCGCTGGTACTCGTCGGTCTTCACGTAGCCGCGGTCCACTTCGGCGCGGGTGTTCTCGAGCCCAATGCCTTCGGTGTTGGGCTTGCGTCCCACCGCCACCAGCAGTTTCTCGGCTTCCAGCTCTTCCTGTTTGCCGGAAGAGTCGATCAGGGTGAGAGCCACCCCGGCGTCGGTCATGCGGATGTTTTCCGCCCGCGCCCCCGTCTCGACCCGAATTTTGGCTTTGCGGAAGGCGCGCTCCAGCTCGCGGGAGATCTCCTCGTCCTCCACCGGCACGGCGCGCGGCAGCATCTCGATGACCGTCACCTCCGAGCCGAAGCGCCGGAAAATGGAGGCAAACTCCACCCCCACCGCGCCCGCCCCGATGATGATGAGGGACTTCGGCACGGCCGTCAGGTCCAAAATTTCGACGTTGGTCAGGATGCGCTCCGGGTCCGGCTTCAACCCCGGCAGCATGCGCGCTTCCGAGCCGGTGGCGAGGATGATATGCTTCGCCTCCAGGGTGCGCTCGCCGTCTTCGCCGCGCACCTTCACGCGCCCGCGGCCCTCCAGCGAGGCTTCGCCCTGAATGCGTTCCACCTTGTTCTTCCGGAACAGCATCTCCACGCCCTTGGCGTGCCGGTTGACGATGCCGTTTTTCCGCTCCACCGCCTTGGCGAGGTCGAGCGCCGGGTCCTGGCAGGCGATGCCGTATTGGGCCGGGTTGGAAAAATGCTCCCAGACGTCGGCAATGTGCAGCATCGTCTTGGTGGGGATGCAGCCCACCAGCAGACAGGTGCCCCCCAACCGGGCCTGTCTTTCGATGACAGCAGTCTTCAGGCCGAGTTGGCCCGCACGAATGCCCGCGGTGTAGCCCCCGGGGCCACCCCCTATCACAATCACGTCGTAAGACACTGTTTTCATTCTACTGCACCCCCACAGGACGACCGTGCGTCTCTACGATATACATATGAATCGGTTTGCCCTATTGGTGCTGATGCTGACGGTTGCCGTTTGGGCACAGGAAAATGCCGGGCGCTGGCCCGTCGAGACGCTGGCGGTCGAGGGCAACCGGCACTAC
>JAWLGN010000371.1:0-4686 GCA_041685075.1 Bryobacteraceae bacterium
CATCCTGCCGTTCTCCATGATGGAGGTACGCCCGGCTTCGAGCACCAGTTCGTTGAAGGCGCTGTTGGCCGGGGTGGCCATGATGCCCGCGGCGTCGAACTCGCGCAGCAGCGTCTGGCGTTTGGCTAGGTCGTCGCCGCCCTCGGCTTCCACCCGGATGCAGTTGGCCACGATGTGCTCCACCGACCGGTAGCCGTAGCCCACGGGAGTCAGCCCGGGGCCGCCGAGGTCGAGATACTGGAGGTAATCCGTGCTCGGTTCGGCGTAGATGGTGGCTCCAGGACCGCCGGGATTGCGCACGTAGCTGTACTTGATCCCGCGGTACTGGTCGGAGTGGTGGAGCAGGGCGCCTTCGTCGCCGCCCCGGCAGTACATCGTGAGGCCCTGGGTGTTCGTGCCGGGTGCGCCATCGGGGAATCCGAGCGCATTCTGCACGTTCAGGCAGGCGCCGTTGTTCCACACCACCCGCGCGTCGGTCCACAGGTAGCCTTCCTTGCCGTTGGGGAAGCGGTCGAGGATGCCGTAGACGCTCACCGCCACCGGCAGCAGGCCGGTGATGAAGTGAACCAGGTCCACGTAGTGACAGCCGATGTAAGTGAAGGCGTCGGAGTTCTCCGCCGTCATCCAGTTCTGGAAGTTGGAGTGGCGGTAGTACCACTTCTCCAGCAGGGCGGCCGTCCCCAGCTTAAATTCGCCGAAGAGTCCTTCACGGTAGCGGCGGCGCGCCAGGAAGTTGCGATCGTCGAATCGCTTGTGGTACTCCACCCCGACTACCAGCCCGCGGCTGAACGCTTCGCGCTCGATCTCGACCGCCTGCTGGTGGCGCAACACCAGCGGCTTGACCGTGAGGACGTGCTGGTTGCGCCGCAGCGCCGCCATGATCACGCCGTAGTGCATCTGGTCCGGTACCGCCACCACGACCACCTGCCGCGGCGGCAGTTCGTCGAGAGCCTGGAGATAGAGTTCCGGGTGGGCAAGATCCGGGTCGCCACTATCCGGATAAGCGCGGAACGACTGCCCCGGGAAGGCACGCAGAATGCCTTCGGCGCCGGCCAGCGCCCGGATGGTCTTCAGGTTCAGGGCGCAGACGGAGATTTCCCCGACGCGCCCCTGCCGCTGCATTTGGTAGATGGCGGGGAGAAGTTGATCGTGGGTGATCATCCCCCCGCCGATGATGAGGACTTGCGGTTTGTACATAGTCCACGCTGCCGTTTACGCCGTCGCGGCCCGCGCCTTGAGGGCTTCGCGGAATGCCTCTTCAAACGCCGCCAGGCTCTCGCGCAGCGCCGGTTCGGTAATGGTGAGGGGCGGCGCGATCTTCACCGTGCAGCCGTTGAAGCCCACCGGGCTGAACATCAGCACGCCCTTCATGATGGAGCGCTCCACCACGTCCCAGGCCAGCTCGCCGTCGGGCCGTTTGGATTCCGGATCGATGCAGCCCACCCCGGCCACCAGGCCCTTACCCTGCACGAAGCCGATCTGCGGGTGGCGCGCCTTCAACTCGTTCAGGGCGCCGTGCAGAATGTCGCCCATGCGGCGGGCGTTCTCGGCCAGGTTCTCCTTAACCAGCACGTCGATGGAGGCCAGCGCCGCGGCGCAGCACACCGGGTTGCCGGTATGGGTGGAGGTCATGCTGCCCGCGGGGAACAGGTCCATGATTTCGGGACGGCCGGCCACCGCGGAGATCGGCAGCGAACTCGAAATGCCCTTGCCGAAGGTGGAAAGATCCGGCGCGATGCCATAGTGCTCGAAGCCCCACAGTTTGCCCGTGCGGCCGAAGCCGGCCTGCACTTCGTCGCAAACCAGCAGCGCTTTGTGCCCGCTGCACCACTCCCGCAGCGCCTGCATGTAGGCCGGCGGAGCGAAAGCGGCGCTGCCGCCCTGATAGCTCTCCACGATGACGCCGGCTACGTTCTGCGGCTCGACGCCCGCTTCCCGCAGGCTCGCCTCAAACAGAGCGAAGCTGGTGTCCGGGGTCCAGAACCCATCGGGGAAGGGCACCTGGACGAACCCGGGGTCCAGGTTGACGATCCACTCCTTCAGCGCCGGAATGCCGCCGGCCTGCTGGGAGCCGAGCGTGCGGCCGTGGAATGCCTTGTCGAAGGAGACGATCACGTGCTTGGAGCGCCCCCCCACCTTCACGCCGTAGGCACGGCAGAGTTTCAGGGCGCATTCCACCGCTTCCGAACCAGTGGTCAGAAGGAAGACCTTCTTCAACGGATCGGGCAGCAGGTTGGAGATGCGCTCCACCAGGCGCGCGCGGATGGCGCTCGGGAAGCAGTAGTTGGTGAGCAGGTGGGAGTTCGCCTGCGCGGCTACGGCGTCGACAATCTCCGGGCGGGCGTGCCCGGCGTTGGCGATCAACACGCCGGAGGACCAGTCAATCCACTGGTTGCCCCAGGCATCGTATACCTGGAAACCTTCGGCGCGATCCCATACTACGGGCGGCTGCCCTCGCATGGCGAGCGGTTCGTACTCGACCAGTTTTTGAAGCACCGGGATGGATTCCGGAACGGGGAAATCCGTGACGATCTTCCGGTAAGACGTTTCGACCCTGGAAACGGGTCTGGGGGTCAGGCTATATTCCTTGGCCATGGATGTGTTGAAACTACTAGTATAGGCGCCATCCACGCGCGGTGCACGCAGGCGCATTTCGTCGTGGTTTTCGAGCCGCGCATCCTAAGATCCCGGAGGGCGGCGCTCGATCTTGCCGGTGCGCGCGCGCATGGGCCTCCACGCCGATTCCACCGCTTCGGCGACGGAGTGGTAGTCGGTGGCTTCGGCAAACCCTATGGTGAACTCCGCGGGCGACGCGTTGAGGTACTGGCCGCAGCAGGTGTACTCGCGCCCGAAGCCGAAGACCGTCATGGAGCGGTCCATCTGGTAATACTGATCGGGCGCGCCGTCGTCCTGGTGGTTCACCACGTAGAGCATGCGGGGCGAGCCGTTGCCCGTGAAGGCTATCCATTCCGTCCCCGGTAAATCGCCGCTCCAGGACTCGGCCAGGGGCTTGCGCCGGCCGTCGGCGAAGAGCTGGAAGCCGTTGTCCAGGTCGAGCCTGCCGCCGGGCGTGCCCTCGTAGAGGAACCAGTAGGGGCCGTCGTTGCGCAGCAGGGTCATGCGGGCATAGTGCGGGAAGATGTCCCATAGGGCGGCCCACTTGCCGTCGCGGCGCTCGGAGAGGAGCCGCACCTTGAGAGGGCCGCGGGAGACGATGCGGGTAGTGGAGCCGCTTTCGCCGGTGTACCCCGGGTGCCCGAACGGCTTGCCCAGGTTGGGGATGCCGCGAAACTCGCCGGCGGCGCGCCCGCCGGGACGGTAGCCGATCCATTCCGCGCCCTGGCGGTCCAGGATGGAGGCGAAGCCGGCGCCTTCCTTGTGATAGGTGTAGACGCCCGCGGGAGTGGCCACCCGCACGCTGGCCTGGCCCTCGTAGGGAACGTCGTCGGTGACTTCGAGCGGCGGCGCCGCGCTGCCGCGCACCGCGCCAAAATAAGCAGCGTAGCGGCGCACGGCATGCGGCGCGGTGCGGCCTTTTATGAGCCAGGTGAGGGTGTTGCCGTCGTACTGGAAGGGCACCTCCGGGTCGGCCGCCGAGCCGTCCGCGGCCACTTCGACGACGCGCAGGGTGGCGGGGTCGAATGCCGCGCGCTCGCCCCGCTCCCGCAGCGCGGCGGCGAAGTCCACCTGCGCCTCGGCGGGCTTATCGATGCGCGTGAAGCCGGAGGCATCGGCCTCCAGCAGCAGGCGGTAGGGCCGTGCGGCATCGTGCCACCCGGCGGGCTGGAGCGGCGGCGGCCCGTACTCTACCAGCAGCGCAGGCCCCGGCCAGTTCACTTCCAGCGCGTGATGGGTGGTCTCGGAAAAGATGTGCACCGTGTTGTCGCGCTTCAGCCGGCGCACCGGCACGGGCAGCGCGTCGAAGCTGTAGTTGTGCACCAGCCCTATGGGGCCGGCGAGCTTGAAGCCATTGATGCCGATTTCGTCGCCATGCGCGGCCGACCAGGTGGAGAGCACCAGCCGCGCGGTGCGCGCGTTCTCGAGCGGCCCGTCCAGCGCGATCCTGCACTCCTTCCTGCGCCCCACCCGCACGCCGAAGGCTTCCGGCACCTCCGAGGCGCGGTACATCTTGACGGAACGGCCCTGGCGCCGGAGCCGCACCGTGACCGCCGGGGTCATGTAGATGTAGCCGCCGGCCGTTGCGACGCGCGCGGCGATGCGCACCGGCTGATCCTGGTCCGGCACCCAGGTGGTATCCCAAGTGACCGCGTAGGGCGGTGCGGTGGCGGTGCCGATGTGGCGCCTCAGGTTGCCGCGCTCGGTGATGTAATGCCACTGGCGGAAGCGGCCGTCGCCCTCCCAGTTGAAGTCTTCGTATTGGCCGATGAACTCCACCCGGGTGATGGGGTCGGAGGGGTGGCGCGCCTCCACCGCGAGCCGCGGATGATCGCCGATTTCGGCGCCCTCGGCCGGCGAAACCACGCGCGCTTCAAGCGGACTCTCCGGGTCGTAATACAGCCGCACCGTGAAGCCGTAGACCCAGTAGAACCCCCAGTTGAAGCTGTAGCAGAGCTGCGGCCCGGCGGTGAAGCGGAAGATGTTGCCGCCGGCCTTCAGGTTTTCCAGCGGCACCGGAACCGTGGCGCGGCCGAGCACCGTGCGGTAGTAGCATTGCGGCCGGGTGGG
>JAWLGN010000372.1:0-4673 GCA_041685075.1 Bryobacteraceae bacterium
CCGGCCGCTCGCGAGCGCGCCTCACGGTTGCGCCGCCCGGTCGAGCGAAGCGGCGGCGATTTGGGCGATGTCGGCCAGGCGCGGCGGCGGGTTGTCGAGCGCGCCGAACGCGTCCCGAAACATGGTCTGGCAGAAGGGGCACGCGGTTCCCACCACGCGCGCGCCCGTGGCCGCCAGTTCCCCGGCGCGTTCCACGTTCACGCGCTTGCCCTCCTCCTCCCCCAGGAACATCTGGCCGCCGCCGGCGCCGCAGCAGAAACTGCGCTCGCGCGTGCGGCCCGGTTCCATTACCTGCGCCGAACGCGCCACCACCTGGCGCGGCGCGTCGTAGATGTTGCGGTGGCGTCCCAGGTAGCAGGGGTCGTGGAACACCACGTTCTCGCCGCCCGCGGCCGTGGGCAGGCGCGCGGCGTGGCGCGCCAGCAGTTCGCTGTGGTGCTCGATCTCGAAGGCTGCGCCGAATTCCCGCCAGTCCGTCCCGATGGTGCGCACGCAGTGCGGGCAGATGGAAACCATTTTCCGCACGCCGGCCGAGGTGAGCTGCTCGATATTTGCCTCGGCCATTTGCTGGAACAACAGGTCGTTGCCCAGCCGCCGCGCCGGGTCGCCGGTGCACTTCTCGCGCCGCAGCACGCCATAGGTGATGCCCAGGTGGCGGAGCACGCGCGCCAGCGCCAGCACCACCTCGCGCCCCTGCGGATCGTACGATCCCATGCACCCCAGCCACAGGCAGTACTCCTGGCTGCCGTCGTAAACGGGTAGCGCGTGGGCCTCGATGAACTTCCGGCGTTCGTCCGGCGCAAAGCCCAGCGCGTTGCCGTTCCGCTCGAGCGCCAGGAACATGCGGGTGCCGTGCTCGTCCTCCCACTCCCCGGTGTTCACCGCCCCGCGCCGCAACCCCACGATCACGGGCAGGTGCTGGATCCCCACCGGACACTGGTACTCGCAGGCGCCGCAGGTGGTGCACTGGAAGACCGCCTCTTCGGAGATGTGAGCGGCCAGCAGAGGCTGGGACGACTCGGGCCCCTCGCTGGCGAGATAGCGCCGCAGCCCCAGCACGATCTCCTTGGGGTTGAGAACCTTACCGGTATTGTAGGCGGGGCAGTGCTCGGTGCAGCGGCCGCACTCCACGCAGGTATAGGCCTGGAGCGCGTCGATGCGGGTGACGTCCCGCCCGGTGACCAGCCCGAAGTCCTCGTCGCCCGCAAGCGGCGGGATGTGGCTGAAGCCGCGGCGCTCGAGAAAGACCGTCGCGGGGCTCAGCAGCAGGTGCAGGTGCTTGGTATGGGGGATCAGGGGCAGGAAGATCAGCAGCGCCGCGGTGTGCAGCCACCAGTTGGCGCGACCCAGGGTGCCGGACTCCGGAAATCCAAAACCCGGCATTCCCGCCAGGTAGGTCACCATCAGGATGAAAATCAGGCCGGCGATCACCCCGGACTCTTTGGAAAGCTTCCCCAGCCACACGGGGCGAACGAAGAAGCGCCGGACAAACAGGCCCGCGATGGCCACCGCCACCGCCGCGGCGAATACCGCCACCACCCGGTAGTACACGTTACCGAAGGGTGATTCCGCGTCCACGAGCGGCAACCCGAAGCCCGATGCCAGGTGATGCAGGGTGAACAATGCGAAGGCGCAGAAGCCCCAGAAGACGATTGCGTGCGCTATCCCCGGAAGCGGCCGCTCCCGGATCACCTTCCCCTGGAGCAGCACCTCCCAACCGAACTGCCGCAGCCGCCATCCCAGCGGGCGCAGGCGAAAATCCGGGCTCTCGCGTGTACGGCGCAATACACTCGCGATGCGGCGAATGCGCCAACCGAACAGGCCCGCGGAGATGGCCATCAAAACAGCCAGAATCGACATCTCAACGGTCGATAAGCGCATCCGAAAAACCTCCCGCTGACGGCTGTCTTGAATAGTAGCACGGACGGTCCGCGGCACCATCCGGTGAATGACATCAGAAGGGTGCGATCTTTCCTGCCGGTGGCGGTGAGGCGGTACTGCTTCAACTCGCGGCTGCGGTCTTTGGCGGCTTCCCGCCGGGGCGCCATTCAGGCGCTAGAGAACCACGCCGTCTTCCATGTGGAGCAACAAGGCAATGAAGTTGACGTTGTAGTCGGGGAACTGGCTGAGCGGTCCCGTTTTTCCATAGTACGGATCGCACAGGATCACCTGGCCCAGGTTTTCGAGCAATTGCCGCTTGACAAGATCTTTGGGCCGGTTCAGCAGCACGAAGGCGTGGTCGCGATTGGTGAAGTGCGCCCAGTCCAGCGGCTGAACACGCCTGCTCTTCAAATACGAGAACGCCAAAGCGGATTGTTCGCCGCAGTTCCCCGCTCCATGCGCCTTGGCTTTTTCCGCCCAGACTTCCATGGTGCGGTGAATGTCGTATTCTTTGATGTTTCGCCGGAGGATAGTCATGTCGATATCGCTCCTGGTGGTCTTCACCTTGAGCCATGCGCCCAGTTGAGCGATTGGTCCGCGATCCAGCGCCTGGCCGGGGTTGTTGGCGGAACCTGTCTTCATATGCTGCTTGACATAGCGGCAAGCATCCATGGCGGCCATCATATAACCGGCGAACGTCAATTGGGACATAGAACACCTGTTCTAGTTGAGGTTTTCGGATATGAGAAGCAGCTTCACCGAAATCACATCCTCTCACGGCCTGTGCGCCGCTGCAACGACGCCTTGCCGTCGTGGACGTCCGGCCCTTCAGGTTCTCCGGCTTTCGAGCATGCGTTGCAGCAACTCCTGAAGTTGCTTCTGATCCGGCGCGCTTAGCGGTTCGACGAGAGGCGCCAATGCCTGTCGCCCCTGGACATGCAGCCGCTTGACGAGCCTGGCCCCGGCGCTCGTCAGAAAAACGTCCGTGGCCCTTCCGTCTTCTTCATTCGGCGCACGCGCCACCAGCCCCCTCTTTTCCGCCCGGGCGATAAGCCCCGACATGGTCTGCTTCTCCAACCCGAGATAGTCGGCGAGTTCGGTCATGCGCGGGCGCCGATCCCACAGGATTCCCAGGACACGGATCAGCGAGAGGGACAAGTCGTTCCGGGCGCCGATCTTGTTGATTTCGGCCATCGTGACAAAAGCGGCCGTCACAAGCGTATCGGCCAGCTCTTCGCGGCGGGCGGAAGCCTGCTTCATGGATCGTTGTTTCTTCACCGTGACTCCATCTTGACATGGTTCGCATTACGTATCAATAATAAATCGTAGTACGAACTTTTCAGGCCATGCGTCGTCACCTCGCTGGACCAAGCGCCAAACGCCGATCCCGTGGGTACAACTCCCTGAGGATCTCGTGGTCCGGCGCCGGGCCGTCCGACACGGAGTTCTTATGAAAACAGCCAAGTCCTTCAGCTTACGCACCTGGTCCACGCCGCTGACCATCGGTTCGTTCATCCTGATGGCAGTCACCGGCATCCTGATGTTCTTCGACGTGGTCCCGGGATACCTCAGCTTCGCGCACGAGTGGTGCTCCTGGCTTTTCCTGATCGGCACGGCCGGTCACGTGGCGGTGAATTTCCGTGCGCTCGTGAGGCACCTCAAGTCCAACTGGGGCCGGGCCAACGTGGCGATCTTTGCCATCGTCCTGGTGGCCTCGACCTTCTCATTTGGGCGCATCACGGCCCCCCAGTTGAAATGGCCCATCTCCAACGCGCTCGTCGAGGCTCCGCTGTCTGCGCTCGCCGGCGTGACACGCGCAGACCCTGTGGAGCTTCTGGCGAAGCTCAAGACGCACGGCATCACGGCGAGGCCCGAACAGAGCATCAAGGAACTGGCGAAGGAGTACGGCACGGACGAGTTTCACATCCTGGGTCTCGTCTTCCTTCGCGAGTGAATGACGACGCGAGGGCCGGCGGCGGCCCCGCTGCAAGCCGCCGCACAGCCTCGCGGTTTACCACTGCAGACGCAGCTTGAAATGTACCTGCCGGTAGCCCAGCCTCTCCGCCGCCGAGATATCGGCCAGGGATGCGGCCGTGAACATCCCCGCGTCGGGCAGCGAAATGTTGCTGTTCGGCGTGCTGAAGTGCGGGGTGTTGGTCACGTTGGAAACCTGGGTGGTGAAGATCAGCCGCACGGATTCGCCCAGCGGAATGGCCTTGGCCACGCTGACGTGTCCCACGTGAATCGGGTAGCCCTCGAGCGTGTTCATCCCACAGGTGCCGTAGCGGCCCGCCGAAGGCCCGGGCACGGCAAAGGCGTTGGGATTGAACCACAGCCCCTTGGTGCGGGCGCCCGCATTGGGATCGCTGACGCAGTCGGGCAGTTGCGTCACAAAGCCCGCGCTGGCGTTGGCCGGGTCCGGCCCGGTGAACCAGGGCGAGTAGTACTGGCCCGAAGCGAAGGTAGTGATGGTCTGGACGCTCCAGTTGCTCACCGCGAAGTTGAGCAGCCCTCCCGCCTGGGAGAGATAGCGGCGGTTCCTGCCGAAGGGAAGCTGCCACCCGGTGCTGGTCACCCAGTAGAGCTTGCGGTTGGCGCCGTCGCGGGTCCACTGGTTGGTCACGTTGTACGGGTCGATGGTGTTGGCGTAATTGCTGACGTTGTCAGACCAGGTGCAGCTGCTGTTGAAGGTGCCGGGCCCGGTCCTGCGCTGCACCTGAAAGACGGCCGAATCGTACTGCCAGGAGCCGTCGGTGCGGATTTCGTGAGTGGAGACGAACTGCGGGAAGGGC
>JAWLGN010000038.1:0-27023 GCA_041685075.1 Bryobacteraceae bacterium
TGAACGCTGCCGGGGCGGCCGTGCATATCTGAGGCCGCCCCCACGCGGCAGAGTTCAGACTTTCTCGGGCACTTCGAAGCCGGCGCGGTACTGGCGCTTCAGGTAACGATTGGCTTCGGCGTCCCCCGGGAATGTTTCGCTGGCCGGGTCGAAGGTCAGCTTTCTGCCCGTCCGGAAGGCCACGTTGGCCAGGTGGCACAACGAAGTCGACAGGTGGCCCTCCAGAATCTCGCAGTAAAGATCCTCCCGCCGGCGTGAACGCATGCCCTGAATGAAATTCTCAAAGTGGCTGGTGCGGGCTTCCTCGGTATCCGGAATCTCGGGACCGGGCTTGTAAGAGATCCGCGGGAAGCTCAGGTTGGAGGCGCGCAGCGAGATACCCGAGGGCGGGTCCGGCGTGTTGCGCACCTGGAAGTCGCCGACCATGGTGCTCCATTTCCCGGCCGAGCTGATGTAGCCCTGCGGGGTGTAGAAGAACTCTCCCATGTGCGTGCCGCCGAATGACGGGCTGGGCAGGGTGGTGACTTCCAGGTCCACCAGCATGCCGTCGGCATACTCGAAGGTGGCCATCTGCAGGTTGGGGGTCTCCTGGTCCGAGTTGGGGTCCACGAAGAGCCCGCCGTGGCAGGTCACCTTTACCGGGTGCTCGTTCTTGCCGATGCCCCAGCGGACGATGTCGATCGAGTGCACGCCGTTGTTGCCGACTTCGGTAGTGGCGGTATCCCAGAAATAGTGCCAGCCGTAATGGAAGCGGTTCAGCGTGAACGCCTTATACGGCGCCGGCCCGAGGAACAGGTCCCAATTGACGCCCTTGGGGATGGAAGACTCCTGCACCCGGCCGATACTGGTGCGGCCGCGATAAACCACCGATTTGGCGCGGTAGACGGGGCCGAACTGTCCCCCCCTGGCGTAGCGCGTAGCCGAGGCATAGCGGGCGGAGCTGCGGCGGTTTAAACCGGCTTGCACGATGCGGTTGTACTTGCGGGCCGCCTCCACCATTTTGCGGCCCTCCCACAGCGTGTAGGAGACAGGCTTCTCCACGTAGACGTCTTTGCCCGCCTGGCAGGCCCAGATGGTAGCCAGTGCGTGCCAATGGTCCGGCGTAGCGATGGACACGGCATCGAGGTCTTTCGCCTCGAGCATTTTGCGCATGTCCACGAAGGTCTGAGGGCGGTTGCCGCCGATCTTCTCTACCTCCGCTACGGCGCCGGGGAACAGCCGCTCATCGATATCGCACAAATAGGCTACCCGAACGCCGGGGATCTTGGCGAACTCGCGGTAGTGATCGCGGCCTCGGCCGCGGAAGCCGATCACCCCTAAAGTGATGGTGTCGTTGGCGCTGCTGCGACCCCAGGCGGGGCGCACTGCCGGTGCCGCGGCCACTCCGGCGCCGATGGCCGCGTTCCGTACGAATGCGCGGCGGCTGGATGATGACATGGACAACCTCCTTGACTGGGTCAAAACTGCCCTCGCCACGGATGCGGCAGGGGGCTGTTAACTACTGTACAATGTCTAGCATACCGCCGGGTCCTCAGTCCGGGCGGCGGCATCTCTCTCAGAGAAGGGTAGCACCAAGCGAATGATGAGAAAAATAGTCGTTTTTCTGTTTGTGCTGTCGGTATCGCTCCAGGCGGCCGAGCGGCAGGCCAAGAATGTCATCCTGTTTCTCGGGGACGCGGGAGGCATACCCACCCTGCACGCCGCCAGCCTGTTCGGCCACCAGGAGCCCCAAAAGCTGTTCATTCAAAACATGCCGCACGTGGCCCTCTCCGACACCACGCCGGCCAACGCATGGGTGAGCGATTCGGCAGCCGGCATGTCGGCCATCGTCACGGGACAGAAGACCAACAACGGGGTGATCTCGCAATCCGCCACCGCCGTGCGCGGGAAGCAGGACGGCGAGATTCTGCAGACCATTCTGGAGCATGCCGAAGAGCGCGGGCTTTCCACGGGGGTGGTGACCAACATGTCGGCGGCGGATGCCACCCCGGCGGCATGCTACGCGCACAGCAACGACCGCGCCAAGTGGGGCGAGATTTTCGTCCAACTCCTGAAACCGCGCTTCGGCGACGGCCCGGAACTGGTGATCGGCGCCGGGCGCAAGCGCATCCTCACCGAAACCGAGGAACTGGGGGTAAACATCGCCGCCGAGTTGCCCAAGAAGGGCTACGCTTTCTACGATTCGCCCGAGGCCATCCGGCCCGAGGACGAACGCGTCGTGGCGCTGATGGATTCCGGCGATTTCGCGGCCGCTCCGGTGGTGGAGCGCGCCATCCAGATCCTCTCCCGCAATCCCAAGGGCTACTTCCTGATGGTCGAGTGGGACATGCATACCAACAACATCAAGCGGGGCCTGGAGCGCGTGGTCGAGATCGATGACGTCATCCGCGAGACCGCCCGGAGGGTGGGGGACGACACCCTCGTCATCTTCACCGCGGACCACTCCTTCGACCTGCGGGTACGCCGCGGCAACAAGAACCAACCCCTGATCCTCGAGGGCGTGGAGGACGCGAAGCAGCCCATCCGGATGGAGAACGGCCATACCGGCGAGCAGGTGCTGGCGGCCGCCCAGGGTCCCGGCGCCGAGCGCGTGCGGGGCTACATTCGCAACACCGATATCTTCCACATCATGATGTCGGCTTACGGCTGGGCCGATAAACCGGCCGTCGCGGCGGCGGCAGTCGGGAGGTGAGGCCGCCCGCACGCCTCCACGAGGCCATCAGAAGCTGATGGTCATGCCGGTGGTGATGCTGCGCATGGCCGTGGGGCCGTAGAAGTAGCCCGAGTCGCGCTGCGGGCCGCGGTCCAGGTCCGGCTGGAAGCGGTCGAAGAGGTTCCCGGCCCGCACGTAGAAGCGCACCTTGCGGCTGTCCCGGAAATCCAGGGTTTTTCCCACCACGACATTGAAAACCGTGAAGCCCGGGGTGCGCTCCAGGCGGTCGTCCGGGACGTAGCCGGCATAATGCGGCACCAGCATGCGGCCGGTGAAATCGCAGTTGGCGATCACCGAAAGGCCCAGGGGTAGGGCCGCTTCAATGCCCGTGAAGCCGTACGAGGACGGGGTGCGGAAGTAGCGCAGGCTGTCGAAACGCGGCTCCGGTTCGGTGAGGCGGGATTGCTGGAGGGTCCAGCCGCCGCGCCAGGTGAGCGATTCGTCGAGCGACCAGGCCCAGTCAATCTCCGCGCCGCGCACGCGCGAGCCCGCACCGTTGACGCGCTCGAACAGGCGATAGTCGGAGTCGAGCAGCGTCTCCCGCAGCACGTGCACGTCCGAGAGCGAGGTCCAGAAGAAGCTCAGGCCGGCCTGGAAGGGGCGTCCGGCCAACTCCCCCAAATAGTCGAGCGAGGCGTTGTAGCTGCGGGAGCGTTCCTCGCGCAGCCCCGGCGCGTTTTGCAGCAGGAATCCCTGGCCGCCGACGGCGGTGACGTGCAGGTCTTCATCGAAAATCACCGGGGCGCGGAATCCTGTGGAGATTCCCAGCCGCACGTTCCAGTGTTCGTCGAGGGCATAGCGCACGTTGCCCCGCGGGCTGAAAACCCAGTGGCCCAGGGTGGAGGATTTATCGGCACGCAGCCCGCCCACCAGCGTCAGGCCGGCCGCGGGCGACCACTCGTCCTGCACATAGATCCCGCTGCTCAGGAAGGTATTGTCGAAGGCGCGCGCGTAAGCCGGCATGTGGTCGCGCACGCGCTCGCGCTGGAACTGGTAGCCGGCCAGGAGGGTGTGGCGCCCTTGCTGGTGGCCCAGTTGCAGGTCGCTCACCCACAGGGGGTTGCCGGTATCGCCGTAAGCATGGGGATCGTAGCCGGCGCCGTAGTAGCTGTGGCGCCTCAGGTAGTGCAGGCTGGAAGCCACGTTGTAAAAGGTGCTGGCGTTCAGGGTGTGGTTGAAGCGGAAGAAGCCGCCGGTGCGCCGCGAATCGGCCATTTCGGTGATTTCGGTCAGGGCGGGCGCGAGGTGCATGCGGTCGCCGCCGCGGCGGAACTCGTCGATGACGGTGGCGCCGGCGGCGAGGCGCGCGCGGCCGTCCAGAAAACGGCGGTAGAGCGTGCCGCCCCCGGCCGTCATGCTGCGCCGGGGCATATCGGAGAAACCGTCCTGGTTGCGGTCGATGGGGGTGCGGCGGAGCGTGCGGAAATAGAGGTCGCCGGAGAATTCCAGGGGCAGCTCGTTGAGCTGCGCGCTGGCGCCGGCGGAGCTTTCCGGACGGCCGTGCTGCCAGCCGCCCTGGGCATCCACGGTGAAGCGCGTGCTCTGCGGTTCGCGCCGCACCAGGTTGATCACCCCCGCCACGGCGTTGGGACCGTAGAGCGAGCTGGCGCCGCCCTTCACTACCTCGATGGTGTCCACGAACTCCGTGGGGATCTGCTCCAGCGCGTACACCATGCTGACGCCCGAGTAGGCCGGCAGACCGTCCTCGAGCACCTGGGTGTACTGCCCTTCCAGACCGTTCAGACGCACCGCCAGGAAGCCGCAGTTCTGGCAGTTGGCCTCCACCCGCACGCCGGAGACCGTGCTGGTGAGCGCCTCCGAGAGCGTGCGGGAAACGTTGCGCTCGCAACTGAGCCCGGTGATCACGTTGGTGCGCACGGGCGCGTCCACCGCCAGGTGTTCGGACTGCGTGCCGGTGACAACGACGGTCTGGTGCACGGTCTCCCGCGGCTCCAGGCGGATCTCGAGCGTCGCCTCCGGGTTGCGGTCGAGCGGCACGACGGTCTTGTCGCTCATGTAGAACCCGGGCGCTCCGCCGAAGACCGTGACCGCGGAGGCGGGCAGGTCCGCGAAATGGAAGGCGCCGTCTTCACCGGTATCGGTGGAGAGATTCCGTTCCTCGATCCGCACCGTGGCGCCGGCGATGGGATCGCCTTCGCGCGTCAACACGCGCCCGGAAAGGGTGGCCTGCGGCCAGGCCGGTATGGAAAACGTGAGGCAAAGGGCAACTACGTGGAACCGGTGCATCCTATCTGCTCCTCGCTCCTTCAAGAAGGATTTCTGGTTTCGGGTTTTGAACTGCTTACGCTGCGGGGGAGTTGGAGAGAGAGGCTGGAGGGCCGCGCGTGAACGCGGCGGGAAGTACCGCCAGGCAGGTCCGGCTGAGAACCGGAGCGCACGCCAGGCCGACGACCGCTGCCGGTGGCGGAGGCGCGATGGCCTCACCTCCGGCTGCTTCCGAGGGCAGGTGATGGAAATGGCAGTAGGGGCAGATCCCCGCCGCCAGAGGATCGTGACGATGCCAGGGGCTGTAGACGAGCAGCGCCAGGGCCGCGATCACCACCACCGCGGCAAGGGCGGTGAGGCGAAACCACCAGCGGCTGTGCCCGCGCGAGATCATAGCCGGTCTAGTTGCAAGTTGATTGCAGAAAAGAATCGTATCATAAGGAGCTGAAACTCTGCAATACAGAAAACGCCCGCGGGGCCTCCCACGCGGCGCGCCGCGCTATACTGGCGCAAGCATGAAACGTCAATGGCAAACGCACTCGCGGCGCGGCTTCCTGCTTTTGGCGGCCGCCGGCGCGGCATGCCGGCGATCCGACAAGAAGGTGATCGGGGTGGTGCCGCAGGGCCAGTCGCACGTCTTCTGGCAGAGCATCCACGCCGGCGCGGTAGCGGCGGCCCGCGAACTGGATGTCGAGGTCATCTGGAACGGCCCGCCGAACGAGGGCGACTTCAACGGCCAGTTGAAGATCCTGGACGCCATGATCAACCGCCGGGTGGATGCCCTGGCCTTCGCGCCCGCCGACCGTAAGGCCATGGTGGGGGCGGTGGAGCGCGCCGTCAGGCAGGAGATCCCGGTGATCGTCTTCGACACGGGCGTCGAGACGGACCTCTACACGGCTCACATCGCCACCGATAACTACGCCGCAGGGGTGCTGGCGGCGCGCCGCATGGGCCAGATCCTCGCCGGCAAAGGCAACGTGGTGATGGTGGCGGTGCAGCCCGGAATCGCCTCCACGATGGCCCGCGAGCAGGGCTTCGAGGATACCATCCGGAAGGAGTTCCCGGAGATCCGCATCCTGGACAAGCGCTACGGCATGGCGGACTTCGCCAAGTCGCTCCAGGTGACCGAGAACATGCTGACGGCGTATCCGACGCTGGACGGCATCTTCGCCTCCAACGAATCCAGCACCGTGGGGGCGGCGCAGGCGCTCAAACCGCGCCAGGGCAAGATCCGGATGGTGGGGTTCGACTGGAGCCCCACGCTGAGCGAGGCGCTCGAGAGCGGCGTGATCGACTCCCTGGTGGTGCAGGACCCCTTCCGCATCGGCTACCAGGCGGTCCGGGCCGCGGTGGAGAAGATCAACGGCGGCACGCCCGAGCGCATCCAGAGCCTGCCCCCGCTGCTGGTGACGCGGGACAACCTCAACGACCCGGAGGTCCAGAAGCAGCTCAACCCGGACCTCGACAAATACCTGTAATCACTACACCCGGTAGGTATCCGGCCGCCACTTCCCGATAGCCTGCTTGATGGCGTCCGGGGAGGTATTCTCCCGCGCGGCCCGCTCGGCCAGCTTGGGGAATTCCTCGTCGGAGGCGAAGCGCAACGCTACGATCTGCCGGATGGTCAACTTCGGATCCAGCAGCTTGCCGGTGAGGACGAAGTGGCGCAGGTTCTCCTCGGCACGGATGGCGCGGTCCTGGGCCTTCAGGGCGAAGATGCGGGTGTAGAAGAACAGCACCAGGGTAGCGGCCGTCAGCACCGTAATCAGGGAGGCGCTGTAGAACACCTCGTGGTTGCCGGCCGAGCGCACCAGGTTGACCACCGAACCAATGAGAGTCAAAACCAGCACACCGAACAGGACCACGTGGTACATGGGGACGGTTTGGCGGTGATTGGCGTAGTTCTGGGTAGACATAGGGCAATTCTACGGCGCGAGGGGGGCTTCCGGGGCGAGCAGCACGGCCCGCACGGGCGAGCCGTCGCCGCCGGCGATTTTGAGCGGCAGCGCGATCAGGGTGTAGCGGCCCGGCGCGGCGCCGGCCAGGTCCAGGCCTTCCAGGATCAGGACCCCGGCCGAGAGCAACGTACGGTGCGCCGGGTAGTCCGGGTCGCCGTGGCGGTCCACGTCGAGGTAGTCGATGCCCGCCAGGTTGGCGCCCCGGGCGGCGATGGCGCGGGCGGCTTCGGGCGAGATGTAGACGTGGCCGGTGTCGTAGACCCGGGGATCCCAGGCGCGGGAGTGGCGGGTCCTGAACAGCAGGTTGAGGCCGGCGGCGTGGTCGGGCACGTGCTCCGGAAGAACCGCCGGGCCCTCGACCTCGATGACCAGCGCCGGGCCGATGCAGCGCTCCACGGGAATCTCGGCCGCCGCGGCGCCCGTGTCCGAGAAGTGCCGCGGCAGGTCCAGGTGCGTCAACAGGTGCGCGGTCCCGTGCAGCCCCAGCAGGTTCACGGGGTCGCCGCGGGCGATCGCCTGCAATCGCTCCAGCCGCGGCGCGGGGTCGCCCGGGTAGACCGGCGCGTCCCCGGAGATCGTGCGGGAGATATCGATCAGGCGGCTCAAGCCTGCTTGTTGGCAGTCGGAAGGGGTTCGCCGAGCACTTCTTCGACCTTGCGCCCCAGCTCTTCCAGCGTAAACGGCTTGGTGAGCAGCGCGTGGCCCTTCTCGACGACGTAGTGCTGCACGACCTGGGTGTTGTCGTAACCCGACATGAACAGCACCTTGAGCCCGGGACGCAGCTCCGTGAGCCTGTCGGCCAGCATGGGGCCGCTCATTCCCGGCGCCACCACGTCGGTCAGCAGCAGGTCGATCTCATCGCTGTGCTGCTTAAAAAGAGTGATGGCGTGCTCGCCGCTGTCGGCGGTCAGAGCGCTGAATCCATAACGGGTGACCATGGCGCCGACAAGTTTGCGAACCTCTGGTTCGTCGTCCACGACCAGGATCGTCTTCTTGCCCTGGGATGATGGCATGGCATTCTGGATTCTAGCCTGTGGCCTTCCCCCGGGCAAGCCGCGGCCGGCTGCAGTGTGCAGATCTTCACAAAACGAAACCTCCCCCAACCCTTTGGTACTATGCAACTTAGACGTCATGGCCGGAGCCTCCTTCAGGTTCTATGCCGAGCTGAACGACTTTCTGGCGCCGGAGAGGCGCTTCCACGCGTTCCGCCACGAGTTCATTGACCGGGCCACGGTGAAGGACATGATCGAGTCCTTCGGGGTGCCGCACACGGAAGTGGACCTCGTTCTGGCCAATGGGGAGCCGGTGGATTTCTCCTACGTGGTGGCCGACGGCGACCGCATCAGCGTCTACCCCATGTTCGAAGCGCTGGACATCGCCACGCTGACGCGCGTGCGCCCCCAGCCGCTGCGCGATCCGCGCTTCGTGCTCGATACCCACCTGGGACGGCTGGCCGTCTACCTGCGGATGATGGGCTTCGACACTCTCTACCGCAACGACTACCGGGACGACGAGCTGGCCCGCATCTCGCGCCAGGAGCGCCGCATCCTGCTCTCCCGCGACCGCGGGCTGCTTAAGCGCGGCGCCGTCACCCACGGCTACTGCGTCCGGGAGACCGAAGTCCGGCGGCAACTGGTGGAGGTGCTGGAGCGGTTCGATCTGGCGGGCGCGGCGCGGCCCTTCCGGCTCTGCCTGCGCTGCAACACGCCCCTGGAGCCGGCCGCCCGGGAGCAGGTAGCCGGCCGCCTGCCGCCCCGTGCCGCCGAACTCTACCACGAGTTCCTCCTCTGCCCCGGCTGCGGCCGGGTCTACTGGAAGGGAGGCCACTACCGCCGCATGCAACGGTTCATCGAATCCATCCATCCTGTATGATGAGGCTGATGGAGCGAGAGCAAGCCTGGCGTATTCTCTGTGAGTTCACCCAATCCGAGAGCCTGCGGCGGCATGCCCTGGCGGTGGAGGCCTGTCTCACCGCCTATGCGCGCAAGTTCGGGGAAGACGAGAACAAGTGGGCCGCCACCGCCCTGCTGCACGACTTCGACTGGGAGATCCACCCGCAACTGCCCGACCACCCCATCAAGGGCGAGCCCATCCTGGCCGAACGCGGGGTGAGCGAGGAGATCCGCCGGGCCGTGCTCTCGCACGCCAACCACAGCGGTGTGCCCCGCGAAACGCTGCTCCAGAAAGCCCTCTACGCCTGTGACGAGCTGGCCGGCTTCATCACCGCCATCTCCTATGTCAAGCCCCACCGCAGCGTCTTCGAGGTGGACGCGGCTTCGGTGCGGAAGAAGATGAAGGACAAGGCCTTCGCGCGCGCGGTGAACCGGCAGGAGATTCTGGACGGGGCGCGGGAACTGGGGGTGGATCTGGACGAACACGCCGCTTTCTGCATCCGGGCGATGCAGGAACGGGCGGAGGAGTTGGGCCTGAAAGGCACATTGTAAGAGGGGGTTCGAACAAGCCAGGCCGGCGGCCACCGTGAACCTGCAAATTCCGGTTGCCTCCGCCGCCAAATCGAAGGACACTGGGGATTACGACACAACTTGCTGGCGGGCCCCCGGCGTGTGCCGGCGGCCCGATTCTTTCGTAACCGGGCGTTTCTGCGCCCGGTCAATGGTTTGAGGAGGCTTTTATTGGAAAGAAACGGCCGCAAGGGCTCGCTGGTGGTCGAGCCGACCGAGCGGTGGAGCGCACAGGACGCCGGGGAACTCTACGACGTCGCCAGTTGGGGAAAAGGGTATTTCTCGGTGGATGGCAACGGGCATGTGCGCGTTCACCCTTATAAAGACCCGCTGCAATCGATCGACCTGAAACAACTGGTCGATACCCTGGTTCTTCGGGGCATCTCGCTTCCCATTCTTATCCGGTTTGCCGATATTCTGAAGCACCGGCTTTGGGAACTGCACGATGCTTTCAGTACGGCGATCGCGGAACACCACTACCAGGGTAACTACATCTGCGTTTACCCGATTAAGGTCAACCAGCAGCGCCAGGTTATCGAAGAGGTGCTGGAATTCGGACGGCCATACCGCTTCGGGCTCGAAGCCGGTTCCAAACCCGAGTTGATGGCGGTAATGGCGCTGGCCGACGACCAGACCCCCATCGTCTGCAACGGGTTTAAGGACGACGAGTACATCGAGATGGCTATGCTGGCCCAGAAGATGGGCCGCCAGATCATCCCGGTGGTAGAGAAGTACACCGAACTGCCCCTCATCGTGAAGTACTCCCAGCGGATCGGGGTGCGGCCCACCATTGGGCTGCGGGTGAAGCTGGCCAGCCGCGGTTCGGGGCGGTGGAAGTCCTCCGGCGGGTACCGTTCTAAGTTCGGCCTCTCCGCCACCGAGGCGGTGCGCGCCCTGGAGGAATTGAAGGCCCTGGGGATGGCGGACTGCCTGCACCTGCTGCACTTCCACCTGGGAAGCCAGATCACCAATATCCGGCTGGTCAAGGGTGCGGTCAACGAGGCCGCCCGGATGTACGCCGAACTGGCGCGCGCGGGCGCCGGGCTGCGCTACCTGGACGTAGGCGGCGGGTTGGGGGTGGATTACGACGGCTCCCAGACGGACTTCGAATCCAGCGTCAACTACACCCTCCAGGAGTACGCCAACGACATCGTCTACCAGGTCCAGAACGTCTGCGACGAGGCCCAGGTGCCGCACCCGACCATCGTGACCGAAAGCGGCCGGGCGGTAGCGGCCTACCACAGCGTGCTGGTGTTCAACGTCCTGGGGGTCTCCGGCATGGGGGATACCGGGCCGGTTCCCACGGAACTGCCGCCGGATGCCGAACAGCCGCTCATCGACCTGCTGGAAACCTGGAACGCGCTCTCCAGCAAGACCCTGCTCGAAAATTACCACGACGCCCAGCAGGCGCTTGACCAGGCCCTCAACCTTTTCAGCCTGGGCTACCTTTCGCTCGAACAGCGCTGCATGTCGGAGAACCTTTACTGGGCCATCTCGCGGCGCATCCAGAAGCTGGCCGGCGAGCTGGAGTACTTCCCCGAGGAACTCGAGGGGCTGGACGCCATGCTTTCCGACACCTACTTCTGCAACTTCTCGCTGTTCCAGAGCATGCCGGACAGTTGGGCCATCAAGCAGCTGTTCCCCATCATGCCGATTCACCGGCTGGACGAGCAGCCCACCCGTCACGCGGTGTTGGGCGACATCACCTGCGACTCCGACGGCAAGGTGGACCAGTTCATCGACCGCCGCGACGTGAAGCGCACCCTTCCGCTGCACCACTTCGACGGCCGGGAGTACTACCTGGGCGCTTTCCTGGTGGGAGCCTACCAGGAGATTCTGGGCGACCTGCACAACCTGTTCGGCGACACCAACGCCGTGCACGTGCGGCTGGGCGATAACGGCCAGGTGATCCTGGATTCGGTCATCAAGGGCGATACCGTGCGGGAGGTGCTCGATTACGTGCAGTTCTCCTCCGAGGCCCTGGTAACCAAGCTGCGGCGCGACGTGGAGACGGCGCTGCGGGAAGGCCGCATCGGCTACGAGGAATCCGGCCGCCTGCTGCGCTTCTACGAAGAAGGCCTCCACGGCTACACCTACCTCGAAGGCGGCGAATAGCGCGCCCTGGGTCAGGCCGCGTACATGGGTGTGCGGAAGGTGGCATCCGCCGTGCTTCCGGATACCCCGGAGGGTAACGCCTTGTCGAGAATCGGAACTGCGTGGAAGTATCGCCGGACCCTATGGAAGTACCGGAAGCCGTTGTGGTCGCTGTATCGCCACCAGCGTTCGCTGCTGCTCGCCGCCGGCGCCGCGGCGGGATTTTTCGGCGCCGCCATGATGAACCGGGCGCTCGGCCGCGGGTAGGGGAACTCGGGGGGAGAGCGCCCCACTAGAATAGGAGTAGATGCCCGAACCCCCGGAACCCCAGAAGATCAGGCAGCCCATGGTCGCCGGCACCGTGGGAGTGGTCACGGTTTTCGGGGTTCCGGTGCGCCTGCACTTCACTTTTCTGCTGCTGCTGGTGTTTCTGCTGTTCATCGGGGTGGGCGACCGGCAGTCGGGGGCCATGACGGCGCTCTACGTCCTGGCGCTGTTCGCTTCGGTGCTGCTGCACGAGTTGGGGCACGCGCTGGTGGCGCGGCGCTTCGGCGTGCGCACGCTGGAGATCGTGATGTTCCCCATCGGCGGGGTGGCGCGGCTGGAGCGCCCGCCGCGGCCGCGACAGGAGTTCTGGATCGCGCTGGCCGGCCCCCTGGTGAACGCCGCCATCGCCGCGGCGCTGTTCGGCTGGACGGCGCGGCAGGGCCTGGTGCCGCTGGAGTTGCTGCGCGAGCCCACCGACGCCAACCTGGCGCAGCGCATCGCGGTAGGAAACCTGCTGCTGTTCGCGTTCAACCTCCTGCCGGCCTATCCCATGGACGGCGGCCGCATCCTGCGGTCGCTGCTGTCGCTATGGAAGCCGGAGGAGGAGGCCACTCGCATCGCCGCCGGAGCCGGGCAGGCGCTGGCCGCCCTGATGGGCCTGGCGGGCCTGCTGTTCGGCAATTTCCTGCTCGTCTTCGTGGCGCTGTTCGTCTACCTGGGAGCGGCCCAGGAGGGCGCCGCGGCGCGGGGCCGCATCCTCACCAGCGGCGTTCCCGCGCGGGCGGCCATGATCACCGATTACCAGACGCTCTCCCACGGCGACACCCTGCGGGATGCCGGCGCGCTGCTGCTCTCGACTTCGCAGCACAATTTCCCCGTGGTGCACGGCGCCGCGCCCATCGGGCTGCTCTCCCGCGACGCGCTGGTGCGCGGCCTGCTGACCTACGGGCCCGACTCCTACGTGGCCTCGGCGATGGACCGCAACTTCCTGCGCGTTTCGCCCGATGAGGACCTCTCCGAGGTGGCGCCGCGACTGGCGGCGGCCGGCGGCTGCGCCCTGGTCATGCAGGGAGAACTGCTGGCCGGCCTGCTCACGTCGGAGAACCTTTCCGAATTCATCCTGCTGCGCCAGGTGAGCTTGCAACAGGCCAGGGCGCAGATGCGCGGCGCGTGACGATGGTGTAGCGTGGAGCAGGCGCGCGGCCTGCTCCACCGCCGCCCGGATGGTGCCGGGCGGTCAGACTCTTCTTCGGGTCAGATGGCCGATCAGGCTGATCACGAACAGAATCAGAGCCACATAGAATACGATTCTCGCGATTGCCGCAAACCCGGTAGCGATCCCGGCAAACCCGAGAATGGCGAACAAGACCGCAACAATCAGGAAAATTATCGCCCAGCGTAACATCGCTCCTCTTTCCTCCTCCGCACCGCAGTGCTATGCGGTGACCGAATGCAGTTAGCGTTCCATGGGACGGAAAGCAGCAGGAGACCTGCCCCGCCCCCGCTTGTTAGCGGTATCCCGAACGCAGCGCCTGGAAGGTGGGCGGCCAGAGTCCCACGAAAATCCCCAGTTGCTTTTTGCCCGCGATGAAAAGCCCCAACGATGCCGCAATCGATCCAATGGTCAGCCAGTGCAGCACGCTGGCACCGGTGGTGCGCCTGGACCTTTCCTCCAGATCGTGTACGGTGGATTCCGCCACGTCGTGTGTTGCCATGAGTTGATACCCCTTTCTGTATCCCCGCTCCAAGTCGCCGGGAAACTCATCCTCTACTCCAATTCTCGGCTGCGGCGCCGCGGGGTCACAAGAACGCTAACGCACGGGGGCGAAAAACCGTGTATGATTCGGTGCATGAGTCAAGACACGCTGTCACGGAGGTCCCTGCTGCGCAACTCGGCCGCTCTCAGCGGCGCGGCGGCGTTTCAGGTGGTGCGTCCCGGCCTGGTCCGCGGAGCCGGCAAGGAGCGGCTGCGGGCGGGGCTGATCGGTTGCGGCGGGCGCGGCACCGCCGCGGTAGTGGATTTGCTGACCGGCAACGAGAACGTCGAGTTGCGGGCCATGGCCGATGTCTTCGAGGACCGGCTGGAGCGCTCTCTGGCGCGTCTGCGCGAGCCGCGCACGCTGGGCCGTCACCGGGGCATCGTAGTGGAGCGGGCCGGCGCCCGGCGCGAGATGACGGCCGAGGAACTGGCCGCCGACATGGGCCCGCGCATCCGGGTGGACCCCGATAAGCACTTCACCGGCTTCGACGCCTTCCGCAAGCTCGTGGCGTCGGACGTCGATATCGTCCTGCTGTGCACGCCTCCCGCCTACCGCCCCATGCACTTCGAGGCGGCGGTTGCGGCCGGCAAGCACGTCTTCACCGAAAAACCCATCGCCACAGACCCTGTAAACGCGCGGCGCTTTCTGGCCGCCGGCGAGCGGGCGGCGCAGAAGAAGCTGACCGTGGTGGCGGGCGCGCAGCGCCACGCCGACCGCAAGTACATCCAAACCGTGGAGAAGATCCAGAACGGCGCCATCGGCGACGTGGTGGCGCTGTTCTCCCGATACCTGAGCGGGCCCGTCATGCACGCCAAGGAGCGCAACCCCAATTGGGGCGACATGGAATGGCAGCACCGCAACTGGTACTCGTTCGTGTGGATCTGCGGCGACCAGATTGTCGAGCAGCACTACCATAACCTGGACTTCATGAACTGGGTGATGGGCGGGCATCCCTCGGCCGTGGTGGCCTCCGGCGGCGTGGCCTGGCGGCCGCGCACGGAACTCTACGGTAATATCTACGACCACATGAGTTCCGAGTTCGAGTATCCCAACGGCGTGCGCCTGAGCAGCGTCTGCCGGCAGTACCCGCGCGGGCTGTTCTACAACGTCAGCGACCTGATTGTGGGGAGCAAGGGGCGCAGCACCGGCAACGATCTGGGAGAGGACGACATCAACTCCCAGGTGATGGAGCACATCAAGCTGGTGGACAGCATCCTGGGGCGCGGGCCGTATCTCAACGAGTCGCGGCACGTGGCCGAGGCCACCCTGACCGCCATCATGGCGCGCGAATCGGCCTACTCCGGGCAGCGCATCACCTGGGAGCAGATCATGGCTTCCCAGCAGGACCTGCTGCCCAAGACCTTCGACTATAAGGCGCCCATGCCGGAGGTGCCGGTAGCGGTACCGGGCGTCTACAAGTTTGTGTGAGTCGCGGTGGGGCGGCGCCATCCGGCCGCGCGAAGCCCGCCCCACCGGAAGCCGCCACGAGGTGTACGGCATCGCGGCGCCCGCCGGCAGTTTGGGCAACCCACGGGGGAGTGAAGATCCCGGACACAACGGGCAACATCCGCGCGAGTGCGCAGGGCATTCACTGCCGCGGTGAACGCGGATAAGCACGCGAGCAGATATCCGCGCGGCAGACGAAGCCGGCGTCGTTCTTGACGACGGCTTCCAACGTTGACACGAATCCAGCGGGCAGCAAGAGACGGGCGCTTCAGCCGACCAGTTCGGGCTCCGGCTGGGGCAGGTCCTCCTTGTGCTTGCAGGACGGGCATTGCAGCACCGGGCCGGCTTTCAGCCATTTCTCGATCATGTAGGGATGGCCGCACTCGGGGCACTTGGTGGCGGAGGGCTTGCCCCAGGCCACGAAGTTGCAGTCCGGGTAGCGGCTGCAGCCGTAGAAGGTCTTGCCGCGGCGCGAGCGGCGCTCCACGATTTCGCCTTCGGAGCACTCCGGGCACTTCACCCCGATGGTCTTCTGCTTGACGAACTTGCAGGTGGGGTAGTTGGAACAGGCGGTGAACTCGCCGTAGCGCCCGCTTTTCAGCACCAGGTGCGCGCCGCACTGCGGGCACTTCTCCTCGAGCGCCACGTCGGGCTTCTTCTGTTGCCCGCCCACAGGCTTGGTGGTCTTACAGTCCGGATACCCCGTGCAGGCGTAAAACGTGCCGAAGCGGCCCTTCTTCAGCACCATGGGACGGCCGCAGTTCTCGCAGTATTCCTCGTCGCCCTGCTCGGTGAGGTTGGCCTGGTCCACGTCCGGCAGATCCACTACCAGCTCGCGCGTGTAGGTGCACTCGGGGTAGCCGGTGCAGGCGATGAAGCTGCCGTGCTTGCCCCACTTGATGACCAGCGGCTTGCCGCACTTCTCGCAGAGGAGATCGGTGGGCCGCTCCATCCGCTTGATGTCGGTCATGTGCTCTTCGGCGTGCTTGAGGTCTTTGTCGAACTTCTCGTAAAAGTCGGAGATGGCCGAGCGCCAGTCGCGTTTGCCTTCGCCGATCTCGTCGAGTTCCTGCTCCATGCGGGCGGTGTAGCGGACGTCGAAGATGTCGTCGAAGTTGTCGAGCAGCAGGTCCGTCACCACCATGCCGAGTTCGCTGGGGATAAACTTGCCGCCCTCCTTGCGCACGTACTCGCGCTCCTGGATGGTAGAGAGGATGGAGGCGTAGGTGGAGGGGCGGCCGACGCCGTCGGCTTCCAGCTTCTTCACCAGCGTCGCTTCGGTGTAGCGCGGCGGCGGCTCGGTGAAGTGCTGCTCGGGATGGATGGCGCGGAAACTCAGGGTCTCGCCTTCCGCCACCGCGGGCAGCTTGTTGCGGAGTTCTTCGTCCTCTTCGTCCTTGTGGTCCTTGCCCTCCTCGTACACCTTGAGGAAGCCCTCGGACTTGAGCACGCTGCCGGTGGCGCGGAAGAGAAAGGCGTCGCCACTCTTGCCGCGGGCGCTCACTTCGATGGTGGTGCGGTCGTAGATGGCGGGGGTCATCTGGGAGGCCACGAATCGCATCCAGATGAGGCGGTAGAGTTTCAGCTCATCCTCGGCCAGGTACTTCGAGATCGATTCCGGCGTGTGGGCCACGGAGGTAGGGCGGATGGCTTCGTGAGCGTCCTGCGCGTTCTTCTGCTTGAAGGTGTTGGGCGTCTCGGGCAGCGACTCGGGTCCGTACTTCTCCGGAATCAGGGCGCGTACTTCGGCCAGCGCCTCGCCGGAGACGCGCGTCGAGTCGGTACGCATGTAGGTGATCAGACCGACGGACCCTTCCTTGCCCAGCTCCACGCCTTCATAGAGGCGCTGCGCCAGCATCATGGTGCGCTTGACGCTGAAGCGCAGCTTGCGCGCGGCTTCCTGCTGCAGCGTGGAGGTGATGAACGGCGGTACCGGGTTGCGGCGCTTCTCGCGCGTGGCCACCGATTCGACGACATACGGCACGCCTTCGAGTTCCGCGAGCACCGCGTCGGTGGTTGCCTGATCGGGAAGTTCCACCGCCGCGTCGTTGCGCTTGACGAGCCGGACGGAGAGCACCGGCGGCTTCTTGGCCGCCAGGTCCACGTCCACGGTCCAGTATTCCCGTTTTTCGAATTTGCGGATCTCACGCTCGCGCTCGACGATGAGCCGCACCGCCACGGTCTGCACGCGTCCGGCGGAGAGCCCGCGGCGTACCTTATCCCACAGCAGGGGCGAAATCTTGTAGCCCACCAGGCGGTCCAGCACGCGGCGCGCCTGCTGCGCTTCCACCAGATTGAGGTCCACTGTGCCGGGTTTCTGGAAGGCCCTCTCGATAGCCTTGCGGGTGATCTCGTTGAACATCACCCGGTAGATCTCCGGTTTGCCGTTGCGTACGCCGGCGAGCTCCTCCTGGAGGTGATAGCAGATGGCCTCACCTTCACGGTCCGGGTCGGCCGCCAGGTACACGGCATCTACTTTCTTCGCAGCCTGCTTGAGTTCCTGGATGAGCTTCTTCTTCCCTTCGATCACCACGTAGCTGGGTTCGAAGCCGTTATCCACATCGACGGCGAGATCCTTCTTGGGAAGATCTTTGATGTGCCCCAGGGAGGCCTTTACCAGGTACTGTCTCCCCAGGTACTTGTTGATGGTTTTCGCCTTTGCGGGCGATTCCACAATTACAAGAGCCTTGGCCATATGAAACGTTTGCTGCCGTTGCGCCCCTCTGGGCTACCACACTTTAACAAAATTCTTGCCCGGCAATTGTTTGGCAATACCGAGCATTTCCAGTTCAAACAAGGCCGCAATCACTTCCGACGCCGAGCAGTCTTCCACCTGCTCCACAAGGTCGTCCAGATGCGTTGCGGCATCCACTTTCAACAATTCCATGAGCTTGCGAGCTGCCGGGCCGAGTTCCGGGCCGCGGCCATCACATAAGGATGCGGGCTGGTTCGCTGAGGTTGCGGGTTCCTGGCCCAGCAGGCGGGTGCGGCCGTATTCAATCAATTGACGGCGGACGTCGGGCGGAAGTTCCACTACCACGTCGTTCCAGTCCTGCACGAGCTTGGCGCCCTGCTTAATCAACAGGTTGGGTCCCCAACTCATCTTAGAGGTGATGTTGCCGGGCACGGCATACACCTCGCGCCCCTGGTCGATGGCCAGCTTGGCCGTAATGGAAGATCCACTGTACTGGGCGCCCTCCACCACCAACACCCCGGTGCTCATTCCGCTGATGATGCGGTTGCGAATGGGGAAGTTCTGGGGAAAAGCCGTAGTCCCCAGGGGAAATTCCGATACAATAAGCCCTTTTTCTACAATCGTGGACGCAAGCCTGCGGTTCTCCGACGGATAGACCACGTCGGCGCCGCAGCCAAGCACCGCGACGGTGCAGCCGTTAGCGGCCAGCGCGGCCTTGTGCGCGGCCGTGTCGATGCCGCGCGCCATACCGCTGACGATGGTCAGGCCGGCGCGCGCCAGGTCCGCGGCGAGCCTCTCGGCAGCGGCGGTTCCGTACGGCGTGGGCCGGCGCGTGCCTACCACCCCTAGCATGATCGATTGCAGCAGTTCCACACGGCCCCGTGTGAAAAGCAACACCGGCGGGTCGTAAATCTCACGCAGCAGCGGCGGATAACGCGGATCCCGGATGGTGACGATACCCGCGCCGGTTTCCCGCATACGGCTATGCTGGGCGGCGGCATCTTCAAACGAGCAGCCGCTGGCGATGGACTGAGCCACGGTACCGCTTACACCGGCGCACTCCAACTCCGTCCGCGATGCGCCGAAAATGGCGCGCGGTGTGCGAAACCGCTCCAGCAGCTTACCGGCCGCCCTGGAGCCGAGTCCCGGCACGAGCCGCAAAGCCAGCCAGTGCAGCTCGTCTTCCTCGCTGAGAATGGGCGAAGACATCGGAGGGTGGGTCACTTCGACTCTACCAGCAGCCCGCCCCCCGCGCAACAATGCGCCCCCATCCATTACCATGGTAAGGACGGCATGAGACAGGACGCAAAGTACTTCGAGAACCGCGAGCCTGTGTTGATCTACATCGCCAAACGGTTGCGCGAGGCGCTGCGGCTGGAGTCCGTGCTGACCTCCGCCGCGGTGGATTACGGCGTCGAGGCCGACCATTACCACGGCGGCATCATCTTCCGCCGCACGCGCGTCGGGGCGTTCTTCTACGTGTTGCCCGAGAGCGTCGAAAGCGCCCACCGCACGATGCGTGAACATGGTTATAAGCCCTACGAGGAGCCCAGCCCGGCGCTCCAGCCGGACCAGACCCCGGAGTAGTACTACGAGTACTGAGCTTAATCGGTTTGATTTGAACAATATAGGGTTTTTCAGGCAAAATTCCCCTTGCCTGGTACTGGGACTAATGTTATTCTCGGGAAGCTGAGTGTAATACAGATGATAGCGAGCCTCCTCATTCTTCTGGTTTCACTGGTTCTGCTCCTGTATTGGTTCCGTTACACCTGTCTGCTCCTGCTCGAGGACAAGCCCGCTCCGCAGCATGCCGAAACGATGGTTCGAGCCAATCGGCTGACGTACCCCAACGTCCAGAGCGCGCTGGCTGCCGGCGCGGGCGAAAGCTCGCTCGATGCGCTCTACCGTTCCCTGGACAACGACTACCGCGTCGTGCTCTACCTGCTGCGGCATTCCGGGCTGGAAATTCCGGCGCTCGAGCGGCGGTTGCTGGTGGCGGACTACCGCGTCATGCAGTGCTGGTACGCCCTGGCACGGCGTTGCTCGGCAGGGCGGGCTCGGCAGGCGCTGCTCGAAATGTCGCGCGTGCTCGGATACCTTTCAGGGAAGATGGGGGAACGGGCCGCGCAAAACGCCGCCGCGTAGCTTTACCCTCGCCCCGTGCAACCACTTGGTGTTCTTTAACCCTCGCCGGCTCCCGCCCATCCGGACCCGCTCCGGGTAGTGCTCTACAATGATTACGTGGGAACAACAGAAGATGCCCTGCAATTCGCTACGGCCAAGCTTGACGCCGTACGTCGTGAAATCGGCAAAATCATCGTGGGGCAGGAAGACGTCATTGATGGAGTGCTGATCTGCCTCCTGGCATCCGGGCATGTACTGCTCGAAGGCGTTCCGGGGTTGGGCAAGACCACCCTGCTGCGCACGCTGGCGCGGGCCATGCAGTTGAAGTATTCCCGCATCCAGTTCACACCGGATCTCATGCCGGCCGACATCGTCGGCAGCATGATCATCGAGACCGGCGACCGAGGCGCGAAGTCGCTCCGATTTCAGCCGGGGCCCATCTTCGCCAACCTGGTGCTGGCCGACGAGATCAACCGGGCCACTCCGAAGACGCAATCGGCGCTGCTGGAGGCCATGCAGGAGCGCACCGTCACCAGCGGCACCACCACGCATGAACTGGAGCGCCCTTTCCTGGTGATGGCCACCCAGAATCCCATCGAAATGGAGGGCACCTATCCCCTGCCCGAGGCCCAGTTGGACCGCTTCCTGATGAAGATCCTGGTAACCTATCCGACGCACGAGGAGTTGAACCGCATCGTCGAGCGCACCATCCAGAAGGAAGAGCCGCAGGTGGTGCCGGTGATGGACCGGGATACCATCGTCCAGGTGCGTTCCATCTGGCGCGACGTGCTGGTGGCCCCGCACGTTCAGGAGTACGCCATTCAACTGGTGATGGCCACCCAGCCGGAGCAGAAGGAATCGCACGAACTGGCCAGGCGCTATATCCGCTACGGCAGCTCGCCGCGCGGGGCGCAGGCGCTGGTGGAGTGCGGCCGCGTGCTGGCGCTGATGCGCGGCAGGCTGCACCTGAGCATCGAGGACGTGCGCCACGTGGCGCCGGCGGTGCTGCGGCACCGCATCATCCTCAACTTCGACGCGCATGCCGATGCGCAGACGCCGGAAACCATCCTGGCGGCCATCATCCGCGGCGTGACCGCGAAGGCCGCGGCGTAGGGGGCCTTTCATGGCTTCGGCCCCTCTGCTGGACCGCGAGTTTCTCGAGAAACTCGAGCGGCTCACGATCCGCTGGCAAAAATCCTTTGCCGGCCTGGTAGGCGGCCATAACCCGTCGCGGTTCGCCGGCCCGGGCCAGGAATTCCTGGACCACCGCAACTTCCACCACGGCGACGACGTGCGCGCGGTGAACTGGCGCGCCTACCTGCGCCTGGAGAAACTCTTCCTCAAGATGTTCCAGGTGGAGCCCCGCGTGCCCATGCGGCTGTTGCTGGACACTTCGCAATCGATGGGCACGGGCGAGGGGCGCAAGTTCGATTTCGCCCGCAAGCTGGCCGCCGCCCTGTGCTACGTGGGACTGGTGCGGCTGGATACCATCGAGATTCACCCCTACGCCGAACGCCTGGCGCAGCGGTTCTATTCCAGCGGCGGACGCCATCGTTTCGGGCCGGTAACGGACGTGCTCAACAATCTCGCCCTGGGAGGACGCACCGATACCATGGCGGTGATACGGGAATTCATGACCGCCTGCCCGCAGCGCGGCGTGGTCATCGTGATCTCGGATTTTCTCGACGAGAGCGGCTGCGAGCGGCCATTGCAATACCTGGCCGACTACGGGCACGAACTGCACCTGCTGCACGTGTGGGCGGACGAGGACCGCACGCCGCCCTGGAGCGGGGAGTTGGAACTCCAGGATTCGGAAAGCGGCGAGCGGCTGAAGCTGCAGTTCGATGAGGCGGCGCGGCAGCGCTACACCCGCGCCTTCGACGAGTACGCCGAAACCATCCGCCACCTGGCGCTGCGCAGCGGTGGGCGCTATGTTGGGGTTTCCGCGTCGCAGCCGCTGGAAGACGTGATGTTCGGGCCGCTGACGCAGGCCCGCGGAATGGCCTGATGCACCTGCTCAACCTTACCTTGGGGCAGTTTCTGGTGGTGTTCGGTTCGGTGGCCGCCCTGACCGTCGCCCTCTACCTGCTGGACCGCTCGCGGCGGCGCCAGGTGGTGGCCGCGCTGCGCTTCTGGAGGGCCGCCGAGCAGCCGCCCATGATCACCCGGCGGCGGCGCATCCAGCAGCCATGGTCCTTGATTCTGCAACTGGCCAGCATCGCGCTGCTGCTGCTGGCCATCGGGCAGTTGCGTTGGGGAGCGCGCGCAGGCGCGCCGCGCGACCACGTGCTGGTGCTGGATACCTCGGCCTGGATGGGTGCGTCCTCCGGAGGACGCACCCTGATGGACGAGGCCAAGGACCGCGCCCGGGCCTACATCCGCGCGCTGCCCGCCCGGGACCGCGTCATGCTGGTGCGGGCCGACGGCATTACCACTCCGGCCACCGCCTTCGAGCCGGACCGCGCGAAACTGGCCGCGGCCATCGATGCCTCCACGCCCGGCGCCACGGCGCTCAATCTCGAACAGGCGCTGGCCTTCGCGCACCGGGTCCAAACGCAGGGCGGGCGCCGCGCCGGCGAGATCGTCTACGTCGGCAGCGGCCACACGGGCGGCCGCGAAACCGCGGGAGCGCCGCCGGAGCTGCCCAACCTGCGGGCCCTGCTGGTGGAGGGCGAGGTTCTCAACTGCGGATTGCGCAAGCTGGGGGTACGCCGCTCGTCGCAGGATCCCGAACTCTGGGAAATCTACGTGGCGGTGCGCAACTACAGTACCCGCCCCCGCACCCTCACCCTGGCGTTAGGCTTCGGCCCCGCGCGCGGCGGAGCCACCGTGGCGGTAGGGGCGCGGCGCCTCACCCTGGGGCCGCGCCAGGAACAGGAGATCAGCTTCGAGCACCGCACCCGCGCGGCGGGCCTGCTGGAGGCCAGCCTGGTGCCGCGCGACAGCTTCTCCGACGACGACCGCGCGGCCATCGAGCTGCCCGAACAGCCCCTGTTGGCCGTGACGGTCTACTCCGCCGAACCGGAACTGCTGCGCCCGGTGCTGGCCGCCAGCCCGCGCGTGCACGCGGAGTTTCGCGCGCCTTCGGCCTACCGGCCCAAGGACGGCTCCCAGCTCATGATCCTGGACCGCTTCCAGCCGGGGGCCGAACCCGAGGTGAATTCCATCTGGATCGACCCGCCGGCGGCAGCTTCCCCCATCCCGGTCGCCTCGCGCGTGGCCGACGCTCCGTTCCTGCAATGGCATCCGCACGACCCGCTGGCGCGCGGCCTGCGCACGCGCGATTTTAAGCTCCAGGAGGCATCGGTCTTCCGGTGCGCGCCCGATGACGTGCGTATCGGCGAGGTGCGGGAGGGGCCGGTGATCGTGGCCCGCCAGGGAAAGCGGAAAATCGCGGCGTTGGGCTTCCACCCGGCCCTCTCGCCCATGCGCACCGAGCTTGCCGCGCCGCTGCTGTTCGCCAACATCCTGCGCTGGATGGATCCGGAGATCTTCCGCCTTTCCGAGATCGCCGGCGGCAGCGTGGGAACCGTGAAAGTGGACCTCGAACCGGGCACCCAGCCGGACCAGGTACGGGTACTGCACGAAAGCGGCGAAGCCATTCCCTTCACCCTGCGGGAAGGCTCGTTGCACTTCTTCGCGGCGCGGCCCGGGACGGTGCGGGTGCTCGCCGGAGATCACGAATACGTTCATTCCCTGACGCTGCCGCAGGTAGGGGAGACCCGCTGGGAGGCGCCGCAAAACGCCCGCCAGGGTGTGCCCCCTTCGGGCGGCGCGGGTGACGCTTCGATCGACCTGTGGTACTGGCTGGCGCTGCTGGGCGCCGCGGGACTGCTCGCGGAGTGGTTCCTGTACGGGCGCTTCAGCCGCGGCGCCGCGCGCGCCATGCACGGCGGAGGTACCCTGTAATGATCTTCGAGCGCACCTGGGTCCTGCTGTTTCTACTGGTGCCGGCGGCGTGGGCGGCCTGGGAGTGGCGCCGCTCGGGACGCCGCGGCGCGCTGCTGCTGAAGGCCCTCTCGATGGCCGCCATCCTGGCGGCGCTGGCGCAGCCGGTTCTCACCATCTACCAGACCAAAGTGGCGCTGGGGATCCTGGTGGACACTTCCTCCAGCATGGCGCCGGAAGATCTCGAGCGCGCCTCGGAACTGGCCACGCGCCTGGAAAAGGGCCGCGGCCGGAACTGGACGCAGGTCTTTCCTTTCGCGCGAAGCCAGCGCCCGGCTGCCGCCGAAGAACTCGAAAAAGACGCCTGGCGTTTCCGCCATACCGCGGGAGCCGCGGGCAGAGGGACCAATATAGAGGCCGCGGTGCGCGACGCCATGGCCGCCCTGCCGGCGGGACACGTGCCGCGGCTGCTGTTGATCTCCGACGGCAACGAGAACCTGGGCAGCATCTCGCGCGTGACCTGGCAGGCCCAGCAGATGGGAGTGCCCATCGATACCGTGGCGGTGGAAGGTCGCCCGCGGCCCGCGCTGCTGCTGGACTCGGTGGCCATGCCGTCGCTGGTCTTCAGCGGCGAGCGCTTCCCCATCGACGTGGCGGTGAGTTCCCCGGCGGCGGGCGCCGCCGTGGTGGAGATCGCCGCCGAGGGCAAGCCCCTGGGCTCGGAGCGGGTGGAGTTGGCGGCCGGTCTGAATCGCTTCCGCGTGCACGCCAACCTGAACGCCGTGGGCGCCATCGAACTCGCCGGCACCATTCGGGCCGAGGGCCTCGGGGAGACGCGCTTCGAGAACGCCATCACGCTGCGCCGGCCGCGCGTGCTGCTCATCACCAGAGATCCCGAGGGCACCGAAGCCCACCTGGTGCGCACCCTGGAGTCGAACCAGTTCGAGGTTGCCCGCGCCGCCGGCGTGCCGGAGAAGATCGAAGACTACCAGGTGCTGATCTTCAACAACCTCGACGCCCAGACCATTCCACCGCCGCGCAAGAACGCGGTGGAGGAGTTCGTCAAGCAGGGCGGCGGGGTGTTGTGGATCGCCGGCGAGCGCAACGTCTACGTGGAAAAGGATCCCCAGGACGAGGATGCGCTGGACCGCACCCTGCCGGCCAAACTGGCGCCGCCGCGCACGCCCGAAGGCACCGCCGTGGTGCTGATCGTGGATAAATCCTCCTCGATGGAGGGCCGCAAGATGGAGCTGGCTCGCCAGGCGGCCGCCGGCGTGGTGGAAAACCTGCGCCCCATCGACATGGTGGGGGTGCTGATCTTCGATAACTCCTTCCAGTGGGCGGTGCCGATCCGCAAGGCCGAAGACCGCCCCCTCATCAAGCGCCTGATCGCCGGCATCATGCCCGACGGCGGCACCCAGATCGCTCCCGCGCTCCAGGAAGCCTACCGGCGCATTGTGCCGCAGCGCGCCGTCTATAAGCACATCGTGCTGCTGACCGACGGCATCTCCGAGGAGGGCGATTCCATCGCGCTGGCGCAGGACGCGGCCATCAACCGCGTGACCATCTCCACCGTGGGACTGGGGCAGGACGTCAACCGCGGATATCTGGAAAAGGTGGCCCAACTGGCCAACGGCAAGGCCTACTTCGTGGCCGACCCGGAGGACCTGGCGCAGATCCTGCTGCGCGACGTGCAGGAGCACACCGGCTCGACGGCGGTGGAAAAGCCCATCCGGGTCTCCGTGGTGAAGCAGGCGGAGATTCTCGACGGCGTGGGCATCGAAAAAGCCCCGGCGCTGCGCGGCTATGTCCGGTTCGTCTCGCGGCCCACCGCCGACACCATCCTGGAAGCCGAGGAGAACGATCCGCTGCTGGTGCGCTGGCAGTACGGGCTGGGGCGCGCCGCCGTGTTTACTTCCGACGCGAAGAGCCGCTGGGCCGCCAACTGGGTGAACTGGCCGGGCTTCGACCGTCTGTGGACCAACGTCTTCCGCGACCTGTTGCCGCACGCGCATGCCACGGAGGCCAGCGCCGAAGTGGACCGCGCCAACAATGAGCTGGTGGTGGAGTACCGGCTGGGACGCAACGTCGAGGAGCCGGCGCAGCCGCCGGACGTCTTCGCCTTCGGACCGGACGGTTTCCAACAGCCGGTGCAGGTGGTGAAAATGGCGGCGGGCTATTACCGCGGGCGCCTGCCCGTGGGCCCCGCCCAGGGACTCTTCCGCGTACGCCCGCTCGAGGAATCGCGCGCCTTCCCGGAGGTGGGCTTCTACCGCCAGGAGGACGAACTCACCGATTTCGGCGCCAACACGGCGCTGCTCGAGCAGCTTGCCCAGGCCACCGGCGGGCGCTACAATCCACCCCTCGAGCAGGTGTTCGATACCGGCGGCCGCTCCATTCAGGGCACCATGGCGCTGTGGCCGCTGCTGCTGGTGCTGGCCATCCTGCTGAACCTCGTCGAAATCGTGCTGCGGAAGTGGAAGGGCATGCTGGAGAGCTTCAGGCTGCGGCGCGCGGCCCAGGCGTAACACGGCCCGGCGCGCGCCGGGGTTACACTGGGGGCATGTTCGACCAGGCCAGAGAACTACTGCGCGAATTCAAAGGGGATTGCTATCTCAACGGCTTCGACGTGCTCGGCGATGCCGGGCGCATGGCCGCGGGCATGGGGCGCCGCGCCGTCGTGGTGCGCGGCGGGTTTGCAGGCAGCGACGCCTGCGTAGCAGCCATCACGAAGTCGCTCGAAGCCGCGGGCATGGAGGTGGCCCGCACGGTTCGCGGCGCCGCGCCCAACGCGCCGCGGGAAGACCTGGCCCGCATCACCGCCGAGATCGCCGGCGCCGCGCCGGATTTCATCGTCAGCTTCGGCGGCGGCAGCACCATCGATGCGGTGAAAGCCGCCGAGGTGCTGCGCACGCTAGGCGGAGAGGTGGACGACTACTTCGGCACGAATCTCGTGAGCGCCGCGGTGGAACGCACCGGCAGGCGCCTGGCGCCGCACCTGGCCATCCAGACGGCCGCCAGCAGCGCTGCGCACCTCACCAAGTACTCCAACATCACGGACCTCGCCACCGGACAGAAGAAGCTGATCGTGGACGACGCCATCGTGCCGGCCCGCGCCATCTTCGATTACGGCGCCACCTTCGGAGCGCCGGCATCCCTTACCGCCGACGGCGCGCTGGACGGCTGCGCGCATTGCCTGGAGGTGCTGTGGGGCGCCGTGGGCAAGCCCCATGCCGCGAAGATGGAGCGCATCGCGGCCACGGCGCTGAATCTCGTGCTGCGCTACCTGCCAGCGGCGCTCGCCAACCCGCGCGACGGCGAAGCGCGCGAGGCCCTGGGACTGGCGACCGACCTGGGCGGCTACGCCATCATGCTGGGCGGCACCAACGG